>NZ_JMLH01000135.1 GCF_000686665.1 Thomasclavelia saccharogumia DSM 17460 | reverse complement strand
TTTTTACTGGATTACATTTTTATCCAATGTTGGATAATTTAGAATCCTTTTTTTTATTTGGTTATAAAATTTGTTTAAGTTTATAATTTATTATACCAAAAAGTGGTACTTTACAATAAAAAATGATATTTTGTGCCAGAAAAATGTTGCAAAACGCTTTTTTGTAATAAAAAAGCCCGATAAAACGGGTGTTTTTCTAATGGCGTCCACGAAGGGATTCGAACCCCTGACCGCACGCTTAGAAGGCGTGTGCTCTATCCAGCTGAGCTACGTAGACATCTAATTTCTAATGCTTTAATATATTAGCATATATTTAATAAAAATGCAAGTTAATATAATTTTGAGTTTCGGTATCTAAAAAAGCCTGAAAAAAATAACAATTTCTCTTTTCACTTCATATAAATGTTCATGGAAAATTCTTCCTAAATTTTGTTTATCTTATAAATTTTAGAGGCTGATTACCCTTATAAAACAAGCAAGAACAGGCAAGTTGTGAATAACTTTTTGTCTGTTCTTTATTTTTTATCGAAACTCAAAAATCGTCCTTTTTCAAAAGAAGATAATTTTAAAAATATAATATTTAAATATATATATAAAAATATTAGTGAAGAATCTAATAAAAATACAAAAAGTAAAGCTATTAGTTTATCCAAAAAGTTGTAATTTAATGATGTTTTGACTCTTGAGGTCTTATACAATCATTTAATAAAACAATATAGTTACATTCACAATTAGTCATTTCATCATTAAAACAACCCTTATTAATATTTTCCAATTCATTTTCAATTTTTATAATTAATTCAAATAATTTATCTAAATTTTCCATATTAACTACCTCATTCTTTATTGGTTACTTATGTATATACAACAATTTACCAGCAAAATTACTAGTCTATTTAAACTTAGTAGTAAACAAAAAAGTCTAAACACTATTTATCAATATGCTTAGACTTTATTTTCTTAATGGCGTCCACGAAGGGATTCGAACCCCTGACCGCACGCTTAGAAGGCGTGTGCTCTATCCAGCTGAGCTACGTAGACATCTCTCCTGACTGCCTATATAGAATAACATATTCAAAAGAGATGTGCAAGTATTTTTTATTTTGAGTTTCGTTATTTTGCATGTTTTTCAAGTGCCTTTTTAAAAATGATTAATATTTATATCTAACTTCATAATTTTTCTCACCTGTTTTT
>NZ_JMLH01000134.1 GCF_000686665.1 Thomasclavelia saccharogumia DSM 17460 | reverse complement strand
ATTATGGAAAGTAACCAGAATATATATTGATATATTAATATATTCCTCATTATTTACTTTCCATAATATTATTTATTTAAATCTATCCAGTATAGAAGTAATTACTAAATCATCTTGTTTAATTTCATTCTTTTTATTTAATTCAAGTTTGTCAGTACGCTCTATTATTGCTTTTTGTAATATATTAATATTAGTTCTTACGTACATTTCAGTGGTTTGTACTGATTCATGACCAAGAAAATCACGGATATAATATATATTTATATCACATTCCAATAGATGTGTAGCTTTTGATCTTCTCAAAATATGTGGAGTTATAGTTCCTTGAAAAAAATCTTTATTTTCTTTTCGACATTCATTAGTATATTTATTAATTATATATGTAATTCCTGGTCTTGTAAGTTTTTTTAAACGTGAATTCATAAACAGATAATCATTATTCTGCAAATCGAAAGCTCTAATGTACTTTAAGATAATTGAGTTTACATTTGATGATATAGGTATTTCTCTTTGTTTTCTACCTTTACCTAACAGTGAGATAGTATTTCGTTTAAAATCAATATCCTTTACCTTTATTTCTATAAATTCACTAACGCGACAACCACTATCATATAGTAAACTTATTAAAGCCACATCTCTTATACCTTTTTTTGTGGTCGTATCAGGTTTTGATAGTAAAAGTTTTATATCTTTCATTTCTATATATCTCTTTTGTTTTTTTATTTCTTTTTTAAATTTAATTTTCAAAATATCAGTACATTGATCCAGATATTCAATATTTTGATTTATAATATAGTCACATAATGTATGAATAACTGCTAAACGTAAATTTCTTGTTCTGATAGAATTTTTTTTATAATCTTCAAGCCAATTCAGATATTTGATGACAATTTCTTTTTTTAAGTGACATAAAGTTATATTTTTTTCTAGGATACCAATACTTTTTAAATATTCAATAAAAGTCTGTAACGAGTATGCATATGTTTCGATTGTATTTTCACTGACACCTCTTTGCTTTCTTAAATAATCAGTAAAAAATCTACTGATAAGTTCTGAAAATCTACTATGTTTCATTTTCTTTCACCTTTGGAAACAATTCATTTATTACAGATATATGAGACATATCATTAAATTTATAATATGGAAGATGAATATAGACTTCTGTTTCGGTAATTTTCTCATGTCCAAGTAAACAAGATAATAAATAAATATCTTGGTTGACATTTATACCATTACTGATCATTTTTTCAATCATA
>NZ_JMLH01000133.1 GCF_000686665.1 Thomasclavelia saccharogumia DSM 17460 | reverse complement strand
CAATGTCATTAAGTTAGGCATTAAAATACTGAAAAAGCTCTTTAATGTAATTTAAAGAGACTTTTTTATTTAGCTATTGACAAATAGTGAGAATCGTGTGGCTAGTAATGAATAGCAAAATATTCATTACTAGCCCTTTTTAGTAGATGTATTTTTTAGGAGGTATTACATATGATGAAACATTCAAATTCAAACATCTACTATTCACCAAAAAAGATCAAAAAGATTCTCAATCAATCTATCGATTTTACTCTTGAAGGGATTCAGTGCTTCTGCCATGATCCAATCTCAAATTTTACTCGTAATCGCTTATTACCTGCTCGTATATTGATTGATTCTATTTTAAGTTTCTCTAATTACTCTACAGCTAGTGAAATGTCTCATTTCTTTTCTGACTGTACTGATATGCCTTCAACTTCGGCGATGTGTCAAAGACGTCAGTTATTAGATCCTGCCATCTTTAAACGTATCAATAATCTGTTCGTTCATAGTTTTGCCAATTACAGGACGATTAACGGATACTACATTCTCGCTCAGGATGGATCTGATGTCAATATCCCTTTTATGGATGATGATACAAAGGTAAAATCGGATGGTGGTGGAAAGCCATACTGTCAGTATCATGTGAATGCTTTATATGACTGTCTTAATCATATTTTCTATGACTGGAGTATTGATGCTTCAACTAAAAAACGTGAGGCTGATGCATTGATTTCTATTATCAATCATAAGAATTATCCTCAAAATTCTATTTTTACAGCAGATAGAGGATATGAAAACTATAATCTGTTGGCTTATTTCATTGAAAATAATCTTAAATTTGCAATCAGAGTTAAAGACATTGATACCAAAAGTGGCATAATGACAAACATAAAAACAAAAAACGGGACATTTGATATGAACGTCACTCGTATATTGACTAGATTTCAAAGTAAAGAAATTAAAGCTCATAAAGATAAGTATGTCTTTGTACCTACAACTTCCAGATTTGATTTTCTGGGACCAACACAGGATTTTTATGAATTATCTTTTAGAATTGTTCGCTTTAAAATAACAGATGATACCTATGAAACAATTATTACAAATCTATCAGAAGATGAATTTCAGCTGGAAGATTTCAAAGAGCTTTATCATTACCGCTGGAAAGAGGAAACCGCTTTTAATAAGGTAAAATATACAATGGGACTTGTCTATTTTCATGCAAAAAAAAGGAAGCTGATACAGCAGGAAATCAATGCAACATTTTTAATGTATAATGTTTCTGAAATCATTATCAATAATATTGA
>NZ_JMLH01000132.1 GCF_000686665.1 Thomasclavelia saccharogumia DSM 17460 | reverse complement strand
TGGGGCTTTTGTATGCCATTGATGATAAAATTAAATAATTTTATTATGAATGTGTAATTTTCACTTGACAAAGGTCACTTCATAACAGAAAGGAGGAATCAATTAATTTATAACTTTTTTATGAAAAAAAGTGAATTTTTGTTTTTTAAATTAGGGAAAGGAAGTAATACAATGAAGGTTAAAAAAGCGGGAGCGTTATTGTTAACTATGGCTATAGCTGCTTCTACGGTTGCTACTGGAGCACCTTTACCAACATTTGCAGCGGAAACTTTTAGTGGACAATTAACTAAAGTTGATAGTGCTGTAGCAAATGGTAATGTTGTTGAATTAAGTTTCAACGATGGTGCTGTAGAAGGTCGGATTACATTTTTGGAAGATGGTATTTTCCGTTATAATGTAGATCCTACAGGAAATTTTAGTGAATATGCAACACCAAGAAGCAGCAGTCATACAGCTACGATCCAAGCACAGTCTGATGATTCGGATATATATTCGCATCCAGATGCTACAGCAAAAGATCTTGGGACAGTATTTGAAATCAGTACAAATGGGACAAAAATTGTACTTGATAAGGCAACAGCAAAAATGACTGTAAAAAATGCTGCGGATAAAGTTGTTATGAGTGAAAATGAAGCCTTAACAATTGGCTCAACAACTGTTCAAAATTTAGCACAAGCTGATGATGAATATTTCTTTGGTGGTGGAACTCAAAATGGTCGTTTCACTCATAAAGGTAAAACAATCAATATTGCAAATGAAAGTAAATGGACAGATGGTGGAGTGGCTTCACCAAATCCATTCTATTGGTCAACAGCAGGGTATGGTGTGTTGAGAAATACATTTGCTCAGGGAAGCTACAATTTTGGTAATGGAATTGATAATGTACAAACAAGACATAATGAAAAAGAATTTGATGCATATTATTTCGTTTCAAACGATGATGATGTAGCAAACATGGCAGAAACATTATTAAATGAATATTATACTGTTACAGGAAATCCAATGTTATTGCCAGAATATGCTTTCTATTTAGCACATTTAAACTGCTATAACCGTGATAGCTGGTCTGGACCAGTAGACAGCAGTAAATGGGTCTTAGAAGATGGAAATAAATATTCAGAAGCTGGTCAAGCATCAGGATATGTAATTCCAGAAGGTGCAGCAGCAGAAACGTTGAATAACGAAGGACCAACTTTAGAAGCTGATAAGTTTAAAGGAACAATTAATGATGATACATATAAGTTCTCAGCAAGAGCTGTTATTGATGGACATGTTGACAATGATATGCCACTTGGATGGTTCTTACCAAATGATGGTTA
>NZ_JMLH01000131.1 GCF_000686665.1 Thomasclavelia saccharogumia DSM 17460 | reverse complement strand
TTTTGCTATTTTTTACTAATTAGCTCATATCTTTTACTTCTGTTATCCAATTTAATTTGCCAAAAATTTGTTAAAATAAAATGCTAATCAACACATATCGAAAGTGACTTTTCTTTATGCTTAAACAACAGATTGTTGATATTTTTGGGTTTGTTGTGTATAATAAAAATAGGAAGGTGATGGGATTGAACTTGATTTTGTATACGGTCACGCAGGAAAAGCAAAGAATCGAATATATGCTTGCTAAGTATCAAAGTGAGCTTTCCGCTTTACCGAAAGGCACAATCTCGGAAAAGATGGTTGGCGAGAAAACATATTATTATCTGAAATACAGGGATGGCAAAAAGGTCGTTTCACAGTATATCAGCAAAAAAGAAATTGAAAATGTGCGCGCCCTTGTAGAGAAACGGCGGCACATTGAGGCAATGGTAAAATCCTTGCAGAAGGAAAAAGCGATTGCAGATAAAGTACTGGAGGGTGCAGGATGATTCTATATCATGGCAGTAATGTAATTGTTTCCGAGCCGAAATTGATCCTACAGAATCGGTTTCTTGATTTTGGCTTTGGATTTTACACAACGACCAATAAAATACAGGCGATAGGCTTTGCCGACAAAGTGACAAAGCGTCGCAAAGATGGTGAAAAAGCCGTCAGCATTTACGAGATTGACGAAAACCTTGCATTTGAAGAATGTTCGGTTTTGCGTTTTGATAGTGCTAATGAGGCTTGGCTGGATTTTGTATCGGAGAACCGTTCTGGCAATTACACAGGAGAATCCTACGACTTTATTTTCGGCCCCGTCGCAAATGATGATGTTTATACGACATTCACGCTCTATTCAGCAGGTATACTTACAAAAGAACAGACTTTGGAAGCGCTGAAAATTAAAAAACTGTATAATCAGTTGGTACTATCGTCTGAAAAGGCGCTTTCCTATCTTAAATTTATTGGGACAATCCCGCAGGAGGAATTGTAATGGGAGCAGAAAAATTTAGCGCTGTTATGGGCGTGTTGGTTGAACAAGTCGTTTACTTGATTACAGAAAACTATGCGTATGATGAACTGACAGCTTCAAATGAATTTTACAATTCAAAGGTATATGCTCTTTTGGAGCAGGAAGAAACGAAGCTATGGCATTTCAGCCCTCTTACCTTGTTCAATCTGTTTGATGAAGAAAAAAAGACAGGCAGTTTTGAATTGCCAGAGGAGATTTAATTATGAGCAGTCAAGGAAAATTTATGATCTATTGTGCCGAGCAATATAAGCTGGCAAAGCATTTAACGGGCAAGCAGCTTGCGGAGCTTTTCAGCCGTTACCGAGTGTGGGAGTATATCTATTCCTGTTACGAAGCCCTACATACGACAGGCACAAACTATATCATTGAGGATATTGACTTATATATCGAAGCCCGTAAGCTCGCTACGGCTTAATGTTGATTAGCACATTATATAAACAAAAAAAGACAGGAACAAATCAAATTAAATTAATAAATATAAAAAAA
>NZ_JMLH01000130.1 GCF_000686665.1 Thomasclavelia saccharogumia DSM 17460 | reverse complement strand
ATTGTACTAAAACGCTACGCGTTAGCTCAATTCTTTCTTTATGTTTTCTATATTTTTTTGTTTGCCATCTTTCTTATGATGGCTTTTTTTATTTATAATTTAGTTGTCATTTTATAACAGAAAGGACTGATTAATTATGAATACTAAATCTATAAATGACAAAATCAAACAATTTCCTATCCTTAATGATGTTAGGATCGCTCTCGATTTAAAAAACCTTGCCGATAAAACTATTATCAATTATATGGACGGTATCGCTCGTTTTCTTGATTTCATTAATTATGACAATCTTTTTGATATTAACGAAGACCACTTCAGAGATTATCTCCTCTATCTTCATTCTACTCCTTTATCTAAGAATACTATTAATGCCAACAATGCTTATATACGTTTTTTCTTTTTCGCTGTTTTGAATAAGAACTTAAATCTTTACAGAGTCCCTAAGTCTAAATTCACTCCTAAAGATATTGACTTCTTATTCGACCATCAGATCAGATCACTTCTTAACGCTGTTTATATTGATTCAAGAATGGACTGTATTATTAAACTTGCCTTATGCTGCGGTCTTAGAATCAACGAAATCATCTCTCTTAAAATCTCTGATATTTCCACAAGAAACAGATCTAATATGTCCATATATATTCGTAAATCTAAAAGAAACAAGTCGCGTTATGTTCCTATCGACAATACTTCATACTCTGCTATTCAACGCTACGCAAAGGAATACAATATCAACCCCGGTTCCAACAGATATTTCTTCATTTTCAGCCGTGCTCCTAAAACCTGTAATGAAACCATCAGAAAACATTTTAACTTCTATAAAGATATTGCCGGTATACCTGCTTCTTTTACCTTCCATTGTCTTAGACATACTTATGCCGTCAATTTCCTTAGAGCTGGTGGCGATCTTCTTGATCTGAAGTACCGTCTTGGTCACAGTTCACTGGCTTCTACTTCTCGTTATCTGCATTTTTCAAGAAACATGATGAATAATCATATCTCTTATATCGATACCCTTTTGAAAGATGGTGCTGCTCATGAAAACTAACATTCAGCTTATTATGCAGAACGAAAAAGATTATTTTCTTTCTCGCTGCTGTCTCAACAATGAAGAACTCAAGACTTTTAACTATATGGCTGCCTGTAAAACTGATACCTTTGGATATAATTCCTACATTTGTGAAGACTGCGGCCATAAAGTCATTCATTATAATTCTTGCGGCAATCGTCACTGCCCTTCCTGTCAGTGTCATTCCAGAGAAAAATGGATTGACAGATTTAGCAGCTTTCTTCTTGATATTCCCTATTTTCATATTGTTTTTACTGTCCCTGATTCATTGAACGATATTTTTTTCAACAACAAGGAAAAAATGTATAATCTGCTTTTTAAAATATCTTCACAGTCTTTATTAAAAATTTCTGAATCTTATTACGGTCAGATTGGGTTTACTTCTATTCTTCATACGTGGGGGCAGAACCTTTGGTTTCATCCTCATATTCATATGATTGTTTCCGGTGGCGGTCTTTCATATGACGATGAAAATAATCCTGTCTTCAAAAAAGCTCCTGCTAATTATCTGATTCCT
>NZ_JMLH01000129.1 GCF_000686665.1 Thomasclavelia saccharogumia DSM 17460 | reverse complement strand
AGTTTTTTCATGAATCATATTTTTTCCTCCTCATTATCTTTTACAAAATAATTAGAGAAATTACTTCTTTTTATTAGTTATTTTTTTATAAAATAATATATATTCCAAATATTTAACTTCTCAAGTTTTTTTGTTTTCTAAATAATATGGATGAAGCATATATTTTCTACTATTTTATCTTTTACAATCTAAAAAATTACTTTTTTTAAAAATTAATCCTATTAAATTATCATAAAAATAGAAAATAATTATCTGGTTATTTCTTACTTTAGGGTAAGCATTAAAAAAGAGATTTCCTAAATGATTACTATATGATCATTTTTAGAAATCTCTTAATTTTTAATTACCCATTATCGAGTAAGAATTAGCTATCTATTTTCTATTTAAAATTACTATTTTTAATAATCATTCAAAAATAAATTAACATATAAGACTAACTGCTAATCATATTTTCATATTCTTTGATATTTTCCAACAATTCTTCATAAAAAGTCTCGGCATCTAAAATATACAATGTAGAAATACCTTTATGTTTTATTTTAACTTTATGTTTACTAATTAAAGTTACATCCTTAATATTCTTATAATCAACTAACGCTGGCATAATTCCAATTCCTTTAAATTCATAAATCAATACCGAATCATTGAATATTTTCATATTATATTTAGTCGTCAGCATCATTAATACAACGAACGATAAAATGACCCCAATAATTACTTTCGAGCGATTATGATCTAGTGCAAAATAAATACATACACCAATAATTACAAAGAAAAAAACAACTGAAAAAATCAACATTCGAAACTCTTTATACTTCATCTAAACACCTCTTTAATAGACAATAGTATACCATATTATAAAATAAAAACAACCATTCAATTTTCATCCAAAGTTATTGCATAAAAATAAATATTCTATCTTAAAACATAGTCATTATAAATCATAAAAAATCAAGCAGCTAGCTGATTCTATTTTTAATTAAATTTTTATTTCGAAACAGAACTTACTATTTATAGTTATTGTTAATATTAATGTTTTATTTAGAAAAGTATAATTCGAGTAATTAAGATATTTATTGTAACTAATCTTATTATATCTGGTTAAAATAAAATCATCTTATAAATACTAGATATTCTCAAATTTAAGAATTAAAAAACAGTACAATTAGAGATATACTTCTTCATAATATCTTATCTATTATCCCTTTGTTCACAGTCTTACCACAATAGTTTTCCTCTAAAAAATCAATGACATATAAATTTTTTACAAAGCAGGCAGCTAATGCTTCATTATTTAATATATTATGATTTTTTATTTCCACATATTCAAATTTATCCAATTAATCAATTCTTTAAGAAATTTTAATATAGTTATAGTTAAAATCTAGGTATTTGATTCCATTTAATAAAAAATTTGCTTATCCTTTAATATTTATTATCAACAAATTTTCTTTATAAAAAAATAACACATTAAAATGTATTATCTCATTACTAATTACTTAGTGAATTAAATTTTAATGGTGGTTCCGGCCGGAATCGAACCAGCGACACGAGGATTTTCAGTCCTCTGCTCTACCGACTGAGCTACGGAACCATTGGCGGTCTGGACG
>NZ_JMLH01000128.1 GCF_000686665.1 Thomasclavelia saccharogumia DSM 17460 | reverse complement strand
ACTTTTTGAAGGATAATATTTTTTTAGAAGATTATCATTTAAATCAAAATTTATTGCTTTTCTACCATGGATAGTCGGCATTTCTCTCTTCAACTCGATAATATGATTCTAATGCATCTTCTCGATATTCGATCGTATCGCCTTCGTAACGAAAATACCACTTGTCTACTATTTTTAAAAACCATGCTGATTCTGGTAGATCCCATTGTGCAGTCATAAAAGTATTAAAATCTTTTTTACTGCCTAAGTACACTCCTTTAGATAATTTTTTAACGCCTCTTTTTTTAAAAAAACGATCTACTTTTTCATAGCACTCATCAATATCAATGTTATTTTCTTTAGCCTTTTTCTCACTTAATACCATTTCCATCATCATTTTCATCACTTCCTTAAGTATATAATACCCAAATCGGTCTATCGTTGCAATACAATATCTTATCCTTCATTATTATATACTTTATTAAAAGTGCGTTTTACTTCTTTTTTATACTTCTTCATAATATGTATCTGGATGTTCTGGATCAAATCTCTCATTTGCCCACATTATTGTTATAAGATTATCTGTATCTGACAAATTAATAATATTGTGGGTATATCCTGGTAACATATGTACTGCTTCAATTTTGTCACCTGATACTTCAAACTCAATTATTTCATCACTTCCTATTTTTCTTTCCTGAATCAAAGCATGACCAGATACCACAATAAAGAATTCCCATTTACTATGGTGCCAATGTTGTCCTTTAGTAATGCCTGGTTTAGAAATATTGACGGAGAACTGCCCACAGTTTTCTGTTTTTAGTAATTCAGTGAAACTTCCTCTTTCATCAATATTCATCTTTAAAGGAAAAATAACTTTATCCTTTGGTAAATAAGAAAGATAAGTACTATATAATTTCTTAACAAAACTTCCTTCTGGTATTTCTGGCATTATTAAGTTTAGTGGTTGATTTTTAAATCTATCTAATAATTCAACAATCTTTCCTAAAGTTACCTTATAAGTTATAGGAACAAAACAATATTTGCCATTTTTATCTTCAACAGCATTAACACCATCAAATACACAATGATGTTCTTTTCCTTCCAAAATATCCAACATCTCAATAATTAAATCATCAATATATAATAACTCTAATTCAACACTAGAATCATTAACAGTTATTTCTAAATCATTGGCAATATTATTACAGAAAGTTGCTACAGCACTATTATAATTAGGTCGACACCACTTACCAAACAAATTAGGGAAGCGATAAACAAATACATTAACACCATTATCTCTCCCATATTCAAAGAATAACTTTTCTCCAGCTAATTTGCTCTTACCATATTCACTACCTGCATATCTACCAAGTAATGTTGCCTGTATTGATGATGAAAGCATTACACCACATTTATTGTTGTATTTTTTTAAAGTATTTAACAGTGTACTAGCAAAATCAAAATTACCTTCCATAAATTCATTTTGATTCTTAGGTCTATTGACCCCAGCTAGATTAAAAACAAAATCACAATCGCTACAATATTTATCCAATTGTTCTTTAGTAGAATTTACATCATATTCATATATTTCTTCAATAACAATATTCCTTGTTCTATCTTTACCATCTCTAATATTTTTTAATGAAGATACAAGGTTTTGTCCTACAAAACCTTTAGCTCCTGTAACTAAGATTTTCATATAGCCTCTTTTCTAATATTTATATAAATCATTTTTAATTTTTGTAGTCGAAATACCTTCTGTACGAGGTAAATATACTACTTCACAATAATCTTTTAAAAAATCAAATTTCCCTTTCCAATCATCGCCCATGACAAAAATATCAAC
>NZ_JMLH01000127.1 GCF_000686665.1 Thomasclavelia saccharogumia DSM 17460 | reverse complement strand
CCAAAAAAACAGAAAAAAATATAGCAGTCATAAACACTTAAGATATTTATCATTAAAACTGCTTAAATTAAAAAATTTACTCGTCGTTGCTGACTCAAAGATAGTTATAATTGTAGAAAGATTTTTAATGTAGTATAATAGATTAATAGATATAGATTAGAGGTGTCAGTATGAATTATATTGAGTTGGATGAGGTTGATTCAACCAATGAGTACGTTAAAAGAAATATCGATAAATTACCTGATTTTAGCGTAGTAAGATGCAATCATCAAACTACTGGACATGGACGAAATGGTCATATTTGGGAAAGTCAAAAAGGACAAGATCTTTTAATGAGTATTCTTATTAAAGAGTTTAAAAATCCTCAAGATTTGTATAAGCTAGCGCAAATAGCTTCATGTAGTGTAGTTGAATTATTAGATAGATACGGAATTGAAGGGAAAATAAAATGGCCAAATGATATCTATGTTGATGATTTAAAAATTTGTGGGATTTTAGTTGAAGCTTTGCATCAGGATGAATCAGATGCGGTAGTTATTGGAATTGGGTTGAATGTAAATTCAATAAGTGGTGAATATGCATCAATGAAAATGAAAATGGGACAAAATTATTTAATTAAACCAATTATGATTACGATATTAACTTATTTTAAAATTTATTATAATCTTTATCAACAGGATTGCTATGATCAAATTTTGGATCGTGCTAATGATATTTCTTATTTAAAGAATAAAAGAGTTCAGTTTCAAGATTATGGATTAGTGACTTTTACTAAATTAAATGAAGATGGAACTGTTGATTTTATTGATAGTAACTATCAAAAATATAAAATTTCTGTTAATGAGATTTCCTTACATAGAGAATAAGAATTATAAACTATATTCTAGTTTACGATTCTTTTTTATTTTTAAACATGTATAGTATGAGTAAAATTGCTCAAGCTAATTATGAAGGAGGAATTTTATGAATAGACCACCAAAAATGATTTCAACTAAAGATAGTGGTTCGTTTAACGATCAGTTAAATAGTATTGACGTTTTATGCAAAAAGTTAAATTTATATGAAGAAAGTGTAGAAGATAGTGATATTAAAATGACTTTAAGTAGGGTAAATAGTACTCTTAAAAATCATTATAGTGAATTGCTGGGGTGTTTGAATAATGGATAATAACCCACCAAAACAGCCGATTCTTCCTAATGAAAATGTGTTTAATGATTATGATAAAATAAATGATATTTTATTATGTTTAAAATCATTATTGAGTGACTATACGACCTTCATTATTGAAAGTTCAAATCAAGAACTAGCAAATAAACTTATTAGCATTCAAAAGGAAGTTTATCAAATTCAACGTGAAGTATTTGATGTAATGTATTCTAAAGGCTGGTATCCACTAAAACGGGAAACACCAGAAAAAATTCAAAAAATTGTTCAAGAATACATTACTAAGGAAGCAAAGTTAGCATAGTTAGTATTAAAACAACAAATTAATAATTTATACAACAAAAAAGGAACCTAGAATTAAACTGATTTCAATGACAAGAACAAAATGATGTATCAGTTATAGAATGTGATTAAAAATGTGTTATGGTCTAAGCTATAACACATTTTTTTATATAAAGATATTTTTATTTAAGTTAAATTTATTTATAAAAATAAGTAAAATTATGGTTTTATATTTATGCTTTTTCGTTAATTATTTGCACAATTTATGTGAAATATTGCTAAAAAAATGATAAGGATTTATAATGAAAGTGGTTACATTTTTTGATTAGACGGGAAATTAAAAAATGGCGCAAATAGTAAAAAGATAATATGAAGTGACCTCCTAAGTTGTCAAAA
>NZ_JMLH01000126.1 GCF_000686665.1 Thomasclavelia saccharogumia DSM 17460 | reverse complement strand
CAATTGAACAAATGAAAAAGCATAACGAATTTGACTAGAAAAAGGTTATGCTTTTTTGAGTACTGTTATTTATACTGTGAATAGTAACAAAATTAACCATATTTTTGGCATTATTTAACATCATTCTTCTATTTTTTCATTTTCCTCTAATTCTTTTAATAGTTTCATAGCATATTGATAATATTTCATTTTATTGGAATTTAAATGAATTGCATAACCAATATCTTTTAATGCTTCTTCATATTTTAATAATCGAGCTAATGTCATTGAGCGACTATAATAATAATCGTCTTTTTGAGGCAATAATTCAATTGCCTTATTTTTATCTTCTAATGCCTCATAAAATCTTTTTAATGTATGTAAAAAAATTCCTCGACTATAATAATATTTTGATTCTTGGGGAAACAATTTTATTGCCTGTTCAATTTCCACCAATGATTTTTCATAATTTTTATTTTCAAATTCTTCCCAGCTATGACGATAATGAATGTTAGCATTTTGACGCTTTATATAAGTATATATATCATCTTTTTGAAGTATATTTTTTTGATTAGATTGATTATTTTTTATCTCCAACGCCTCTTTTAGCTTATTAAATTCATCTTGATATTTTTGACACCGTTTTTCTGTTTGAAGCTTCATATATTCTACCGGATCATTAAAATTTGCTTCTTCATGAAATTTTTCAGCGATTTGAAACATTATCTCATCAAATCCATCTATTTCCACTAAACTCCCCTTGTTTTTTCTTACAACATTATATACTCTCTCATCCGGTTTATCACCAACATAGCACCAGTAAATACCTTCTTTGCATAAACCTGATTCCTTTTCCAGTAGCGACATTAAAGTATGATCACCACCTGCATAACCAATAACGATCGGAATGTATTCCTTAAGAACTTTTTTCAAGACCCCTTCCCAATTTTTCGCTAAAGCATCCATATCTTTTCTTCTATTCAAAGGATTGAAATATAAACTGCGATGAATCTTAGCTACTACTGGTCTTTTAAATTCACCAGAAATATATGGCGCTAAACTTTCATGACTTACTACTTGGGGATGTTTATCGGTGTATATTAATAGAGCATCTTCAATCAATGAATCAAAATTAGTAGTTATAACTAAATGATTTCTCGTATTCGCAAGTAAAATCGCAAGTGGAAAATAGCCATAACTTGGTGTTTTACCTTCTAATTCGTTTTCCAAAAAAGAATATCCATCATTTGTTCTTCCCGCAAAACGTAAATCAAAAAGATCAAAATAATCATCATTTTTAATAGTATAATCCTGATTAAAAAAGCGCTTATATATATCTCTACCGTATTGGGGATCTAAATCATCAGCACATTCTTTTATATATTCACTGCCTCTTTCATCAGCCCATAAATACTGATGCCACTCTTTCATCAATTGTTCACCAGTACGAATCCCAGAACTTCTAGAAGCTCCGGCTCCTAAAATAAAACAATATTTTTTACCTGTCACACTATAGCCTTCATATATTTGATCTAGAAATCTATTTACCATCATAATAATTTCTCCCTCGTATATAATTACTTGATTATAGTAATTATATCAGATTTTAACTATCTTATCATCTAATAAAAATCTCTACGTTAATAGTAGAGATCTTTATTATACTTTCTTACCCACAACTTCGGCTATCTTACTGATTTGTTTTAATAACTTCTCATATTTCTCTGGTCTCAATGACTGTGGTCCATCACATAACGCCTTTTCAGGATCGTTATGCACTTCTATCATCAATCCATCTGCTCCACCTGCTACTGATGCTTTTGCCATCGGTTCCACTAACCACCATTTCCCTCCGGCATGGCTTGGATCGATTATGATTGGTAAATGTGTCAGTTTCTTCACTACCGGGATCGCTTGTAGATCTAATGTGTTTCTTGTATAGCTTTCAAATGTTCTGATCCCTCTTTCACATAA
>NZ_JMLH01000125.1 GCF_000686665.1 Thomasclavelia saccharogumia DSM 17460 | reverse complement strand
GAGATGGTGATAAAGATGTATGACAAGTTTAGAAGCAATGAGCCGATATGGTCATTAGCGAACCAGTTAGCGTTAGCGAAGCTTAGAACTGAATCGTTAGAGATGGAACGTGAAGAAAAGACAGCTAAAAGGATCGAAGAAGGAATCAAAAAAGGTATCGAACAGGGAATCGAGCAGGGCATTGAACAAGGCATTGAAATTGGACGAGAAGAAGGAGTTGAACAGGGTATTGAGATTGGAAAAAACGCAATTCTTCAAAAAAATAGAGAAACATGTATTAGAATATTAAAAAAGCGCTATCATATTGATTGTGCGAAATGGGTTGCTGAATTAGACGAAAAACAGCTTGAAATGATATTTGAATATGCCTATGATGAAGAGTTTGAAACTCTTAAACAAAAAATAGATAATATATAAAGAGCCAGCATTTCTTTACACTTCTCAAAACCCCACAATTGACCAAAGTTATGAACTTATCCTAAATGGATAAGTTCATTTTGTATATTTTTTATATAAAATTATTTTAGTGAAAAACACAAAATTTGCTTTTTGAATCGAGAAGGGAATGTCAAGAAATTTGTGTAAGTAATTTTATTAAATTGTCAAAGAACTATAGAAATGACTTATATCGAGTATATATAGGTCATTTTATTTTTCTAAATATTTTTGGATTCTTGTTGAGAATCTATCATCCATCATTAATTGATTCATAACCATTGCCCAATTTGATACACGCCCACCTGACCATTTTTTCGATAATTCAAGAACTCTTAAATATAACACTTTTAATACCGCTGTCTCATTTGGAAATGCTCCTTTTTTTATGACCTTTCTAAAACTTGAATTGACACTTTCAATTGCATTGGTTGTATACATAACTTTTCTGATGGCTGATCCATAATCAAACAGCTGTTCTACATGATGAATGTTCCTTTCCCATACATCAACTGCTCCCGGATATTGTCTCCACTCATTCTTAAATGTTTCAAATGCGCTTTTGGCCGCCTTTAAACTAGGAGCCCCATAAACTTTTTTCAATGATTGTGTAAATCGCTTATAATCCTTGCTTGGGACATATTTAATAGAATTCCTTATAAGGTGGACAATACATCTTTGTACCACAACATTGGGAAATATTGCTTTCGCACCATCTTCAAGTCCACTAACACCATCCATAGATATAAAGAAAACATCTTCCACACCTCTCGCTTTGATTTCATCAAAAATCTGCATCCATTTATGCTTGCTTTCTGTCTCGTTTAACCATAACCCCAGTATTTCCTTGTTTCCATTGATGTCATAGCCTAAAACAGCATATACAGCGTATTCCTTTACCTCATAATCATTTCTTACTGTCACATATAAACAGTCGACAAACAAGAATGCATAACATTGAGATAGTGGTCGGTTTTGCCAGTTTTCCAGTTCAGGAATGATAGCATCGGTTATATCGGAAATCATTTCATGAGAAACCGAAAATCCATAGATATCTTCAATTGTGGTTGATATATCTCTTTGAGACATTCCTTTTGCATACATTGAGATGACTTTATTTTCAATGTCCGAAACATCTCTCGTTCTCTTAGGAATAATTTGCGGTTCAAAAGATGCCTCCCTGTCTCTAGGTATATTAATATCTAATTCTCCTCTTGATGTTTTTATTTTTTTAGGAGAATAACCATTTCTTCTGTTTAATGTCTTTTTTTCTTCTTTACTGTTAGATGCATAACCAAGATGGTTGTTCATTTCTCCCTGAAGCATTGATTCAAATAATGGTCCAAAAATATCTTTTAAAGCTTCATCCATATCCTGTGCTGATTGTGGATTATAAGTATCAATAATTTGTTGAGCTAAAGCTACTGTTTTTGGCAATGGTATTAAGTTAAGAGAAAATGAAAAATCATTGAATTAAGATAAGATGGTTGTTAAAGTAAAAACAGCCATCTTTTCTGTTATTCATAAAT
>NZ_JMLH01000124.1 GCF_000686665.1 Thomasclavelia saccharogumia DSM 17460 | reverse complement strand
CAATCATATGTACTGCTGCAGTATGTCTTAATGTATGCAAACTCATTTTCTTATTGGTAAGATTTTCATTATATCCAATTTTTTTTATGATTTTTTTATAATGATAATAAACAACTTCTTTGGTCAAAGGCTTAGAATTATCAAGTTGAAAATATAATTTATTCACAAAAAATACTTCATTTTGATATTTTTCTAAGCATTTGCACATACTTTCACTTAGAGGGACATAGCGACATTTATTATTTTTTGCATCTTTAATAAATATATATTTTTTTGTAAGATTTATATTTTCTCTTTTCAAATTCAAAGTTTCAGATATGCGTAATCCACAAGAATAAAGTAATCTTATAATCAATGGCATTGTTTTCTTGATATATGGTTTCAAATTTTGGTTATTTTGACAATAATTATCGACTGCTCTGATTACATTATAAATTTCTTCATTATCAAAAATATATGGATTAAACTGCCGTTTCCTTGCAGGTAACGATTTCTTTGGTATAACATATGCTTTTTTACCCATTTTTACGAGATATAACCCAAATTGTCTTAGTAGACTGGCATAGGTATATTTTTGATTTGCTTCTTTTTTTGAAATGATATATTCTACACATTTTTTCGAAAGAACTGTATCATCTGATAATTGATGTAATTCTTGAAACTCTAAAATCATACAATCAATATGCTTCAACTGATATAATATTGCTCCACTATATGAATATCCCAAAGATCTTTTATAGGTAATAAATTTTCGAAGTTCATAATTTGATATATTATTTAACTTTATTTCATTCATAAACCGGCACCTCCAAAGCTAAAAACCTCAAAGTTTCAACACTAATTTTAGAATAAGCTTTTGTACTTTCAGATGTAGCATGTCCTAATATATTAGCTATTGTTGTGTTTGTTTTCCCATTATTAATTAGCTGATGTGCCAACGAGTGTCTTAGTACATGTGAGTAAGACTTTCTATTTTTTAAATTAATTCCAGATTCTAGGAATGCTTCATGAACTATTGCTGTAATTCTCATTTTTGAAAGCTTTCTTTTTAATCCGTTTTTTGGTAAATGAGTAAATAAATATGGTGACGATGTATCTGTTCGTATTTTTAAATAGTCTAGTATTGCATGTTTTAATTCATAAGGAATATAAAGTTTGACTTCTCTATATGTTTTGCTTTGTACAAATATTACACAGTTGTCATTCCAATGGATATCTTTAATTTTTAATAAAGAAATATCAACTGCTCTTATACCGAGTAATGAGCATAAAAGTACTATCGCATATTTTCGTTTTCCTGCTTCATGATCTCTATTGATAGAATTGATAATACAACTGATTTCACTGTCTGTATAAAAATCAGGAAGTTGTGTGTTTTTATAGGATTTAATTCCATAAAGCAATAACGAATAATTTTGATCGATCCAATTTTCATCATAAGCATATTTTAATATAAGTCTCAATTTACAAATGAGATCATGAACAGAAACTGGTTTAAGAAATTTTTTTGTAAATTCAAGATAACTGATTATGATATTTTGTGTAATCTTATCCAAAGAAAAAATATTATTAAAATATAGATAAAGAAGAAAACGTAAAAGATAAGATTTAATAGTGCTGACAGCATTTATACTATGTGATTGTTCCCAATTTTTCAAAAATTGAAAGGAAAAATCAATAAGATTGTTTGCTTGATTATTAAATTGATTATGCATATCCAATTCATAGAAGTCATCAATAATAGAAATAACTCGCAGATATTTACTCCTTACATCAAATTTTCCATTAAAATAAAGGGACTTTATAAATAAAAATAGAGAATTTGAAGTAATGTAGTTAAAGTTCATGTTTTCATGGAAATTTAATATAGCTTTTAATACAATGCAATAATTTGAAAAGCGTGGATTTCGAATTTTTAAATGTTTCAGATAAGAACTAATTTCTGGAAAAACATGTAGTAATAAAACAGACTTTGATAATTTATCATGCATAAATATGCACCTCCTTCAAAGTCTAATTACCATAAATATTATGGAAAGTAAATAATGAGGAATATATTAATATATCAATATATATTCTGGTTACTTTCCATAAT
>NZ_JMLH01000123.1 GCF_000686665.1 Thomasclavelia saccharogumia DSM 17460 | reverse complement strand
TCACAAATTTCTTCACGTTCATAAAAATCTGCATCTAAACACATCACACTTTCGCTGTGAGACAGTATGTATTTTTTCCGTTCTTCCGGATATTCCGGATCTATCGCCACATAGGCAGCACCCGCTTTTAAAATTCCAAGGATATTAATAATGGTTTCTTTTCTTCTATTCCCTAAAACAGCAATAACATCCCCTCTCTTTATTTTCTGGTTCAATAAATAGTTTGCAATTTGTGAAGATTGCTTATCCACTTGATGGCAAGTTACACCCCCAGTATTATCTGCAATAAGAATCTTTTCAGGATATTTTTCTGCTATTTTTTTAAATGTTGTCTGTATCGGCAATATTGGCATATCCAGCTTCGTATCATTATAGGCTGTAAATACTTCCTGTTCTTTTGAATCTAAATGAGGCATGGAAATTACATTCTTTGATAAACTTTCGACAATATTAATGTACTGTTTAAACATAGTACTTATCATATTTGGCGTAAACAATTCCTTAATGTAGTCCCATGTAATCAACAATCCTTCTTTAGTTTCCATCACTTGATAGTCCAAGTATACCTGAGAGGTTTGACTAACTCCCATTTTAACTTCACCCAAATCTTCTATGGTTACTATATCACCTTCCTCCATAGAAAAGAGAAGACTCGTAAAGACAACTGGCATAACTGCCTGTTCTTTCATTTCTGCTTGTTCTGCAATTTTACGAATCACATTCATTCCATCATAATGCCTATGCTCCAGAGCATCCATTAATTGATTTTGAATCTCACTGGCTAATTTCCAAAAATCACTTCTACCAAGCAAATTAACCCGTAATAAAATTACTGAAGTAAAATCTCCAACTATGTCTGTAACACCTTCATTAAATGGATACCTGGTAAAAACTGTAACATTAATAGTCAATTCAGGTTGATTGCTCCAGTATCCTAAAACTAAAGCATATGCGGTACATAAAAGTGTAGATGTTGTTATGCCTTTCTTTTTTGCTTCCTTTTGAAGAACATTCCATTCTGATTTTGGTATCACTTTCTCAATTCTTGCAAACTGAGGTTTTCTAATTACACTTGGATCTTTTTGTAATGGAAGCATTGGCGCCGGTGGAATCAGAGATATTTGTTCCATCCAATAATCTTTATCTTCCTTATATGTACTGCTTTCACTAAAATCATTTAATGCCTCTACATAGTCTTTAAATGTAAAAGCATTCTGTCTATTCTTGTCAAACCTATCGTAGTAAAAGTCTAACAGTTGTCTAATAAATATTCTAACACTTCCTCCATCTGCTATTAACAAATCAATCCCTACAAAAAGATAATATTCCTCCTCATCAGTTCGAAATGCTTTAAACTCAAATAGAGGCCATTTTTCTGTATCAAATACATAATGGGACATTCTTTGTCTTTCTGTTTTAATAACATTCTCCTGTTCTTCATCCGTATACCCTCTAATATCATTTTCAGAGATTCTATATCTGGGCACCTCTTTCAATATTTTTTGTGTACCGCTTTTACTAATAATTGCCCGTAACATTGGCTGGATTTCAATAACTTTATTAAGGCTTTCTTCTAATTTTCTTATATTCAAGTGTGTCAATATCTCATAATATCCGTGTGTAGAAATACCACCTAAAGCAATTCCCTCGTTTCTCCCTATTAAATAAGCCATTTGGACATCTGTTAAAGGAAACTCATCATATTCAGTATCCACATTATGTTCTTTATGCTTATAAATAGTCTCCTTTAAAATTCCTTTTTTTCCTTCTATTAGTGATGCCATTTTTTCTATTGTATTAGCAGTTATAAATTCTCTAAACGATATTTTAACGTGAAATTCTTCAGTAATTTTTCCTAGAACAGCGACCATCTTTATAGAATCTCCACCTATTCTTAAAAATTGATCTTTAATCCCTATTTTCTGTATTCCAAGAATTTCTTCCCATATAATTGCCAATCTTTTTTCTGTTTGTGTATGTGGAAAAACTTTCTCTTGCGTCTTGATTGTCTGTTTGGGCTTTTTTAGCTCTTTCCTTAGAACTTTTCCATTTAGATTTAAAGGAACTTCTTCAATCCGTTCAAAGAACTTCGGCACCATATACTCAGGCAGAGTTTCTCCCAGAAAAGAACTTAATTCCTCGGTATCAATTTCGGTGTCCG
>NZ_JMLH01000122.1 GCF_000686665.1 Thomasclavelia saccharogumia DSM 17460 | reverse complement strand
CATTCCGTTCGTCTATAATGTCTTCTTGCTCTTTTTCGACAGTCCTTCAACCCCGATCCTTGGATCGGTTTGGGCTCCTCCCCTTTCGCTCGCCACTACTTAGGGAATCATTTCTTTATTTTCTCTTCCTTCAGGTACTTAGATGTTTCAGTTCCCTGAGTCTCGCCTCTCTGATGCTATTTATTCACTTCAGGATACCCGGTCTCTACTCCGGGTGGGTTCCCCCATTCGGATATCGACGGCTCTTCGCATGCTTACTGCTTACCGTCGCATTTCGCTGTTTGCTGCGTCCTTCTTCGCCTCTCTGTGCCTAGGCATCCGCCATACGCTCTTTCTTACTTTACCTATTGGTGTTCTTGATCACTTTCCTATTTACTTTCGTCTCTTCAGTGATTCTTTTCTTAGTTTTCGACTTCTCCAGAAAGACCTCAATAATCTCTTATCTCGATCTCTTCTTTTCTATCGCAAATTTTCTATTATCCAGTTTTCAATGATCTCTTTTAAGCAATACTCCTCTTGAGCATCACTCAAAACTAAACAGTATTAATGAAACTTCACTTCTCTTCTCTCTCCTTAGAAAGGAGGTGATCCATCCCCACGTTCCCGTAGGGATACCTTGTTACGACTTCACCCCAATCATCAATCCCACCTTAGACAGCTCCCTCCTTGCGGTTAGGCCACCGGCTTCGGGTGTTATCAACTCTCATGGTGTGACGGGCGGTGTGTACAAGGCCCGAGAACGTATTCACCGCGACATGCTGATTCGCGATTACTAGCGATTCCAACTTCATGTAGTCGAGTTGCAGACTACAATCCGAACTGAGAATGGTTTTCTGGGTTTCGCTCCACCTCGCGGCTTCGCTTCCCTCTGCTCCATCCATTGTAGCACGTGTGTAGCCCAGGTCATAAGGGGCATGATGATTTGACGTCATCCCCGCCTTCCTCCAGCTTGTCACTGGCAGTCTCGCTAGAGTCCCCAACTTAATGATGGTAACTAACGATAAGGGTTGCGCTCGTTGCGGGACTTAACCCAACATCTCACGACACGAGCTGACGACAACCATGCACCACCTGTATCCCATATACCTATCTCTCCATCTCTGGAGCCTTTATGAGTATGTCAAGACCTGGTAAGGTTCTTCGCGTTGCTTCGAATTAAACCACATGCTCCACCGCTTGTGCGGGCCCCCGTCAATTCCTTTGAGTTTCATTCTTGCGAACGTACTACTCAGGCGGAGTACTTACTGCGTTAACTGCAGCACTGAGATTTGACTCCCAACACTTAGTACTCATCGTTTACGGCGTGGACTACTAGGGTATCTAATCCTATTTGCTCCCCACGCTTTCGGGACTGAGCGTCAGTTGCAGGCCAGATCGTCGCCTTCGCCACTGGTGTTCCTCCATATATCTACGCATTTCACCGCTACACATGGAATTCCACGATCCTCTCCTGCACTCTAGCTGCCCGGTTTCTATGGCTTACTGAAGTTAAGCTTCAGTCTTTCACCACAGACCCTTGCTGCCGCCTGCTCCCTCTTTACGCCCAATAATTCCGGATAACGCTTGCCACCTACGTATTACCGCGGCTGCTGGCACGTAGTTAGCCGTGGCTTCCTCATAAAGTACCGTCACTCGGATACCATTCCCTGTATCCGCCTTTCTTCCTTTATAACAGAAGTTTACAGTCCGAAGACCTTCCTCCTTCACGCGGCGTTGCTCGGTCAGGGTTCCCCCCATTGCCGAAAATTCCCTACTGCTGCCTCCCGTAGGAGTCTGGGCCGTGTCTCAGTCCCAGTGTGGCCGGTCACCCTCTCAGGTCGGCTACGCATCGTCGCCTTGGTGAGCCGTTACCTCACCAACCAGCTAATGCGCCATAAGTCCATCCTCTACCAGTGCCTTGGCACTTTTAATAAACCTACCATGCGGTATCTTTACCTATGCGGTCTTAGCTATCGTTTCCAATAGTTATCCCCCTGTAAAGGGCAGGTTACTTATGTCTTACTCACCCGTTCGCCACTCGGACATTACTGCCCGCGTTCGACTTGCATGTATTAGGCACGCCGCCAGCGTTCATCCTGAGCCAGGATCAAACTCTCCATTGTCTCTTTATCTTTACAATCTTTCGTTTGTTTAGCTCTTCTTTTTCTCTTCTTTGACGTGTGTTTCTTAATTCTGTTTAGTTTTCAATGATCTCTCC
>NZ_JMLH01000121.1 GCF_000686665.1 Thomasclavelia saccharogumia DSM 17460 | reverse complement strand
TATTATCAAATTAAATTAGTTATATTTAATTTTAACTAATTTACGAATGCATAAACAGTAGTTTTTTGAGTCAAAATAATTTGCATATCAACAGACATCGAAGAATGAAGGCTGCTGAATTAAATGGTTTAGATAAAGTGCCTGCTATTGTACGTGATTTAACTGATGATCAGGCAACGATCATCATGGTTGATTCCAACATTCAGCGAGAAACGATATTGCCTACTGAAAGAGGTTTTGCATATAAGATGAAGCTGGAAGCCATGAAACATTAAGGAAAAAGAGTATATTCAGTAGAAAAACTCGCAGATGAAGTTGGTGAAAGTAGAAATCAAGTTAAGAGGTATATTCGTTTAACTGAACTCATTGAACCACTAAGGAACATGGTCGATGGTTTAAGAGAAGATAAGAAGAAAATAGCCTTTAACCCAGCAGTTGAACTGTCTTATTTATCTAAAGATAATCAGGAATTGGTTGTCAAATACATTGAAAAACTTGATCTAACGCCATCTTATGCTCAAACAATTAGAATGAAGGAATTATCAAAAGAAAACCGATTAGATGAAAATGTTATCTATACAATCATGACAGAAGAAAAAGCCAATCAAAAAGAATAGATTTCTTTTAAAATGGAGGATATAGATGAATATTTTCCTAAAGACTTTACACCAAGACAAAAAAGTGAAGTGATTATAAAACTGTTAAAATCATGGGCAAAGAAAAGAAATAAGGAACATGAAAGATAAGTTGAGTTACACATGTAACTTTAGAAATTGCATATTTTCAAATATCAACAGGCTTGTAAGGGGAAGTCTGCTTTTTTTTGCCTGGAAACGTGACTGTGTTTCCCCCTAAAAACCTCTTTTCAACACTAACGGGTATTTATTACCTGACGGAAGAAATGACAACTATGTTTTAAGTATTATATTATATCTTCAATTTATATAAGAAGTAGTGAAGGAGAAAATGATGAAAAAGCAATATATTATGCCTAAGGAGTTTTATAGATGTTTTGTAAGAAAAAATTCAAAGGGCAGTGAATCTGCCAAAAGAAAAAGCAAAAATCTAAGAAAGTCAAATTAATCGTACATTTGTTATTCATAAATGCTCAATGTAAAATGAAACTGTAAATAAAAAACAAGGGGCTGAAAGTTATGAAAAAATTATTAGTGATTTTATTTGTTATTGGATTGGCAGTATTCTTAACTTGAGATAATGAAGAAAAACAAATTCAAAAAGAAAGAAATGTTCAGCAGGTTGAAGAAAATATTTGACCATATTTAAGTGATTAATTTGCTAAAGAAAAGTTTATATACAATAAATCAAAAAAATAGTATAATAAAGATGTAATTAGGTGATACAAATAAGAAGAAGGAGGCGTTTTTATGAGTATGAGAAAAATAGAAATCAATATACCTGAAGGCATGGTTTCATATGTTTCTAAAACAGATGAAGAAGCTGTGTTAAAACAAAATGCAATGATTTTATATCCTTATATTCAAGATGATACGATTTCGTATGGTAAGGCTGCTGAGTTATTAGGTGTTCATAAGTTGGATTTGATAGCTTTATATGGAAAATTAGGTATATCATATCTTCGAGAATCAGTAGATGAATTGACCTCTGATCTTCAGGCAATAAAGAAATTGAGGTCAAATCTGTAATGATTATTATTTCTGATACAACACCTATTATATCTTTGTTAAAGGCAGATCAATTAGATTTGCTGGAAAAATTGTTCCATGAAGTCGTTATACCCAAGGCAGTATACAGTGAGTTGATTTCAAATATTAAATTTCAAGATGAAGCTCAAGTCATAAAAAACTGTCCATATATTTTTGTTGAAGAAGTTACTGATACAAAATCAGTAGATATATTTAGACGAGTAACAGGATTGGATGCTGGTGAAAGTGAAGCCATTGTTATGGCAGATGAAAAGAAAGCTGATTTATTGCTGATGGACGAACGTAAAGGAAGAATAGTGGCTAAACAAATGGGATTAACAATTACGGGTACTGTAGGAATATTATTGCAGTTTTTTGATGAAGGATTTTTAAATGCAGATGAAATAAGAGAAAGTATAAGTAAATTAAAGGAATGTGGAATAAGAATAAGTGATTCATTGTATGACCTTATTTTAGAACATATTCAATAAGATGATAAGCTAATCAATATGATTGGCTTTTTTTGTTGGAGGAAAAATATGAAAATCAAAAATAGATCTCCATGCTTCAATTGAGGAACAAAATAACTGTTCTTCTTTTTTTATCTAATTTATAGAAAGTAAATTATTATGGAAAGTAACCAGAATATATATTGATATATTAATATATTCCTCATTATTTACTTTCCATAATATTTATGG
>NZ_JMLH01000120.1 GCF_000686665.1 Thomasclavelia saccharogumia DSM 17460 | reverse complement strand
TAATCGTTGCTGTTCCTGCACTTTTAGCTGTAATCTTTCCAGTACTGCTTACTGTTGCCACACTGCTGTTACTTGTTGTCCATGTTAGTGTTTTATTTGTAACATTTTCAGGAGTAATAGTGGCTATAAGATTTTCACTACTACTAACATAAAGATTTAAGCTCGTTTTATTAAGTGATACGCTTACTGGTTCATTGCTTTGAACTAGTCTAAACATAACTGCTTCTATTTGTCTATTTCCTGAAGTATCACCGCTATTTTCACCTTGATTAGTCCATTCTGTCCAACCAAGATTAGATAAATAAGTACGATATTGTAAAATATATCCAGAATTATTATCCGTTAAAACAGCATTAATTGCTTGTAATGGTAATGATTCTCCTTCTGTTCCATTGATTGTTTCATCATTAACATTATTTCTCGTTACCCAACCATTTACTTTATCATAGGTTTTTATAGTTAATTGATAATTATCTAAATTATCAATTCCAATTTTAAACGCTTCTAATGATAATGATTCTCCGATAGTTCCTGCAGTCTCACTATCTCCAACATAATCCAGCCAGCCTTTTTCACTAACATGTGCCTGGTAATAAATTGATGGGCTATAAACAATAGAACTATCTTTTACTAGTCTAAAGTCAATTGCTTGAATATTCTTTCCAACTGTTCCAGCATTATTTCCTTGATCAGTCCATGCCTGCCAGCCAATATCCGCACTATGAACTCGATATTGTAATTTATATCCTGCTTGATTAGTTAAATTAAAATTAACTAATTGTAATGCTGAATTTGCATTTCCAATAACAGTAGAAGAAGTGATCTTATCATAATTCAGCCATGAACCATTGCTGTATACTTGCCCTGATAATACTGCTGACTTAACTGCATTTTTTAAATTTATCTTGATTTGATATAAGTCTAACGAGCGTCCTGTAGTTCCTGCTGTATTAGGCTCATTTACTTCATCTAACCAGCCAACACTTTGACTATTGGCTGAATAATATAAAGTTGGTTCACTATCACCTTTACCTGTTGGCTGCCCTGTAGTATTTTCGGTATTTGCTTTACTGCTTGATGAATCACTACCTGTACATACTATTGTCACACTTGATTTTGGAATATATCCATAATCTTTATCAAAATCATATTCTGATTGACTTGGATCTTGAATTATCCCCGTACGATCACTATTTACTGCTCCATCAGATTGGATTTTATAATAGTTGTTTTTATCTCCATTTTTTAAAACAATAAATGGATAATTTGAAGGTGCATAACTACTATATGTACTTTTAGAACTTACAGGATATGTGGAATATAATGGTTTTGAACCACTATTTGCATCACTTTTTATGTTAATAACTGAATGATTATTATTTAATGTATCTTTTATTGCAATCGTATATTTTGATGCATCTTTTGAACCTAAATACTCATCAATCCGCCAACAAATAGCAGCTCCTTTTTCTCCCCAATATGGATCCGAAGCATATTTAACATTTAAACCACTTGCTTTATCACCTAAATTAGCTCCATAATAACGGCTATCAGTTACAGGATCTAAATAACCTTTAGATATAAACATTGCGGAATGATAATATACACTATATTCAACAGAAGAATAGCCATTTGCGCTTCCGTTTGGGTCACTGTCATATGCAGCATGACCAAATAAATTATTCTTCTGAGCTGCAATATTACTACAACCCCATGCACTTTCATTTGCGGCTACTGCCAACATTAATAATGCATTTGTCCCATATTTATTTTGATTCGAAATAAAACATTCTCCTAAATTTCTTAATTTAGAAGTCCTTCCATATGAATTTTCAGAAGCACCAACTAATGCTGATATAGCCTTATTCAATTCATCTGCACTATATGTAGTTATACTACGATGGGATAAATATTGATAATAATTATAATATGGTGAAGAACTATTAACAGCATTTGTTCTTCTGTTGTTTCGATAATCATTAAGCATTTTAGCATAGCTTGCTGCTGTACTGCCTTCATAAAAATAATGACCATCATAACTATAATAATCATAGCCCTCTTTTAAATACGATGGTGCCGTTCCTGCATTCAATGATGAGCTATAACTGCTATTTGATAAATTTGTAGAAATTCCATGATATAATTTACCATTCTTTACATAATACTTACTTAATGTATTAACTTTAGAATCAGTATAATTTAATACCTCTACTTTATTAACATCAACCCAGCCAATTACACCTGCCTGCATAAATTTAACTTTTGTAGGATTTGTTTCATTATCATATCCCAAAAAAGCACCATCAGCAGCATAATAGCCATTTGTATAGCCTTCTCTGTTTGTGCCATCTTCATAATATGAAGTATTAGTACTAGCAGAGCTATAAATTCTAAAATTAACTACAGCTGTAGATGAGTTAGTAATTCTTTCAATACTACGACTTTGAACTTTTTTAGAGTTATTACTCTTAGGCATATTTTCTTCAACATCATCTAGCAAATATACATTACCATTTTCATCCATCGTAGTTACAACTTCATCATCTTTTAATGTATCACCAGCAACAAATTCTTCATCTTTTGTATTTTCTTCAGCTGATACATTATTTAATGGCATACTAATTGAAAAACTCATAGTTAAAACAACTAATGAGATAAATAATCCTTTTAATTTTTTGTTCATCATCAACCTCCTCTTATTATCCCAGTAAAATTATAGCATATTAACTCAAAATTACTAGTTAAACCATATTTTGAGTTTCGTTATTTTGCATGTTTTTCAAGTGCCTTTTTAAAAATGATTAATATTTATATCTAACTTCATAATTTTTCTCACCTGTTTTT
>NZ_JMLH01000119.1 GCF_000686665.1 Thomasclavelia saccharogumia DSM 17460 | reverse complement strand
CTAATATTTAAATTTTTATATTTGATGCAATAATATTATATATTTAATGTTATTTTTGGATTATCATTGACATTATTTGTTTAGTTATTTAAAATATATATTAGATGAGATGTTACTGTTAAATCAGGCATGACCTAAGTATAGATATGAGCAAAATGTTTTTGCTTGTTCTACTTAGGTTTTATTTTGGAAAAAAAGTAACATTGATTCATCATTTATTCAGGTACAATAAAGAAACGAGGTGAAAAAATTAGAATTTAGTACTTGAAGTAGATAAGTAATAATACTTGTTGAATTTATTTAAACCGTTGATTTATTTAAAATTAAAGAAGGAGATTAAAAAATGAAGAGATTAGGGAAAAAGAAGATTGTTTCATTAATCATGGTTTTATCAATGGTTATTACAACTATTTTTAGTTTACAAATATCTAATGTCGATGCATCAACTAATGATGAAAAAGCCAAAGAATTAGTTAGTAAAATGACATTGGAAGAAAAAATTGGCCAAAAATTAATGCTTTCTTTTAGAAGCGGCTGGACAATGGAAGATGGTACAAAAGTATCATCAGTTCAAAATATCAATGATGAAATTTATCAAATCATTGGTGAATATGATATTGGTAGTGTTATTTTATTTGCTGCTAATTTTAATGCAGATGCAACTGTAAATGTTGAATTAACAGATGGTTTACAAAGAGCAGCAATGGATAAAGATTTAGGTAAAAACAATATTCCATTATTGATTGCGGCTGATCAAGAAGGCGGAATCGTATATCGTTTAACAGGTGGTACAGCTTTACCAGGTAACATGGCATTAGGAGCTACTGGTGATACAGCAAATGCAATAAAAGCTGGTGAAATTATTGGTAGCGAATTAAGCGCAGTTGGAGTAAATACCAATTTTGCGCCAGTTGCTGATGTAAATAATAATCCTAATAATCCTGTTATTGGATTACGTTCATTTAGCAGTAATCCACAATTAGCAGCTGAATTTACTTCTGCATATATTGAAGGAGTACAAAGTAAAAATGTAGCAACAACAGCTAAACATTTTCCAGGACATGGTAATGTGGCAACAGATTCTCATACAGGATTGCCTTCAATTAATTCAACTAAAGAAGAATTATATCAAACTGAGCTAGTACCATTCCAGGCTGCAATCGCAAGTGGTACGGATATGATTATGACAGCACATATTCAATTCCCAAATATTGTTACAGAAGAACTTTACTCAAGTATTAAAGATGAGTTTATGAGTCCACCAGCAACTTTATCTAGAGAGATTTTAACAGATTTATTAAGAGATGAATTGAATTATGATGGAGTGATCGTAACGGATTCTATGACAATGGCTGGTGTAGCTAGTTATTTTGATGTAAATGAAAGAAACTTATTAGCTGTAAAAGCCGGGGTTGATATTTTAGATATTCCATTTACTGATATATCTTCTATGGCTGATATGGAAACAAAATTAATTCCATTGATCAATGCATTTGTTGATGCTTATACTAAAGAAGATGGTTACAATGGAATCACATTATCTGTTGATGAGTTAGATAAATCTGTAGAAAGAATTTTAACTTGCAAATATAATAGAAATGTAATGGATTTGGTTAATAATACAACTACTTTAGCTGAAAAGAAAGCAATTGCTTCAAGTGTGGTGGGATCAGTCGAAAATCGTGAAACTGAAAGATTGATCTCTGCAAATGCAGTAACTGTAGTAAAAAATGAAAATGATGTATTACCTCTTAAATTAACTAATGATTCAAGAGTAGTATTTGCATCTACATATTCAAGAAATAATAATCGCTTTGTTTTGGCTTGGGAAAGAGCAAAACAGGCAGGAATTATTCCTGAAGGAGCTGATTATAAAATTTTACAACACTATAATTGGACAGGATTAAATGATAACGTTAATAGTGCAATAAATTCTGATGGTACTAATTTTGTCGGAACGAATAAAGACGTTTTAGATTGGGGTACTGTTCTTGTTCATGCCTCAGAAATTAGTAGTGCTGGTGGTATAGATGGTTATTTAGTTGCATGTCCACAATTATTTACTAATTATTGTAAACAAAATGGAAAACAGACTGTTGTTATTTCATTAAATCATCCATATGATGTACAAGCATTCCCTGATGCTGATGCCATTTTAGCAGTATACGGTACTACAAGTGCTGGATTAGATATTACTGAATCATTTGGCGGGGGTACAGTAGGCGCAACAGCTGCGTTTAGTCCTAATTTAACTGCAGGGACTGAGGTTGTTTTAGGTACATTTGGTGCTTCTGGTAAATTACCAGTAGATATTCCAAAATATGTTCCTGGTTCTAAAGTATACTCTACTGATGAAAATGTGTATGAATTAGGTTTTGGTATTGAATATGAGGCTCTTGCTAAAGAACCAGATAAAGCAGCTTTAGTAGACGTTATTGATCAAGTAAAACGATTAAATGAGGCTGAATTTACAGCTGAATCTTGGGCTGCTGCAGCTAATGAATTAAATGAATTACAAACAGCATTACAAACAGCAGAAAATATTAATTTAACTCATAAATTGGCGCAAACGATCGTAGATGAGACTGAAAATGATTTACAAGAAAAATATACTGCAGTTTTAGATTTGCTAGTAGTTAATAAAATTGATAAAACAGCATTACAGATAGCTGTCGATACCGCAAATACTTTAAAAACTCAAAATGCATTAGATAATGTCGTACCAGCAGTTGTTAATGAATTTGAAGCAGCATTAACTGAAGCTGAAGGTATTTTAGCTGATTCTAGCGCTGATCAAACAACGATCGATGCATCATTCTATCGTCTAGCTAACGCAATTCATATGTTAGACTTTGTAAAAGGTGA
>NZ_JMLH01000118.1 GCF_000686665.1 Thomasclavelia saccharogumia DSM 17460 | reverse complement strand
TATGGATTACTTACTATTCAGTATTTTGGATATAATTAGAAATCCTTTTTTTGTTTCCAAAAAAATTTGTTTAAGTTTATAACTTATTATAGCATAAATAGGCTAATAATTAGCCTATTTATTATTTATTTAATTCAATCATTAAATCACAGATTTTATTTGAGAATTCAACTGGATTATCAATTGAGAATCCTTCAATCAATAATGCTTGATCATATAAAATACTTGCATAGTCTCCAACTTTATCTTTGTTATTTTCATAAACCTTTTTCATTGCATTGAAAATATCATGATTTGGATTGATTTCTAAAATTCTTCCTGCTTTAACATTATTACCTTCAGGCATTTGACTTAAAACCTTTTCCATTTCAAATGATACACCATCGCTTGATACTAAGCATACTGGATGTGATTTTAAACGTGAAGATACTTTAACATCGACAACTTTATCACCTAATGAATCTTTGATTGCTGTCAATAAATCTTTATTTTCTTCATTAGTCTTTTCTAATTGTTTCTTTTCTTCTTCTGTTTCAATATCTAAATCACCTTGAGCTACAGATTTAAATGGTTTTTCTTTATAATCACGCATCATTTGGAAACAGAACTCATCGACATTATCAGTTAAATATAAAACATCATAACCTTTATCTTTAACTAACTCCACTTGTGGTAAAGTAGCGATCTTTTCTCTAGTTTCACCGCTTGCAAAATAAATTTCTTTTTGCCCTTCAGGCATATTTTCAACATATTGAGCCAAGGTAATAAGCTTTTCTTCTTTACTAGAATAATATAATAATAGATCTTGAAGTTTTTCTTTTAACATTCCATAACTATTATAAATACCAAATTTCAACTGTAAACCAAAGCTATCAAAAAATTCTTCATATTTTTCACGATCTTTTTTAAGCATTGTTTCTAATTCACTTTGAATCTTCTTTTCAATCTTATCAGCAATTACCTTTAGTTGACGATCATGCTGCAACATTTCTCGTGAAATATTTAATGATAAGTCTTCAGAATCTACTAAACCTTTAACAAATCTAAAATGTTCAGGTACTAATTCACTAGCTTTATCCATAATAAAGACACCGCGTGAATATAATTGTAGTCCTTTTTCATACTCATTTGAATAATAATTCATCGGTGGTTTAGAAGGAATAAATAATATTGAATCATATGACACATTACCTTCAACATGAGTATGAATTACTTTCAAAGGATCATTGAAATCATTAAATTTATCTTTATAGAACTCATTATATTCTTCATCTGTAATATCTTTTTTATTTCTTTTCCATAAAGGAACCATAGAATTTAATGTTTGATTTTCAACTACATCTTCATATTCATCACTATCTTCTTTTTTCTTAGAAACAGTCATATCCATTTTAATTGGATAATGAACATAATCAGAATATTTCTTTACTAAATCACGAATATGATATTGGTTTACATATTCATCATAATTTTCATCTTCAGTATTATCTTTTAAATATAATTTGATCGTTGTTCCATGTTCACTAACATCGGTTTCAAAAATTTCATAACCATCACTAACTTCAGATACCCAAGTATGTCCCTGATCACTACCATATTTTTTAGAAATTACTTCTACTTTTTTAGCGACCATAAAAGCAGCATAGAAACCAACCCCGAATTGACCAATAATATCAATATCATCATGATCATTTTCATTTTTGAACTCAAAAGATCCACTATTAGCAATCGTACCTAAATGCGTTTCTAATTCATCTTTATCCATCCCGATTCCATGATCTTTAATTGTTAAAACACGATTTTCTTTATCTAAACCAAGTTCAATAATTAAATCATCACGACTAATTGATGAAATGTTCTCAGTAAGTGCTTTATAATATAATTTATCACTTGCATCACTTGCATTAGAAATTAACTCTCTTAAAAAAATTTCTTTATGTGTATAAATAGAATTAATCATTAAATCTAATAATCTTTTTGATTCCGCTTTAAATTGTTTCTTTTCAGCCATAATTACATCTCCATTCTTATATTAGCACTCATCTTTCTTTTGTGCTAAAGCTATTTTAATACAACACCTTAGCACTGTCAACCCCTGAGTGCTAGTTTTTTGAATTTTTAGCTAAAAAACTTTTTATAAAAAGTCCGATTATCCGCATAAACACTGTATTTATCAAAGAAATATTGCATAAAAATTATTCATTTTACTACGATTTTACTATGTTTAAGAGAGCCACGATATGACGGGAAAAATAACATGGGAGATTGCACGATAAAACTGTGTATCTCCCATTTTTTCTATAGTGATTTATTTACTTTATTTTGATTTCAAATTTCAAGATTGATTTTATCATTTCCGTATGGATTTCGCCCTTTAGTTCTTCATCAATCTGCATAGTGACTTTACCACTTTCAGAGTGACAACATGGTCGTAAGCATAATTTAGAAATATAAGCGTCATAGAATTTCAAAATTTCTATGATTGCTTCTTCCTCTCCACTGGACGCTCTGCAAATCAATTCAAAAGTAGGGCAACCATATTTTTTTCTCATTTTTTTAATCCCTTTCTTTCAGTAGTTCTTTTAATTTTCTTAAACCTCTATTTCTCCTGCTAGAAATTGCTGAACGTGATACATGGTATAACTCTGAAATTTCTCTGTCATTCATATCTTGAAAATAGTATAGTAAAATAGTATTACACTGTTTCTTCGTTAGCATATTTAAAGCAGTTGCCAGTTTATCATCAGATACACAAACAGAGAAATGCAAAACTTCAAACCATACTTTATTGTTGATATGCAAATTATTTTGACTCAAAAAACTACTGTTTATGCATTCGTAAATTAGTTAAAATTAAATATAACTAATTTAATTTGATAAT
>NZ_JMLH01000117.1 GCF_000686665.1 Thomasclavelia saccharogumia DSM 17460 | reverse complement strand
TAAGGCTTCTAAAGCACTCTTATCACCTTTTACAAAGTCTAACATATGAATTGCATTTGCTAGACGATAGAAAGTACTATCAATTGTAGTTTGATTTACTTTATCATTAGCTAAAACATCTTCAGCTTCAGCTAGTGCTGCTTCAAATTCAACAACAACAGCTGGTACGACATTATCTAATGCTCCTTGTTCTTTTAAAGTATTAGCTGTATCAACGGCAATTTGTAATGCTGTTTTATCAGTAACTGGAACATAAACTGGTGGAATAGTAATAGCTTTATCCAATCCCATTACTTCAACTTCATAAATTCTTGCTGCTGAATCACCACCTTGTGTTGGTGTATCGACAATTAATTTAACGTATCGTGCTAAACTTACCTGGAAAGTATCAGTTGTTAATCCAGCTGTATTTCCTTCTACATTAACGACTTCAGTATAATTTGTTCCATCGCTACTTACTTGAATTCGATAGTCACGAGTATTTAAGCCGGAACCTTCGCCACCTATTTCAGCATGTGAAATAACCACACTGCTTACAGTTACTTCTTTTCCAAGGTCAATAGTTAAAGTATGAGGACGATTCCATCCTGTTGCACACCATTTAGTTGATGAAATTCCATCAATAGCTTTATCTGGTGATTCGGAAGATCCTGTATAACTTGTTGCTGAAGCAGACTTACCAACTGAAAGATTTACTATTTCATTATCCGCTTCATTAGAAACAGTAATAATACCTTCCTTAATAATTTCATCTTCACCTAATTTATTTTTTGCTTTTAAAGAAATTGTATAAACACCTTCTTTAGCATAGCTTATTACTGGATTTTCTTCTGTACTAGATTCAATATTTGCGCCTTCAAAAGTCCATTCTAAATCAGTCGCTGAAACTGAACTAGTATTAGTTAATTGAATTTCCTCATTTGGAACAACAAATGTTTTAGAAACTTCAAATCCTGCAACAGCATTTGGATTATAATCAACTGCATCATTAATAAATTGTAATGCTGTTAATTCAGAAACTTTTTTACCACTAGTTAATGAAGATAGTCTATTTTGTAATGTACTCTTTAAACTATTTGCTTGTTCATCATTTCCTTCACCAATTGCAATAAATAATTCTAATGCTATTTTATCTGCTTCTCCTAAACTTCTTAATTTATTCAAATTAGAATTGCAATGGCTTAATTGTTCACTTGTTAAAGCTTCTTGTAATTTATCTGCAGCCAAGATCATATTATCAAATTCTGCTGTTAAAGCTTCGACCTCAGCTGTTATATCTTCACCTTTAGCATTCTTCTTAATAAATTGATCCATCAATTCTCTTACTTCTGGAGCATCTGCTCTACCTGTAGAAGCCCAGCCTGCAACCAATCTAGAAGAGTGATTAGCAAAAGTATACATATATGGTGCTAAATCTCCATATAAATTAATAATACTATTTTCAAATGATTTATTATAATCATATGCTGCACTATTCCATGAATAATCAGCACCAGTTAATAATGAAATTTTTGATAATTCAGCATGTTCCATTGGGTTCATAACTAAAAAATCTATTTCATTAGATAACCCCTTATCTAATCCATAAATTGGACCTAAACCTAATTTATCAGTAATATAGTCAGTTACTGGATAATTCCACCAAATACCAACATTATTACCATAAATACTTTTTACATACTGGGCATTACTTACATCAATACCTTCAGGCACTACTGCAGTTCCTGTCCATAATACTCTAATACCAGAATTTAATGTTTCACTAAAATTCTTAGTATATGTCTTTAAGCTAGTTCCATCACTCATTGCATTTGTATCATATTCAGTTGGAACTGTAATTAAAGGTGTAACATCACCTTTAGCTAAAATAAATTCTTCGTTAAAACGATTCAAAAAAGCAGCTTGTTCCGTTCCTTGTTTATTTGAAATATCATCGAAGAAGATTGCAAAACTTCTGACACCCATTTCATACATTAATTCACATTTAGTCACTAAAGCCTGATAATCACTTTCAGCATTTGTGCCAGTAAATTGAATATCATTTCCAGGTGAAAGTGAAAAAACAAAATCAACTTTATTTTCTTTAGCAGTTTTAATTAATTCATTCATTTTCTCCATTTCATCATCTGGATATGGTTCTCTCCATTTTGTACGATGATAAACATCATCCTTTGGTGCATAAATATATGTATTTAATTTTGATTTACCATAAAATTCTATTTGATCTAATCTATCTTGATGAGTCCATGGTGTACCATAAAATCCTTCAATAGTTCCGCGGGTAACCATTGATGGTTCATCCTCAATTTTTACTTCTTTTACTTTTAATGTTCCGTCTTCATTAGATACTAATTGTGTTAGCGTTTGAACACCATAAAAAGTTCCATCACCATCTTTACCTTCAATTAGTATCGTACCATTATTTGAACTATCTACTCCCAAAACATATCCTTCATCATCTAACAAAGCTGCATCCGTTAGTCCAAAACTATCTCTAGCAGTATTCATTCCATCTACATCATCATCTTCTTCTCCAATTATAAATGTAGTAGAATCTTCCTGATAATTTTCATTTACTGCAATTGCATTACTTTCTAAATATTCTGTTAATTCTCTTATTGCATCTGAATCTGCAGTTTCCTGACCTTTGATATTAACTGTATTAGTTATTGAAAGTATATTATCTTGATACGTTATCTTTTGAGGTGCTGGTACTAAAACTGGATCTTCAGCACTTTTATTATTTAATGCATTAGCATTAGTTAGTGGTATATTGGAAGCAAGGGTAGTTGTTAACATCACTGCTGCCAATACCTTCTTTATAATTTTATTATTCATAAACATTTTCCCTTCGATATTGTTACTATAAATAAATATATATATCCCTTTAATCACTTATATATCTTTAAAAGTAAGCTTACTAAAATAAATTAGTAAGCTTATCATATTTTATTTATAAGATTCCTTTTTCTTAAGATAAACAATCATACCTAATGATGTCATTAATCCTAAAGCACTAATCAT
>NZ_JMLH01000116.1 GCF_000686665.1 Thomasclavelia saccharogumia DSM 17460 | reverse complement strand
TCTTTAGCAATTAATGCTTTAGCCTGTGTTAATGCATCTGCAAGTACTGTCCAGCTATCAACTGTATAATCACTTTCATTTAATGCTTCTGCAGCAACAACTGCGGCACTAAGAGCTGTTTTATCAGCTTCAATGATTTCTACTTTTGTTCCATATAGCTTCATTTCCGCAATTCTTGCATACATGTTATTTTCTGATTCAAGTCTTCCTACTGATTCTAATGCTACAAGTTTTACATATTTAGCATTGACACCAGCTAAATCAACTGGAACAGTAACATTCTTACCTTGTTTATATTCTTCAGCATCTACTGTTCCTTCAGTTGCTTTTGACCAATTTTCACCATCCGTACTTGTATACACTTCATATTTAGTGATACCACCATTTCGAATTGTATGTGAAACAAATTCAAGAGAATCTAAACTATAAACACCATCTAATGTAATAACAACATCTTTTGGTAAAGTGGCTTGGCTTCCAGACCATGGTGATTCCCAATATGTTGTTAAATCACCATCAAACATTCTGTCTGCTGAATCACCACCATTATCAATAGCTTCAACATTAGTAATTGCACTATTGATCAACTTGTCAGTTTCAGTTATTGCAGGACGACCCGTAACTTCTATTTCAGCTAATGTTAACATATTAGAAACTGGTGCCCCACCACTTGTAATTGCTGTTAAGAATGTAATATCAATTCTATCTACATTCTTTGTAGGATCAAAATTGAATTCATATATAGATTGCATATCTGAAATAACAACTTCTTCTCCTTTTGTACCATCTGTATAAACTAATTGCGCCTTAGCACTTGTTAAGTATCCATTAGCTTTATTAGCATTATATACTTTAACTTGATCTACTAATGCATCTTCTTTTAGATCTAAATGCATAGTTAATGGTAATGCTACATATTCTGGAAGTTTTCCATCTTCACCATAATTAGATGAAATATCCCATAGGAATTCAAAATCTCTTGCACTAGAACCATCTTTATTACCATCAAATAATTTAGTATATCCATTAGCTTTACCATATTGAATTAATTTTTCAACATTAGTTCCATCATCTTCTGGCAAGAATTCATTTGTCATAGTAATATCAAAATCATCTAATCCAAGGCTAAAGCTTGTATCAGCTGCTCCATCATATAATTCGATATTTTCTAACCAGAATTTACCAGCTTTTGATTCATTATTAACTAAATAGATCTTACCAATATTTTCAGGCACTGCTGCAGTTGAACGGAATCCAAAGTTATCAGCAATAACAGTTGCAACACCTGCTTCATCAGTTACAGTCGCACTCCATTTTTCTGCTTCTAAATCAACAGTTACTACAATATGATAAAATTCATCTTTATTAAAGCTCAAACCACTTTGAACAAATGTACTACCATTATGAGCACCAAATTTTCCATCCTTATACATCCGAATAACAATTGGCATTTGGCTATAAGCTGTATAATTTGAATCACTGCTTCCTAATGAAACGATTGCATTTGTTTGAGTTGGTTCCAATGTTGTTACCATATCAAACTCTACAGTTACAACATTTTCTTTATTAGGCCCAATAGCTCTTTTTGCAGAAACTGATCCGCTAGAGTTTGCAGTAGTAGATACTAATGCATTTTCAGAAGGCTGTAATCCTGGATCCGTAACTAAAACATCTGGTCCATATAATGAGATCTTACTTAAATCAATAGCTTCACTAACATTAGCAATGTCAGCTTTTGCTTTCATTGTTATTGTAGCTGCAACGCCTGATCCTTCGCATACTGCTTGATCTCCTCTGTTAACATACGCTAAATTGACATATGCAGTTCCATCATCGTAAACTTTATTAACTGTCAAATCTGTCATTGATTCAATAATGTCACCTTGTGTTACACTAACAAATTCTAATAATTCAGGATTATAATTAATAACTTCACCAAGCGCATCTAGATTATCAACGTTATCTAAAGTAACATCAATAGTTAATGTTTCACCCGCTGTTAAACTTTCAGCACTAGATACTAATGATCCTCTACCAGTTGCAGCACCTTCTTTATTGTTTGTTACTCCTTCTGGTAAATTATACAATGTATATGTGTAATCATAAACATCATAGATATCATTCATGTTGATATCCATAGCATAATTTTTGATTTGAGTATCAAATGTTGGATTATCTTTAACAGATAAACCTTTATAGTTATTTAAGTTTGTATAATCTGCATCAGCCACGTGATCTCTGTGCTGACCAGCAATACTTCCTATTGCAAATGGTTGACGTCCTTCATCAGCAATAACTTTAATTTCACTAGCTGAGAAGAATGTTCCCACAGATGCTCTTGGAATAAAACGTATATATCGTGCAGGTCCTACGTTATCAATTGTTTTTACAGTTGAATCAGCTGCCCATTCAAACGTTCTTGTTTCACTCCAATTTACACCGTCTAAACTTGTTGAAAAATCCATCTTTGTAACTGTTCCATTACCAGCATCGTCTCTTGGATAATATTCAACTTTTTCAATGTTATAACCTTTTCCATAATCAACTGTTAATGTTTCATTGATTCCACCATTATTTGAGTGGAATCCTCCATCTCCAGATTGGAAAATATTATCAAATGCTAGCGATGCATTACGATTGCTCCAAATTCTTCCAGTCCAATCAATATTTACTGGTTTAGGAGTATTACGCCATGGATCTAATAGAGAGCGAGTTACTAATGGTTCACTCCAGTTAGAATATCCATCAACATTTCTTGCACGTACTTGATATGTATGTTCTGAATCATACTCTAAGCCTTCATGATTATAACTTGTAGATGATAATACGTTATTAATTACACCATCTACCATAATTTCATAGCTTGTTGCACCTTCTACTGTATCCCATTGTACTTTAATACTTGTTGGTGTTTTGTCTTCTTCAGGAGCAATTATATTTTCTGGTACGCTTAAATCATTATTAATCGTATCTTTCATATGCAAAGCTTCACTGTCGTTTTCAAATCCATTAACTACTAAAGTTTGAGCGTTATCATCAACATTAGTCTTAGGGAATGATACATATAATTTTGGTGTCGTTGTTATTTCTGTATCT
>NZ_JMLH01000115.1 GCF_000686665.1 Thomasclavelia saccharogumia DSM 17460 | reverse complement strand
ACTATATGCTTTTTGTAGTTTTTCATCTAATTCTTTTACTTCCTGTAAACTTGTAACTGTTTCTAACCCTGCTTCAACTTCATTAATAACTGCAGCAAATGCATCTTTTTTTTCTTGAGCAATATTCATATCATTTACTGCATGTTCATATTCGGTAATTTTATTTCTTAAATCTTGTATCTTTGTTTCTAAAATATAAGACTCACACATATCAGAAATTTGGGTTTCAGGTAATACTCCTCTATATACTTGTAATTCATCGATCACAGCATCCTCTATACCATATTGTTTTAAACCATCAGCACCTAAAATAAAATCATAAGCATCGATACTTCTTCCTGCTTGTGAACTTATATCTGAAGATGAAAATTCTTCACCATCTATATAAAGAGACATTTTATCACTACGGTCAAAAACTGCTGCAATATGATGCCAAGTATGATCATTAGTGATAGGAGCATCATCAGTATCACCACGACTTGAACCATTTGCTGTAAAATTTAAAGTAAGTTTGCTATCATATTCAGCTACAATAAACCCTACATTTGAACCAGTAGACCAGCTCTTATTACTAACTACCCCACCATCTGTAAATTTAGTAGTATTTCCCTTATACCAAAAAGCAATAGAAAAATCATCATTACCAAATTGTAAATCAGCTGCTTTACCAAAATTTACATATTGTTTTGCTGTGTTTGAAGTATAAGCTACATCGCTATTTTGAATATGGATAGCTTTTCCCTTGATTCCCTCTACATATTCTACATCACCGACAACTGTACCATGATTATCATTTCCAGAAGTATCATTAGCATTTTCATCATCAAATGAAACTGACATTATAGGTAATAAAAATTCATCACTACTTAATCTTAAATTTGATGCATTTACCGGCATTAACGCTGTATATGCTAAAGAAGATGCTAATAATATTTTAAGTGCAGCTTTAGCTGCTTTCTTTATTTTATTCATAATTTAATCCTTTTTAGTATCATCTTTTCCTTTCTAAACACTTTTTATTATTTAAAATTATTTTATATTAATTTTTGATCTTATCTAATATTAATTCCAAAATATTCCACCCTTATTCACCTCCAAATTCTTAATTTTTAAATATTAAATAGATCCTAAATTAATTATATAATTAAAAATACGCTTTTTAAATTTCCATTTCTTGATGAGTGTTTCAACTTAAGTGACAAAACATCAAATATGTCACTTTATTTATTAAAATCAATATATTCTTTTATCTACTAAAACTATAATACAAACCCGATCTCTTAAAATCTCTGCAAAAAGCATTGATTTTACAACATAATCAGTCACTAAAATACTATCAAATCATTACCACAGCCTTAATATAAGATATTATCGCAAATATACTGACCACCAGTATTGCAACAAAAAAGCGAAAATCATAGACGACCATTTTATTACCCAAATGAAAACATTAAAAATTATAAAAAGATTATCAAGTAATTATCTCACCACTATCATCCTTACAACAGATGATAATGACAAAAATCAACTATCAAGATATTTAAGCGACCTAGTCTATTAAATGATATTATCTTGAAAAGCAGCGGAAGTCAGATAATAATTCATAAAACCATACTTTACTAGAACAATTGAAAAAATGACATAATGATATATTTAGAGATTTATTAGTCTTATTTTTAATTTTTTATAGTGATTTTAAAAGATAAAAGGCAATGTCAAAGACTTTTGACAGACAAAAAACATATATTTATATATAATAAAGAAAAAAGTCAAGGAGAAGATTAGGATGAATATTGGATTACGAATCAAGAAATTTAGAGAACAACAAAAAATTTCTCAAGAAGAACTGGCTCTTAAAATATTTGTTTCAAGACAAACAATCTCAAACTGGGAAACTAATAAAAATTGTCCTGATATTAAAAGTTTAATAATGCTATCTAATGTTTTCAATATATCTTTAGATAGTTTTATAAAAGAAGATATAAAGGAGATGAGGGACGTTGTCGAAAAAACAACAATTAAAAAGTTTAATATAATGAGTTTTGTTTTTTTAGTTGAATTAATAATTGTAACTATAAGTGCTTATCCTTTATTTAGTATCGATGGATATATTGGAATTATTATTTGGCTATGCTTATTTGCTGTAACACTATATACTGCAAGTATAGTTGAAAGATTTAAAAAGAATCACAACATTCAAACTTATAAAGAAATTCTGGCATTTATTGATGGAAAACAATTAACTTATGATGAAACACAACAGGAAATAGGAAAAAGAAATTATCAAAAAATTATATTTGTACTTTTAGCAGGTATAATCGCACTTATTGTGTGTTTGATCGTAACCTTTATTTGCCAATATTTATTAAATTAAAAGGAGAAAAAGATGGAATTTTTGATTATAATGATGGTTTTTATAATTATAGGTGGATCTTGTTCATTAACAGGTACATGGTGGAATAGAAAGAAAAAAGATGACAATAAATAAAAAGTTTACCTTTTAATATCGAAGCAGTTATAATCCTAAAATTAACTGCTTTATATTTTTATTAATATTTATAAATAATCTAAAAGAGGATTAACATATTTGCCAAATCCTCTAATAAATAAAATTTTTACACTATTTATCCCTTTCTTTTAAATAAATATAGGCCTCCACCTAATACACTCATCATTACTAATCCTGACATTAACGAAGCAGCATCTCCAGTAGCTACACTTGTTGTATTAGTATTTACTGAATTACTTGTTTCCAATCCTGCCATTGCTTTTGTTAATACTTCCTTGGCATTATCGACTTCTGCCTGGCTTGCTTCAGGGTCATTTATTACTGTATTAGCTTTCTCTAATGCTTTTTCTACTGCATTCCATGTCTTTGCACTATAGCTTGCTTTGTTTAATCCATTTGCCTGTTGGATTAAATCATTTAATACATCTTTATTTGGTTTTAGTCTTAAGTCTAGATATGCTCTTATTAATCCTTCATAGGCACTGTCTACCTCTAATTGACTAACTTCTTCACTTGCTAAGACTTCCTGAGCTTTTTCTAAGACTGGTAA
>NZ_JMLH01000114.1 GCF_000686665.1 Thomasclavelia saccharogumia DSM 17460 | reverse complement strand
GCTTCCTTAATTTACCATATCTCTCCCTCTTTGTAAATACCTTTTTCGCCTTTTTTTTACTTTTTTTTAATCCCTGTATTGTAAAATGATATTCAACTCAAAAATCTAATTAAAATTAATACTTGCTTACATAAATTTTTCAGCAAACAATATTAGAAAATATATATTTTTTCTAATAGATTTATCGATACCTTCATATTTTTATTTAAAATGATACATTATAATACTTCCGGCTACAGCTGCATTTAATGATTCAATAGTATTTATTGGAATGTACCCTATCTGATCACATTTTGCTAAAATCTCTTTATTTACTCCATTACCTTCATTTCCTATAATAAACGCCATTTTCTTACAAGTATCAATTTTATTTATATCTTTACCATTTTCTAATGCACTACCAACAACAGTAACTCCATTAGCTTGTAATTTAGAAATAATTGTCTTTAAATTCTCATAAATACAACTAATATGAAAATTAGCTCCCTGCATAGAACGTAATAACTTATCATTATATAAATCAACACAGCAATCAGATAAAATAACTTGATCAAAAGAAAACGCTAATGCTGTTCTAATTAAAGTGCCAATATTCCCTGGATCTTGTAAATCATCTAAAATCAAATAGCGTTTACCATCGATTAACTTTTCATCTTTTTTTATCATACATTTTGCCATTATTGATTGTGGTGACTTAGTAAAAGCTAATTTTGCCATAATTTCATCACTAACCTCAAGAACCGGTAAATCACTACTGATTGCTTTAGTTGAAATTAATAATTCAACCTGTTTAGCCTTCAGTGCTTCTTCAACCAGATGTTCTCCTTCTATTAAATAATAACCTGTTTCATCACGATATTTCTTTTTCTTTAATTTCATTAATGTTTTAATTGTATTATTAGCACTTGAAGTTATCATATTCCTATCTCCTTTAATCTTTTTTCTCTTATTTTATAATCTGATAAACGTTTTTCAATTTCTTGATAAAATAATTTTGAATGATTAGGCTGGATGAAGTGACATAATTCATGAATGATCACATAATCAATTAAATTTTTATCTAAATGTACTAAAGCTAAATTAAAAGATACTTTATTTTGTTTTGAAAAACAAGCTCCCCAGCGTGATTTGTATTTTTTTATTTCAATTTCAGGCATCGTTAAATCAAACCTCGTATTTAAATAATAGCAAATTTGTTTTACTAAATAATCATATAAAATATTTTTTAGTTCATTTTCAATTATTTCTTGGATTTTATGATGATAAACATAAATTTTATCTTCATGAATAGCTGCTTTATGCATATTCATATCTTTTAAAATAATTTGATAATATTTATTAAAAATATATACATAACCATCATCAATATAATTAGATTTAGGAATGTAACTACCAATTTGTTGTAAAATAATATCTTGATGATCAAGAATCAATTTTTCAATCATTTCAATTGGAAAATTTGGTGGAGCATTAACTATCAGTTTACCCGAAATGATTTTTAAATAACAATTTTTAATTTTTTTTATATTTAATTGATATTCAATAATTTGCCCATCAACTTTTATTTTTTTTATTTTCATAACTTCCTCGTATAAAAAATAATATTTTTCCTATAATAATTTTGGAGTGATAATATGGATATTCGTAATGCATTATTAACTAAATTACATGACAGTTCTTTTAACGAATTAAAAGAAATTATCAACGAAGGTATAGCTTCTAAAGAAGAAACGATTCTTCCAGGATTAGGAGTATTATTCGAAAAATATTATAATTCTTTAAATAATACTCAGAAAGATGAAATGATAAATTCTTTATGTAATTTATTGAAATAGACTCATTTGATGAGTCTATTTCTATGATATTTGAACTCTTCTTTTAAAGATCTTAATAGCATAAATAATACCAGCAAAATAAAATTAATCCTAAACAACTGATTAAATTTAACTAGTAATAAAATAACTAATATTACCAATGGTAAAAGTGTTCCATAAGAAATTACTTCTTTATCATTTATTATAACTTTAGCATGTTCTTTATTTTCTTTTCTAAACGAATCAATAATTATTTTATACATTTCAAATAATAAATAGTTTAATATCCACAACAGTAAAAAATAAACCGTAGTATAAAAATTATCAGAAAAAATCTTGATGATAGCTCTAGTACTAGTCATATTAAAATAATTCATAAAATCATATACAAATGAACATATCGTAATAATAAATGTTGCAACTGCATTACGCATCAAATAAAATACAATAAAATCTTTTTTTATTTTATCCATAATAATCACCTACTTGACGAGTTATTAAATCAATTGAAAAAGCAAATTTATCATCATCACTACTAAAAATAATTACGACACTTAATTCTTTATTCTTAAAATTACCTTCTTCTAAATAATAAGATCCGTAATCATTAGAATTAATTAAATCTTTACTATTTCCACTAATTTTTTTAAAAACAACATAATTATCATTATCATCTTTATCTTTCTTAGGATCTTTTAAATAACGATATTCTAAAGATACTTTAGGATATTTTTTTATAATATCTTCATCGTTTGTTTTTAAACTTCCCAGCCGCATCATTTTATTTGAAATACTGGCATTTTCAATTCGATATTCTTTATTAGAACCCTCCAATTGTTCCACAGGGGTAATTTCTAAATCTAACTCACTGACAACTTCATCATTTACTTTCACTGTTAAATTAGCTTTTTCAACATCACTCAATTTGATTTTATTATCCTTAACCTCTTTTTCAATTACATAACTTAAATTATCACTAGAATAATTATTTAAATTAACTTCATACTCATATTTTTCTTTACCATTTTTTAATACCACTTCAACATTAGCAATAGCCCCTTGTTCAATTAAATCATTATTTTTAAAAATCACCTTTCCATCCCCAATAGAAAAAGTTTTTTCATTACGATATGCTTCAATATTTTCAACTTTTAAATCATCATTTTCACCACTCAACATATAATCATAATAAACTACATCACCATATGTTTGAAAAATAAAATTATCATACATATAAAATAATGTTATTGAAACTATTAAGGTAAATATAACTGTCATCAATAAATTCTGCTTATTCTTTTTACTCATATTTCATCACCTGTAGTATATTATATCTTATTTTGATTTATATAGAAAGCAAAACAGTTACTTACAAAACGACAATATTCATAACGATATCGCATTTTCCAAAAATATCAGCTATAGTTTTATCATCTGAATTTTTGATTTTTTCCTGTAAAAAAGAACTGTTGATTAATCAACAGTTCTTAAAATTGACTATTCTTCAATTTTCTTCCTTTTTAATAATGTCACTGCTGCTCCGGCTAATAAC
>NZ_JMLH01000113.1 GCF_000686665.1 Thomasclavelia saccharogumia DSM 17460 | reverse complement strand
ATCTATTACAAGACTTAATTAATAAAGCAAATGGACTAAATGCCACAAATTATAGTGCTAAGACATGGAATGTAATGATGGAAGCGTTAAATGAAGCAAAGGCAGCTTTAACTGATAAAAATATTGATCAGGCAGGTGTCGATGCAGTATATGAAAACTTAATGGCTAGTATCAATGGCTTAGAAGTAGTTGCTTCAGGAGATACAACTGTAGCAGTAGATACAAGTGATACAACAAATATGTTATATCCACTTGCAGGACTTGCAATTGCAACTCTAGCGTTCTATGGAAATAGAAAAAGAAGATTTCGATAAAAAATTATTTAAAACAAGACTTACATTGTAGGTCTTGTTTTTGATTAGATATAAAAATGTTTATTAATTATGATTATTAGATATAATTATGAAAAAGGGGTGATTTAAATAGAGGTTAATGATAAAGTTGGTATAGTTTGTTGTTCAAATAGTTTACATATTACTATTAAAGATAAAATAGAATTGTTAAAAGGGGTTTTAATTCAATTAGGACTGAGACCGGTTTTTAGTCAATATATGTATGAAAATGAACTAGATTTTAAAGATTGTGGAAAATATCGAGCCAAGATATTAATGGATTTTTATCGGGATGAAGAAATTAAAGCTATTTTTGATATATCTGGAGGTGACATTGCAAATCAAATTCTACCCTATTTAGATTTTGAACTTATTAAAAAAAGTGATAAATTATTTTGGGGATATAGCGATTTAACGACAATTATAAATGCTATTTATGCTAAAACAGAAAATAAATCTGTTTTGTATCAAATACGGAATTTAGTATCAACAGAAAGTGAAATACAAATAAATAATTTTTCAAATACATTTTTTCAAAATAAAAGAGATTTATATACTTTTGAGTATGAATTTATTCAAGGAAATTATATGCATGGAATTGTTGTAGGTGGAAATATTAGATGTTTATTGAAACTAGCAGGAACTATGTATTGGCCAAATATGGAAAAAAAAGTATTGTTGCTTGAAGCTCAAAGTGGTGATGTTAATAAAATGATAACTTATTTAAGTCAATTAAAACAGCTGGGAGTATTCGATAAAATCAATGGAATCATATTGGGTACTTTTATAGAGATGGAAAAATCAGAGTTTCTTCCTACAATAACGGAATTAGTTAAATATTATGTAAATGATGACTTAGCGATAATAAAAACAAATGAGATAGGTCATGGATATAATTCTAAAGCTATAATCATTGGAGAAATAGTAGAGTTTATGAAATGTTAGATTTGATTTAAGATTATGTTTTAATATTGTTATTTATAAATTATGGTTTCAATAGTGGAAATGCTTAATAGTTTTAGGTTATAATATAGCTATATATTATTATAAAGGAACGTTGATAGAATGAAAAAATTTAAAAAGATTGTATCAGTTGTTTTAGGTTTGTTACTTACTTTAAATGTAGTTGGATGTACGCAAGAAGAAACTAAGACAACAACAAAAGTAAAAGATTTTGATGCTTATATCGAAAAATTGCCAACTTTATTGATGGCAGATGATGATATGAATCTTGAATTTACTTTTGAAAATCCAAGTAACTATGGTTTTGAAGAAGAATTGTTGAATTTACCATATAGTGATGAGGATGATTATAAAGAAAGTAAAAAAGAGTGTGAAAAGATTCTCAAAGAATTGAAATCATTTGATTATGATAAGCTGTCTGATAGTCAAAAGTTAACATATGATATTTTAGTTGATTATTTACAAAGAAATGCTTATCAATATGATTATTATTATTTAGATAATAGTTATTTAGGAAGTTTTATTAGTTTTCAAGCGCAATTACCATTATTATTGAGTGAATTTACATTTGAACGGCAAAATGATCTAGACAGCTATTTTCATATTTTAGAAACTGCTGAAGAAACATTTTTAAAGTATGCAGAGGTTGAAAAGAAGCGCCAAGAAAATAATTCTGGATTAGCAAAAAATATATTAGATAAAACGATTGAACAGTGTCAAAATTATACTAACGGAAGCGATGATTATTTAATTGAGAGAATCAATCAAAGAATAGATCAAGTAGAATTTTTAAATGATGAAGAAAAGGCAGCTGCTAAACAAAAAAATCAAGAATTAGTATCTGTTAATTTAAAAAATGCATATACGAGTTTAGGAGAGGAACTAAAAACAATTACAGCAACTAACCAAGAAAATAAAGGTTTATATTTTAGCTCTAATGGTAAAGAATATTATGAGGCAATGCTTCAAGGTAGAGTTGGAACAGATATGACAGTTGATGAAGTAAAAGAATATTTACAAAATAAACAGATTGAATTGATTATGGAGGCTAGAACTCTATTAACTGATAATCCTGAATTACAAAATGTAACAGGTTTTTCAGATCTTGTTTATTCTGATTTCACTTCAGTAGAAGAAACTTTAGATTATTTAAAGACAGTTATTTTTCAAGATTATCCAGAAATCGACAATTTAAATTATGAAATTATTACAGTTCCTGACGCTTGGAAAGATAACTTCTCCCCTGCTGCATATTTGCAAGGAAAAATTGATGCTTCAATTGATACACCAGAGTTGATTTATATTAATGGTGATTATTCACAAACTTTATTTGACACAATTGAACATGAAGGATATCCTGGACATATGTATCAACATACGTATTTTAAGCAACAAAAAAATATACCAACAGTACGTTATTTAATTGATTACAATGGTTATAGTGAAGGATGGGCTACTTATGTTGAGTGGAATGGCTATAAATATGCTCCTGTAGAAGATAAAACACTTTTAGAATATAAAAGTTTAAATGATCGTTTAACAGCTGTATTTATTTGTTTAATGGATATTGGTATTCATTATGACGGCTGGGATTATGATGATTATGTAGATTATTGGAAAAATAATTTTGGTGAAGTAAGTGAAGATACGATGCTTGAACAATATAATTTATTTATTGAGACACCTACAAATTATTTACAATATTATTTATCTGGCTTTTTATTCCAGGATCTTTATAATAAAGCTGAAGAAGAATTAGGTGAAAAATTTTCATCAGTAGATTTTCATGATGTAATTCTGTCTACTGGACCATCTTCATTTAATATATTAGAAAAACAAGTTGATAGTTTTATTAGTGAAAAAAGTAAATAAAATAGACTGTGTAAGTTAAAAGATTTTTAATCTTAACTACACAGTTTTTCATTTACGCTATAATAAAATTAGAAATATATAAGTGATAAGTTAGGAAGTAAGGATAAGATTTTTTTGATTACTTAGTAAATAAATAGAACATAATTAATTTTTATTAAAGTAAATAGAAAAAAGTTAAAAATTTTACTTTTATAATTGAAAATATTATTATTTTATGCTAGTATTTGAATATAAATTAAATAATCAGATTGTTACTTTAAGTAGGCAAGACTAAAATATCTATTATTTGGTCTTGCTTTTTGTTGTAATAAAATGATTTCTAAAAATGATAGAAGGGAAGGTGAAAAAATCAGATATTTATATTTTATAAATTGTAAAATTTTATAAATTAAAAGGGGAAAGGAATATGGAAAAAATAATAAAAAAAGGATTATCAATTATTCAATGTCATTAAGTTAGGCATTAAAATACTGAAAAAGCTCTTTAATGTAATTTAAAGAGACTTTTTTATTTAGCTATTGACAAATAGTGAGAATC
>NZ_JMLH01000112.1 GCF_000686665.1 Thomasclavelia saccharogumia DSM 17460 | reverse complement strand
TATTATGGATTACTTACTATTCAGTATTTTGGATATAATTAGAAATCCTTTTTTTGTTTCCAAAAAAATTTGTTTAAGTTTATAACTTATTATATGTAGTCTTAATGATTTTCATTTTTTATCCAGATATTTCTGAAAATATAGCTAGATTTCTTATTGTTATTTGTGGGTTAGTAATGTGCATGTCTCTTATTTTATATGGGCGATTTTATGCTTCTGTTTTTAAAAATGTTACAATTGATGAAAAAATAAAGAAAACTTTGATAAGAATTTTTAAAATCATTTTGATTTTTATCTGGATAATTATTATATCATCATGCTTGATTTATCGCGATAACATAACAGTTGAAGGAATATTGGCTTATACACCCCATAATTTATATTTAGCATTTTTAATGATTTTAGGACTTTTTGCTCTTAAAAGTCTAAGCATTTTTATATATTCAGGAATTTTGTATGCTGCAGCTGGTATATTATTTCCATTACCTATTGCTTTTTTAGTTAATCTTATAGGAACAGTAATTATGCTTTCATTACCATATCTTATTGGTCAGAAAGTCGGAACTATAACAGTAAATTATCTAAAAGAAAAATATCCAAAATTAGAGACGCTATCTAAATTACGTTCTAAAAATGATTTATTTTTCTCTTTTCTAATTAGAATTATCAACATACTTCCATGTGATATTGTGAGTTTATATATGGGAGCTGTTAATGTTGAGTATAAAAAATATATAATAGGAGGATTACTAGGTATGTTGCCTCCTATAATAACATTTCCAATTATGGCAATGAGTATTAAAGATGTTTCCTCACCGCAGTTTATTATTTCATGTTGTGTTGAGATTGTTTTTATGACGGTTTCAATAGGGATTTATTTTTTATATTGCAAAAAGCATCAATAAACATGTAATTGGAAGATGAAATGCTGGTTATTTTATCAATTATTTTAAATATTTAGTTATGAATGAGAAGGATTGTTTACTAAAATAAGTTTAATTACTTTTACAGCAATAAAAATTTTCTTAATTGGAATATTTAATAAAAAGGACAATTAAAATTCTTTTCAAAACAATCAAATCAACATTTAAACTTGAAAAAGAATTCACGATTCTATGTTTTGAAAGACTTATATCGTACTACTCAAGATATATCATTGTATCATAAGAGATTTGAAAAGAAAATGACGTGAAGACATTGGGTAAATTGTTTCTACATATAGCAGCAGTTACGTTCATAAAAACTATTGGAGATAATTGAAGCATTATTACAAGAAGTAGAAGTCGATAATTTTGTCAAGAACAGGATAAAAAATGAAATAATAGTGATGATGTCAATGATTATTACAATTATTATACTTTTTCAAGTGTGAAACTTGAGCATTTATAAATTATAAGTTATTACAGTTCCTATTATCGTTAATATCTCAATTATAATAGTTTTTTTTGCTGCTTACTTTTTATGTGATAATGTATTGAATACAATATTTAGAGATCGTGATGAAAGATCTAGCTATGCATCGTGAAAAAATAATAAGAAAATAGATTTAATTATATCTTTTATTAACATTTTTAAGCTAAAAAGAAGTAATTTGTCTTTTTTAGTAGTAAATGATAATAGGAGGTTTTAATATGCGTAGATATCCAATATATAGACAAGATAATAATTATAGTTGTGGGGCATACTGTATTAAAATGATTTTAAAATATTATCATTATGATATAAAAACAAAGGAAATAAAAGAGCGCTGTCGTTTAACGAGTGAAGGAATTAGTGTATATGGACTGGTATGCTGTTTGAAATCATATCATTTTGATGCTAAAGCATATCAATGTGATTTGAAAACATTATTAAATGAAGCTAAGCTGCCTTGTATAATACATGTTATTAATGAAAATATGACGCATTTTGTAGTTTTGTATCAAATAACAAAAAAATATCTTTTAATTGGAGACCCGGCTCAAGGATTAGTTAAATTAACGGAAAAAGATGTTGAAAAAGTATTTACTGGGGTATGTATTTGTATTGAACATGTAGGAAGATATATTATTAATAAAAATCAAAAAGAAGTAGGATTTAAAGAATTTATAATCAAGCATTTAAAAGATAGTCATCATAGTATTATTAAGTTATTAATGAAAGCAGTAGTGATATCATTTTGCAGTATAATTGGTTCATTTTATTTTCAAGGATTGATCAATATGCTTGATGAAGTGGATTTTTATTTTATTATGGGCTTTAGTGCAGTTTTTATATTTGTAGCTGGAATTAGGATCATCGTATGTTATCAGCGCAAAAATTTGGAAATCGAGATTCAAAAGAAACTGAATTATGAATACGTAAATAAGACGGTTATTAATATGCTGGAACTGCCTTTTAAGTATTTTAATTGTAATCAAGAGGGAGTCTTGTTAACTAAAGTTCAAAACTTGTATTCTTTAAGTGATTTTTTTATTCATCTTTATCTTACGATATTTATGGATCTGGTTTTAATGAGTGGAGTCATTATTGCAATACTACTTTTTTCTTTACAGATTGGTTCAGTGGTAATAATTGTTTTAATTGTGATTGCATTCGTTATAACAAAAGGAATGAAAAGATTAAATAGATTAAATAAGAAAATTGTTACTAGTCAAGAGCAGATGAATCAAGGATATTTAGAATATTTAAAAAATTTTTATAACAGTCATCAGTTTTTTTTAAAACAATTTACGAAAGAAAAGATAAATTATTTATTTGATGAGTATAATTATAATGTTTATTGGCGAGATAAAAGTTTAAATGATCTAAATATCATTAGTGAATTATTAATTCAAGGATTAGCTTTTTTAGTTGTTATGATAGCTGCTTACTATTATAAAAACGGGTATATTAATATTGGTGATATTGTCTTTTTCTATATGTTGACAACATATTTGATTGAGCCATTATTCAATATAATTGCATTCATTATTGAAAAAGATGAAATTATGATTTTATATGAGCGTTATAAAGAAATCGTACCAGATAAAAAGGAACGAAAGTTGAAAATAAAAGGTAAGATAAAAGAAATTAAGTTTGATCATATTACATATAGCTATGGCTATAGTAAACCAATCATTGATCATTTGGATCTAGTTATAAAAGATTCGATATGGTTAAAAGGCAACACTGGTGCTGGTAAGTCAACATTATTAAGACTGTTAATGAAACATGATGATTTGATTAAAGGCCAGATATTGATCAACGGAATACCATTGGTTAATATTGATCCTAATTCGCTGTATCAAAAAATTATTTATTTAGATAAGGAACCAATTTTTTATCAAGAATCTTTACGTTTTAATCTCCTTTTAAAAAGTAAAAAAAATTATTTATTAGAAGAATTATTAAGAGAGTTTGCAGTTGATCAATTTATTGATCAATTAGAAATGATAATTGATGTAGAGGGGAGACCATTATCATCAGGACAACAACAGATCATGATGATCATTAGAGCTTTAATATTAAATCCAGATGTTTTGGTGTTAGATGAGGCTTTGAGTAATGTAGATGATTATCGGGTTGAAAAGATTTTAAATTATCTTCGTAATTGTAGAAAGGAAATAATTGTGATCATCGTTGCCCATCAAACAAAATTAGTGAATCAATTTTATGACTGTGTTATAATAAAAGACGGAAAAATTTCTTAATATTTAATGAAGTTTTTGAAGTAATTCTCCTTTTTAGATTGTAAAAGATAATGAGGAGGAAAAAATATGATTCATGAAAAAAATATTATCCAAAATAATGTCAGCTTTAGTAA
>NZ_JMLH01000111.1 GCF_000686665.1 Thomasclavelia saccharogumia DSM 17460 | reverse complement strand
CTGTCATTTACTGGATAATGTTTGTTTCCATCTGCTCCTAAAATTAAATTCAAATCATTTACATCTATCGTCTTTCCTAAATCAGCACTTATACTTGTACTGTCTACTTTCTTTCCATCAATATACAATATCATCATTCCATCTCGATCATACGTCGCTGCTATATGATGCCATTTTCCATCAGTTGCACTACTATATCGACCAGTATCTTTTCTACTGCTTCCTTCTACTGTAAAGTTTAATCCAATTCCTGGTCTTGGATCTGTAAATGTTCCTATTGCAAATCCTGGATTTGCTCCTGAATCCCAATCTTTATTAGAAATTACTGCTCCTTCTGTATCCATTTCTTTTGTTCCTTTATACCAGAACATAATTGTGAAATCTTCTTTTCCAAAACGTAAATCTTCTACTTTTCCAAAATCTACATATTGTTTTGCTTCTACAGCTGTTTCATCATTTACAATATGAATCGCCTTACCTTTTACTCCATCTACAAATTCTATGTCTCCAACAAGCTTTCCATTATTATTGTTTCCAGATGTATCATTTGCTGTTTCATCATCAAAATTAACATCTAAAACTTTACCTGCAGGTACTTCATCTGTTAAATCAACTGTATAGTGATATGCAGGTAACCATGCTTCATGTTCAAAATCATACATACTCAACTGAACTTTTCCATCATATACACTTACATAGTAACCAAGCTGATTTTGTGGATCACCAGAGTCTGCACGTAAATAAGAAGGAACGCTTACCAACGTACCATAATCTGTCTCGACAATTTCATTTGTCCCAAGACCAGCGTGTACATGTCCTGTTAGAATAATTGATTGCGGATACTTTCTTAATACTTCTTTTAATGCAAAATCCTGTGGTCCTTCATCTAATGGAAAATCAGAATAACCGTTATAGCTGTCGGTATCTGCTATTGTATTACGTAATGGTTCATGAAGTACTACAAAGATTGGTTTGTCATCTTCAGCCCCTTCTGCCATTGTTTTGTCTAACCATTCTAATTGTTCACTTGAAATATAAGAACTGTCTTTAATGTCCCATTCTGTATTTATAACAACGAAATGGTGCTGATCTTCACCTTCGCCTATCCATGTATCATAATATACTTTATCTGTATCTCCCATATATTTTTGATTATATGACATATAGCGGTCATACACTCCATCCCATCCTTGAGATGTCCAGCGCACATCATGATTTCCTAAAGCATTAACAAATTGTAGTTTTTCATCATATTTGTCAATAATAGAATAATATCTTGCAAATTCGCTATCTGCACCATCACTTGAAAAGTCACCACAGTTTACAATCGCCTTAGCATTTGGCATAGTTGTAACAATCTTATTCAAACCTTCATCATAAATACGAGCACTAGTACTGCTTGCACTAGATTGTACATGAGTATCACTTAGCACAACAAATTCTAATTTACCATCTGCTGGTTTCCCAAAATCACTATATGCTTTTTGTAGTTTTTCATCTAATTCTTTTACTTCCTGTAAACTTGTAACTGTTTCTAACCCTGCTTCAACTTCATTAATAACTGCAGTAAATACATCTTTTTTTTCTTGAGAAACATCTGAATTACTTATTAATTGTTCATATTCGGTAATTTTATTTTTTAAATTTAAAATTTTATGTTCTAAACTTTCAAAACCAAAAACCGTTGCATCTAAACTATCCTTTGCAACCAAATCATACACTTTTCCTTCAATAGTTAAATCAGCTTCATTAAATTTCCATGCATGGTATAAACCATTTTCTGTCCCTGTAAGTTTTAAATTCATATCTGCAAGTACTTCTTCAACAGTTTTTGTTTGATTCCATAAACAAATCGTATTTATTTCTCCATCAAGAAAATAACTCTTTCTATGATCTGTTCCTACAAAATGAGCGTCTGATAATGCTGACTTTTCTTTAATAACATTAGATGTTTTACTAGCTCGAACTTCTCCATTTACTAAAAGACTAACCATTTTATTAGCTGGATCTCTTACTACTGCGATATGTGTCCATTGATCATTACATGAAAAATCAGTTGTACGAATATCACACTCTGTTTTTACACCATTTTCTATTACTTGTTCAAAATAACGTAACTGATTATCAGCTGTTATTTCAATTGAAAATGCTGGATACGTGGTACCACGATAATTACCTAAAATAATTTGGCGCTTATTTGGATTAGTATCTAATTTTACCCATGCTTCCATTGTATTAGGAATATAAGATAAACTTGCATCCACTGCAACAAATTGTTTTTTACTACTGTCAAAATCAAAACTACTATATCCACCTATTGGGCCTTGTTTTTGTAACTGAGAAACCGCTTTATCTAAGTTATCAATCATAGCATCAATTTGTTCTTGCGTTGCACCATCTAAAAGTTCATTAGCTTCATTAAGTGCTTCACTTAAAATCGCATAACTTTGTTCTGTATAAACATCACCTGATATACTTTCTACATCTTTTATTGTATAATCCAATAATTGTCTTGATGGTTCTTCTTGGTCAAGTAATTGACAATCTATGTAAAGCATATTATGATCAGACAATCCTGTCTCTACCATTTTTACTTCATTTACTTTGATATTTCTTGATGTAACAATGTTATCAATGGAATCTATTTTCATCGAATCTCCATGAGCACACGTATTATACCAAACTCCATCTTTACCGTTTGCTAAATTATAGTTTTTCATCATTGGGTAATTTTCTTTAATTGACTGGTCAGTGTTAAAATCTCCTGTCAAGATTTTATATGGTGTTGGATCCGCTTCCATTACATTTAGCACTTCCTCCATTTGTTTTGCTCTTAAACTTTGACTTTCGTGTGTTAAATGTGTATTATAGATTGCTACTTCCTTGCCATCTTTTTCAAACACTCCACGTACATATGCTCTTGCTTCATAACTTCCTTCATTTGAAAGAGCTCCACCACTTTTTTCTGTAAATTGATATCTTGTTAATAACCCAATTCCATATTCTCCACCACTATAATTTATTGACTTTTGGAAATGAGTATCTTTGATATAATTATATTCTTTAAATTTCGCAAGCATATCATAATTATTGCGACCTGTATTAATATCAACTTCTTGTACTCCCACAACATCGATATTTTCCTGTTCAAGAGCACTGCTTATTGCTTCAATATTAGGTTTTCTTCCAGCTGCAATATTAAATGTTGCAACCCTAAAATTATCACTAACTGTATTATTACTTGCATGAACAACAGGCATATTTACTAAAAGTACTGCAGCTAGTAACACCCCCAAAAACTTTTTTCCTTTCTTTCTCATTTTTTCCTCCTCATTGTATACAATATTATAAAATCCCCCATAAATCTACACTCTTAAACTTTTATTTTTGCATCATCTCCTAACATTCCATACATTAAATTACAACAGTTTTTCAATTCACTTTATATTATCATCCTTTTATAAATGTAGAAATAAAAGTAACACATATACAATATGTTACTTTTATTAAATTAAATATTTGTGATATTAGATTGCCTTTTTTTGTTTTCAACAATTATCAATGCTGTTAATGCCAATCCTGCTAATGAATATACAACATTCATATTATCACCTGTCTTAACTGATTCTTTTACTCCAGTATCACCTGATTTTAATACCAATTGATCTATCGCTTTTGTTAATGCTTTTTCTGCTGCTGTTACTTCTGCCTCATTTGCTTCTGGATTATTTAATACTGCCTTAGCATTTAATACTTCATTTGCTACTAATGTCCATGTATTAGATGTATAGTTTGCATTATTTAGTCCATTTGCTTTATTGATTAATTCTGCTAATAAATCCTTACTTGGTTTTAATCTTAAATTTAAATATGCTCTTGTTAAATCATCACATGCTTTATCTACTTCTGCCTGTGTTACTTTTTCATTTCCTAAGACTTCCTGAGCTTTTTCTAAGACTGGTAATATTGCCTGCCATGATGATTCTGTGTATTTGTTTTCTTCTAATCCTAAGACTTTATTTACCATTGCTTCTAATAATGTTTTATCTACTACTTCTGCTTCTTCTAAGCCTTCTATTGCTGCCTGTAATTTATCATAT
>NZ_JMLH01000110.1 GCF_000686665.1 Thomasclavelia saccharogumia DSM 17460 | reverse complement strand
AGAGGGATAGCAGTAGAAGGGATTCTGCCACGATTGCCGTGAATAAAACCAGCTTTACCAAACTTCTTGTATTTGATGATAAGTCTATTAACAGTTCTAATGGAACAACCAATTTTAATAGCAGCTCTTTTCTTATTGCCATCAGTATCAACCAGCTTTTTAATAATTTCATATTTTTTTAATTCATTCATTCTTAATTCAACCTTTCTCATAAAACGACCTCCAAACCATGAGGTCAAAGTATAACACAATTTTTTGATAATGTCTCAGCTAGCTGAGACATTATCAACTTGGATACATTAAGACATTATCATATTTGAATCAGATTTTATTTTATAGTATTAGTAAAAATATTGACATAAAAAATGATAAGATATATAATATGAATGGATTGTTACTTTGAGTAGGCAAGACCAAATATTGAGGTACTTTTTAGTGCTTTGATATTTGGTCTTTATTTTTTAGTAACTATTGAAAGGAGAAAAGGAATGCAAAGAAATTTTAAAAAGAAAGTTTTGGTATCAGCACTGACTGCTTCAATGTCAATAAGTACAATAGTACCTGGGATGATGGTTTTTGCCAATAATCCAATTGCTCCTGCCAGCATTATAACTAAAGTAAATCATGCTTTAGAGGGAACGGCTACTGCAAATGACACAGAAATGAGCTATTGGGGTGCTGATAAGGCGATTGATGGGATCGTAAATCGTGATGATAGTAAACCAGATCAATCACGCTGGTCTACTAATCAAGGGACATCACCAAAGATTTTAACTGTTGATTTGGGATCAGAAAAATCGTTTAGTGAATTCAAAATTGAATGGGAAAGAACAAATATTAAAGGTTTTAATATTGCTATTTCTAATGATGCTGAAAATTATACTACTGTATATACAAAACCAGATGATAGTAATATTCCAAGTTTAACGACTGAAATTACTTTAGAAAATAGTGTTTTAGCACGATATGTTAAATTAACTGTAGATAATTACGATGGAGGTGATATTAACTGGGCTTCTGTATCGTTATATGAATTTGAAATCTTAGGTGAAGAAACATATGAAAATTTAGCGTTAGATGCTACAGCAACTTCAAGTGGAAATGAAACAAGTAATTTTACTGCAGATAAAGTTAATGATGAAAATATGACTACGCGCTGGGCTAGTACAGCTAATCATAATGATGATAAATGGGTATGTTTAGATTTTGGTAGTGCTAAAGATGTTGCTTCGGTAACTTTAAAATGGGAACGCTGTAATGCAACAAATTATAAAATCCAATCTTCTAATGATGGGACTAATTGGGAAGATGTGAAAACTTTAACTAGTGCACCAGCTGAGTTTGATGATATTATTAACTTTGATAATGTAATAACTGCTCGTTATTTAAGAGTATTAGTTACAGATTTTATTGATTCAGCAGCTGATCGTGAAGATCAAACAGTAAGCTGGCCAACAGTTTCATTATATGAATTTGAGGCTTATGCAGTTAAACAACAAACAAATGTTGAGCCAGAACAAACGATCGATAGTGTTATTGCTAATTTGGTAGTTCCAGCAATTGCTAAAGGAGATACTAAAATGGCATTGCCTGAAGTGCCTGATGGATTCGAAATTGAATTTGTTGGAGCGGATTATGAGCAGATCTTAGATCGTGATTTAACAATTTATCAACCAATCGTTGATACAACCGTTGGTGTAAACTATAAAATCAAAAAAGGTGATCAAGAAAAAACTACTAACGCTTATGAGGTAACTATTCCTGGTAAACATACTGCTCAAGAAAGTATCAATGCTAAACCAAAAGTAGTACCAGAACTTGCTGAATGGGTAGGTACTGAAGGAAATTTTGAAATAAGTGATAATTCAAAAATCGTTATCAATCCTCAATATAAAGATGATCTAGCATATCTTGCTAAAACTTTTAAAGCGGATTATCAAGACCTAACTGATAAAGAAATAGAAGTTGTTTATAGTAATGCACCAGCAGCGCATGATTTCTACTTTACTTTAGGTAGTGATGATGTGGGATTAAAAGAAGAAGGATATTTAATGACGATAGACGATACTGTTAAAGTAGAAGCAGTTGATAAAGTTGGCGCATTTTGGTCAACACAATCTATTTTACAGATCTTAAAACAAAATAATAACGTTATTCCACAAGGACAAACACGTGATTATCCAAAATATGAATTACGAGGATTCATGCTTGATGTTGGAAGAATGCCATTTTCTTTGGATTTCTTAAAAGAAATAACTAAAAATATGGCTTATTATAAAATGAATGATTTTCAAGTTCATTTAAATGATAATTATATCTTCTTAGAAGAATATACTGCTGCTGGTGAAGATCCAATGCAGGCTTATTCTGGATTTAGATTAGAGTCAGATATTAAAAAAGGTGGTAATGGTGGATTAAATCAAGCTGATTTAACTAATACTGATATGTTCTATACAAAAGACGAATTCCGGGCTTTCATTAAAGAATCAAGAGAAATGGGAATTGATATTGTGCCAGAATTTGATACGCCAGCGCATTCACTTGCCTTTACTAAAGTACGTCCAGATTTAAAAGTTGGTGATAATGGTCGTCAAAATGATCACTTAGATATTAACAATCCAGATACTTTACCATTTGTTCAAAGTATTTGGGATGAATATTTAGATGGTGATGATCCAGTATTTGATGATGAAACAATCATTAATGTTGGTACTGATGAATTTGAAGGGTCTAATGAACAATTCCGTAAATATACTGATGATATGATCGAATATGGTCAAAGTAAAGGTAGAACAGTTCGTTTATGGGGAAGTTTGACACAAAAATCTGGATCTACTGCAGTACGTTCTGAAAATGTACAAATGAATATTTGGAATACTGGTTGGGCTAATCCTTCAACGATGTATAATGAAGGTTATGATTTGATCAATATGGTTGATGGAACATTATATATGGTGCCAGCAGCTGGATATTATTATGATTATTTAAATAGTCAAAATTTATATAATAATTGGCAGCCTAATGTTATGGGTGGAACAACGATTCCTGCTGGAGCAGAGCAAATGTTAGGGTCTTCATATGCTGTATGGAATGATATGATCGATAAAAGAGCTAATGGTATGAGTGAATATGATATTTATGATCGTTTTGCGGCAGCTCTACCTGCAATGTCATCTAAGTTATGGGGTGATGGTGAAGACTTAAGTTATAGTGAACTAGTACAAGTGACAGATAAATTAGAAGATGCACCAAATAGTAATCCATTTGATAAGGTTAAATCTGTTAGTGATACAGTAATTAATTATGATTTTAATAAAGAAGATATTACTGATAAATCTGGAAATAGTTATAATGCTGTTACTAAGAAAAATGTTGCTACTGTAACTGGTAAATTCTCTAAGGGATTACAATTAAACGGTGATGAAAGTTATATTGAAACACCGATTGATAATATGGGACCAACTAATAGTGCTTCTTTCTGGGTAAAAATGGATCCAGATGCTCAAGGTGAACAAATCTTATTTGAATCTGATAAGGGATCAATTAAGATGGCCCAAAAAGATACTGGTAAGGTAGGATTCTCAAGAATTGGTTATGACTATTCGTTTGATTATACTTTACCAAAAGATACTTGGGTAAAATTAGAAATTAAGGGATATCAAAATAAAGCAGAATTATATGTTGATGGAATATTAGTAGATACTTTATCTAATAATGCAACTGGTGGTAAATATGCGACTATGATCTTACCATTAGAAAGAATCGGAAGTAAAACGAGTTCGTTCAAAGGGGTAATTGATAACCTTGTTGTTTCATCTACTGGAAGTGCTGCTAGTCAGGATTATACGATAATCGATAGTAAAAACTTTACTGTAACATCAGATAATCAAAATCCGCTTGCTGGATCAGAAGGACCTGTTTCATTAGCTTTTGATAATGATACAAGTACTTTCTGGCATTCTAATTACACACCATATCAAGCATTACCAGCAACTGTAGAAATTGATATGAATAAAGTATATAATATTAATCAATTTGATTATTTACCAAGACAAACGGGAAGTAATGGGCATATTACACAATACGAGTTATATGTTAAAGAAAATGAAACTGATGAATATACAAAGGTTTCTGAAGGAACTTTAGCAGCTAATTCAACATTGAAGAGTATTACTTTTGATGCTATAAATGCACGTTATGTTAAATTTGTTGCTTTAGCAGGAACAGGTGTTGGGACACAACAATTTGCAGCAGCAGCAGAATTTACAGTTCGTCAAATTGATGATAAAGCTGATTTAAGAAAACTAGTTAATACTACAGAAAATTATGAAGAAGAATATTATACTGAAGCAAGCTGGCAAGTATATAGTGAAGCCTTGACGCTAGCTAATCAAATCCTTGATAAAGAAGATGCTACAGAAGAAGAAATTGCTGCAGCAATTGAAACATTGAGTACAGCAATTGATAATTTAGTAGAAATCGATACTGAGGTAGAAATAAGTAAAACAGCATTACAAATAGCTGTCGATACTGCAAATACTTTAAAAACTAAAGGTGCATTAGAAAATGTCGTACCAGCAGTTGTTAATGAATTTGAAGCTGCATTAGCTGAAGCTGAAAGCATTTTAGCTGATTCTAGTGCTGATCAAACAACGATCGATGCATCATTCTATCGTCTAGCTAATGCAATTCATATGTTAGACTTTGTAAAAGGTGATAAGAGTGCCTTAGAAGCCTTACTAGAAGAAGCAAATGGTTATGAAGAAGAAAATTATACAACTGATTCATGGGCAGCATTGCAAGAAGCAATCGAAGCAGCAACTGAAGTCATGAATGATGAAAATGCATTAGAAAGTGATGTAACAGAAGCGTTAAATAACTTAACAGAAGCAATTGGAAACTTAATCTTAAGAGCTGATAAGACAAGATTACAAACACAATATGATAAGTTAGACAGCTTAGATAAGAGTGTTT
>NZ_JMLH01000109.1 GCF_000686665.1 Thomasclavelia saccharogumia DSM 17460 | reverse complement strand
ACCGTTAAAACCAAGCAAAATCAAGAAGATTTTGCTTATGAAAAAGTATAACTTAGGAATATCCACTATAAATAAGTTTTCTCGGCATAAAATAATTTGAATAAAATATTATCAAATTAAATTAGTTATATTTAATTTTAACTAATTTACGAATGCATAAACAGTAGTTTTTTGAGTCAAAATAATTTGCATATCAACACTCAAAAAGCAAATTTATCATAAATTCCATTTGGACTCACATTTCTGCTCCAACAATTAGATGGGCGTTCAACTAAGTATGCAGAGACAGGTAATCATATACATTTTGTTTTTGATAAAAAATTCTCGAAGCTTTTATAAGATTGTTATTATTTCCTCCAAAAGCTAAATCTGGTGCTACACATACCTGTCCTGTATGAAATACATAGGTTTTTATTTTTCTATATTTTATACCATTCCTCTTGATACAACATGCACAATAATCATACAAAGTATCATTAAGGGAATGACTTTGTGAAAAATATTTACTGCTTTAAATGCATTTCCTTTGCTTTTTAAGAAAATACCGTTAACAATTTCTGCATACAATAGTATTAAAATTATCAATCCTGTAACAACGTTAATGGTTTTAACATTTTGTAAATTTCCTATTCCATGAACAGTTGCAAACAACGCAATGAAAATACCACAAACCATGTGCAAAATATCAAGTACTTTTGTATACTGTGTAGGTTTTTTCCCACGTTGTATCTGTTTGTTTTCTATTGTAAATAGAACAAAAATCAACAAAACTAAAAATATTATTTTTACCATTCTATTTCCTCCATTTTCTTTGACTGTTAAAAGTATAATACTCGTAATTTTTTCTGTACACTACACAAACATGGAAAATGTTCGGACATAAAAAAACTGCTACATAGTGTGTAACAGTTTTAAATAAGGTCAATGGTATTATCGAGAACAGCAATAACAATTTTGTTTAATCTATCAATATCAACTTTTTCAGGATTTTTCAGCCAATATGAATATGCTCCGATAACACCAGAAGCAATTGTTTCGGAAATCATTTCATAATTAGGCACTTTTTCTTTTTGTGGAAATCTTAATAAAAAATGTTTTTTTATTGCCTCTTTCCATTTTAAAATAAACCGCACATTTGGCTGAACAATTAGAAAGACATAAATTTCATGCCAATGTTTTTTAATATATCCCATAGTTTCGGATAAGAATAAAGAGAAGTCCATTTCCGGCATATTGCCTTTTGATAATTTTATGGCAATTTCAGTAATACCAGTAATCAAATTATTTTCTGTATCTTCTTTTACATCATTTATATTTTGATAATATGAATAAAAAGTTGTTCTAGCAACAGGAGTATTGGCACATAGTTCTTTGACTGTAATACGGGTATATTCTTTTTTTTCATATTCTTCTATAAACTGTTTTTGAATCAATTCTTTAGTTGTCAGAAGTATCATCTCCTATTAAAAATTCATTTAGTTATATGGATTATATCATTTCTGTATAGTATAGTCACGTTTTTCCTTAATGGTTAACTTTTAAATATATTCATATGTTCCACCTAGTAATCCTCTAATTTTAACTTTTATGGAGCTATAATTTTGAGTTATTTTTTTTGATAAACCTGTTTTTTCTTGGTACTTCTCATAAACCTCATCATCAAAATCCGTTTTGGGTATCACATTTGAAATATTTTTCTCATTGTTTTAGTCTTACAATTTTGTAAGCATTTCATCATCATAAGAATTATTATACATATATTCCTGCAAAAGTTTCCTGTATCGATTAAGGCTATGCAGTTCTTTGTGGATCTTCAATATCCTCTCTATTTTTTGATACAACTGCTTTATCTTCAACAATTTTTCTAGATAGTTGCCGATATATTCTACCATCTTGCCAGCCTTACCCAAAGTATTAGCTGTTTTGAAAATGTAAATGTCAGCGGGAAAACAAAAAATTTGATTTTATGCTGTCTGAATTATTACAACAGTGAACTGCCTTTTTGCTTGATCTTTCTTTTTGTTTTTTGACAACAAAAACAAAGGAAGATATTTGCAAGAAATGAAAGGTCCAGGCTATTGCAACTTAAAATACGTTTTACAGGCAACAGGCATAAGAAAGAAGCTAGCATGATTTTTTCAACATTATGAGTAATATCTATGAAGTTCCTGTATGGGAAAAATACATTCTTTCCATTGAAGATGTGTCAAAATATTTTTGCATTAGGCAAAACAAGTTAAGAATATTAGTATAAGAAAACCGTCATGCAGACTGGTTTATTTTTAATAGCAACCGTATTTAGATTAAGTGAAAACAGTTTGAATGATTTATTTGTAAAATAAGATTATTCAGATATTTGAAAAGATAAAAAAATAATCAAAAAATCATATATAATTTATATCAAATTATGATATGATAATAAATTGAAGTAAAAATATAAAACAAAAAAAGAAAAATGGAAGAAATATTGAGATAATAAATTATAAAATCAATTTATATAGTGAATTATTGAAGTAGAGGAAGAAAGATGAATAAAAATAAGTTATTAATATTTTTTATTATTAATGGAATGTTTAATTTAGCAGCTAATTATGCTCATCCTATTACACCCACAGTTATAAAAAATCTAAATTTAGATAGTTATATGTTTGGTGTCGCCTATGGAGCAATGATGGGAATGAATTTTTTATTTTCACCATTTTGGGGAAAACTAAATGAGCAAATAAATAGCAAAACAACAATGTTAATATGTAGTATAGGTTATGCGATTGGACAAATATTTTTTTGGCAAGCAACATCACAAAATTTTATTATTTTTGCAAGATTGTTTTCAGGAGTTTTTACAGGAGGCTGTTATGTAAGTTTCTTAACGTATGTTGTCAATACTTCTTCTATTGAAAAAAGAGGACATAATTTAACCATTCTAGCGACTGTGGCAACTGTTTGTGCATCATTTGGCTATTTTATTGGAGGTATGCTAGGAGAAATTTCGATTGATTTAACATTTGCCATTCAAGCTTTAACTTTAGCTGGTTGTGGAATATTATTTTATATTTTTTGTAAAAATGATGTTTTTTCAACAAAAAAATACAAATTAAATTTTTTACTTAAACAAGCTAATCCGTTTAATTCATTTAAACAGGCTAAAATATTTATGAATAAAAGATATTTGATTTTGTTTAGTATTTGTTGTTTGAATTTTTTAGGATTTACAGCATTTGAGCAAAGTTTTAACTATTATATTAAAGATATTTTTAATTTAACTTCTGGTTATAATGGAATTATCAAAGCATCAATTGGTTTCATTTCTTTAGTTGCTAACGGAACTATTTGTTTGTGGATCATCAAAAATACAGATGTTTCAAAATCATCAATGTTAGTCCTATTATTAAGCAGTATTACGATGATAGGAGTTCTTATAACAAATAATATTGTTGCCTTTATTATAATGAATGTAATTTTCTTTGCATTAAATTCAATTATTATTCCATTGATTCAAGATTTAATAGTAAAATATACTACTAATAAAAACAACAGTATTGTTATGGGATTTTACAATGCAATAAAGTCGTTAGGTGGTATTATTGGAGCTTTACTGGCTGGTTTCTTTTATACTTTTGATCCCCATCTGCCATTCATATTTGGTTTAATTTCTTTTCTTCTAGCAACACTTTTATCACTTTATTATATTAAAAATTTATCTAAAAAATAATGATATAAGTAACATGGTATAAAAATGTTATAAAATAATATTTTTGTTTGAATATTATTTAATTTATGATATTCTTTATATGAGAAAAAAATGCGAGAAACAAAGGGATAATATTAAAATGATTAAGATAACAATAATAGATGATAAACAAGAATTTTGTAATAAAATAAAAAATATTTTATTACAAAAATTTACTGATATCAAAGTATTTACATGCAGCTCTATCAATCAAATTGATAATAATTGTGATTTTATGATACTAAGTATTGATCTGTCAGATTATGATGCATAGAATATGCAAAAGCTAATGAAGATAAAAAAATAGTTTTTATGGCTAATCATAATCAAAGATTTAAAGAAGCTTTTGGGCCTAATATATATGGTTATATAAATAAAAATAACTTAGAAGATGAATTGGTGGAAAATATTTCAAAAATGATAAATAGAATAAAAAATCAATATATGATTAGTTTTAAAATAGCTGGTGAAATAATAGAAATAAAAAAAAGTAATATAATATATTGTATGTATTTAGGAGATAGAAATATTGCAGTAATATATGATAATAAACAAATTATAATAAAAAATAAAACATTAAAAAGATTATTAATGATTTTAGGAAACAATTTTATTTTTATTAATCGTAGTGTTGTAATTAATAAAAAGAAAATTTCAAAAATATTAAATGATAAAATTTATTTAGAAGGAATTAATTGTAAATTTGATATTAGTCGTCGACAAAAAAATATAGTATTAAAAGCTTTTTATGAAGATAATAAAGATATTTAAATATATGATTGATAACATAAAATAAAGAATAGAGTTGCTTTTATTTGATAATGAAAAAAATAGAGATTAATTAAAAAATATAAAAATATGACCGTTTAATGCAATTTTTAACCATTAAATGCTAAAAATAACATATATATATTTTTTTTTGTTAATAAATTATAAACTTAAACAAATTTTATAACCAAATAAAAAAAAGGATTCTAAATTATCCAACATTGGATAAAAATGTAATCCAGTAAAAAAATTTGAATTAAGTTTCATTGTACTAAAACGTATGTAATTCTTATGATGGCTTTTTTTTGCACAGATTACTTTTTTGATATAAAAATTTATATTATTTTAGTAATTACTGTTATTCTTGTGAGCATTTAATGGTAAAATAGGCATGGTGGCCCCCTCCCCAAAAGAAAGCAATATTCTGTTGAGTCATAATTTATGATGAGTTATTGGACAAGATTGAGTTTGAGGCAATCTTTCTCGATACTAGCACAAGCT
>NZ_JMLH01000108.1 GCF_000686665.1 Thomasclavelia saccharogumia DSM 17460 | reverse complement strand
TTCGTCAAAACACAGATCAACATCATTAACGGTAATAGAAATATTTTTATTTACTTCAGTGACTGCCACAGGTGTGAAAAGGTCATTATCATTTTTTACAGTTTTAGAGTAGTCAGGATAGATGATTTTTCGCCACTTATAGAAACATGATTCATTGATGGAATGCTCAGCACACCATCTTATTACTGTTTCACCAGATGAATAACATTCATCAATGATTGATTTCCAGTATTGCTTCCGTTGTTCTTTTGTCATATTAACACCTCCACTTATTGATGACTCTATTATTATATATTGAGATGTTTTTTACTGTTAGGTGTATGCTATTTGACGCTTACGTTGTTTATTATATGACAGCTTTATTTAATAATAGTTGTAAGAGTTTTAGAAACTTATAATATATAGAATAATTAACGAGATAATTTGATATGATCAGGTAACACTTATGACAAAGTGTTACCTTTTTTTATACAGAAAGAAACTATCGATAATATGAATTAAATTTTAAAAATGTTATAATAAACTATAGGGAATGCAAAATTTAGAGCTCTAAATATATGAAGTATGAAGGGGTTGGAGTTTTAATGTATTCTAAATATTTTATAATAAATTATAATAGTTAGGAGATGATACTGATAAAATATTTTAAATTATGATTGGGAAAATAATAATTAGAATTTTATGATGTTTTACTATGATAGATAGTAATGGAGGCAAAAAATGAAAAAGAAAGGAAAAAAAATTTTAGGAGCGTTATTAGCTGCAATACTTATGGTGAACATTCCTGCTGTTCATGCAAGCACAAATACAGTTAGTGATAGCTTTAAAGTAGCATCGTTTAATATTGCAGCTGGGAAAAAACCAGATATTGAAGCAATGAACAATGCTTTAGAACAAGAAAATATTGACGTTGTAGGAGTGCAGGAAGTAGATATAAATACAGGTCGTAATAATTACGATATGCTTGCAAAGTTTAAGGAATATGAATATTTTACAGACTCATATTTCCAAAAAACTATTGATTATAGTGGTGGGGAATATGGAATAGGATTATTATCAAGATATGAATTCAAAGAAGAATCAGGTGCTTCTCTTTCAAATGAAGGAAATTATGAAGCTAGAGCATATGCTCGTGGTGTATTTGAAAAAGATGGTAAAGAAGTAGCAATCTATAATACACATTTAACACACGAAAGCCAAAGTTTGAGAGCAAAACAGATGAGTGAAGTGTTAGAAGCAATGGATGCTGATCCAACACCATATAAAATTTTAACTGGTGATTTTAATACCGATCAGTCAATTACAGAAAATTATCCAATGATGAAAAATTATAATTTGGCTAATGGTAAAGATGGTGTTTGGTACAATACATATAACCAATATGATTCATCTATGAATGTATATTGCATAGATAATATTGTTACTACTAGAAATATCAAAGTTAATGAAGTAAAGATGGTAGAAACAGGATTATCTGATCATAATATGCTTTATATTGATTGTCAATTACTTGATCAAGAAGAACCATCAAGACAGCTATTAGATTGTTTATTAGCTGATGCTAAAGACGTAAAAGCTTCTGGGTATGAGGAAACTAGCTATCAAGCATTACAAGATGCTATTGCTGATGTTGAACAGTTAGCGACTAATAGCAGTCAAGATGAAATTGATGCAGCCATCGCTATGTTAGAGACAAAGATTTCTGAGTTAGAACCAGCAAAAACATTAGAAAATACGATAATTCCAAAGCCAGTCGAAGTATATGAAACAACTGGTAACTTTACATTGAATAATGAAACAGTGATCAATGTAAAAGGAAGAACTAGTGAAGAAACAGAAGAACTTGCAACAACTGCTGAGTATATCGCTACGAAGTTTAGAGCATCAACTGGATATCCATTAGCAGTTGTAAATGGCAGTGATGTAGTTGATAACAGCATTGTTTTAACAACAGCTGATAATGAAGATCAGGGTGAAGAAGGTTATACGATCGATACTACTAATAATGGGGTAAAAATCGTTGCCAATCAGCCAGCAGGTGTATTTAGAGCAGTGCAGACTTTAAGACAGATGTTACCAGCAGATATTGAAAAGTCAGAAGTAGTTAGTGATGTAGAATGGAATATTCCAGGATCACATATTGAAGATAAACCAGAATATGAATATCGAGGAACGATGTTAGATGTTTCAAGACATTTCTTTTCTGTTGATGATGTAAAGGAGCATATTGATAACATCGCACAATATAAGATCAACAAATTACACATGCATTTAAGTGATGACCAGGGATGGCGTTTAGAAATCAAAGGTGAAGAATATGCTAACTTAACAGATTTGGGGGCTTCAACATCTTGTACACATAATGGGGAAAGACCAGGATTCTATACCCAAGAAGAGTTTAAAGAAATTATAAAATATGCTCAAGAAAGATATGTAGAAATAATACCAGAATTTGATATGCCAGGACATGCATGGGCTGCATTGGTATCATTGCCAATGTTAAACAGTACAGAGGATGGAAAACCATATGCAAGCGGTTATGACAATACAAAACCATATCAAGGATGGGATGTTGGATGGGCATCATTGGAATGTCATAATGAAAATACATATAAATTTATAGAAGAAGTAATTAAACAGGTTTCAGAAATCTCACCATCAAAATATTTACATATAGGAGGAGATGAAGCACATTCAACATCAACTGAAGATTATAAATATTTTGTAAATAGGGTTACTGAAATAGCACAAAAATATGGAAAAACACCAATAGGGTGGCAAAATTACGATAATGCAGTAGAAGATAAAGAAGGAACAGTTACTCAATTCTGGTCAACAGGAAATGCAAAGATGAGTAGTGGAGTGAAATATATAGCATCACCAGCAGATTATGCATATATAGATATGAAATATGATAGTAATTGTGAATTAGGATTACAATGGGCAGCACAAATATCAATAAAAAGAGGATATGAGTGGGATCCAACGAACTATGGAAGTAAAGAACAGATAGTAGGAATAGAATGTCCAATGTGGACAGAAACATTATCAAGTTTAGAATCATTAGAATATATGGCATTTCCAAGGATATTAGGACATGCAGAAGTAGGGTGGACAGCAAAAGAAGATCGCAGCTGGAATGAATATAAAGAAAGACTGATAGTTCATGGCGAAAGACTAGAAAATCAGGGAATCAATTATTATAAAGATGAAAGTATCTGGAAAGAGCCATATGTAGAAGTAAATACAAGCTGGAGTTTTGACGAAGGAGAAGGAACAGTAGCTAAAGATAGTGCTGATTTATATCCTGGAACGATCAGTGGAAATGTATCATGGATAGATGGAGTTAAAGGAAAAGGACTTCAATTTAATGGAAATGGTTATGTTGATCTAGGAATCAAGGATCTAGAAGGAAACTGGACTGCCAGCATGTGGGTAAATCGTAGTGCTAATAGCGCAACTAATACAGCCTTATTATCAGGTAATCAAAGTGAAATTAAACTAGAACAATGGAAGAATACACAAAAAGTAGGAATCACAGAATTTGGTGTAGAAGATTATACATTCAATTATAGTGCACCAATAGGAGAATGGGTACACTTAACATTTGTATGCGATGATAGTGGAACTAGCTTATATGTAAATGGAGAGTACCAGGATCGAGTAGATGTTGTACTTGCAGGACCAGCAACAAGAATTGGGGCTAATGCAAAATCTGGATTAGCAGATTCAGGTGGTTTGTATGGTGCATTGGATGAGGTAAATATCTTTAATCGAGCATTAACTGCTGATGAAGTTAAGGAATTAGCTCAATTACCAGAAACAGTTTCAAAAACAGAATTACAAGCATTATTTGATGAATGTTTAGAACTTAAAGAAACAGATTATACAACAGAAAGTTGGACACAATTTAAAAATGTGTTGGATGATGTTGAAACAATTTTAGATAATGAAGATGTAACTCAAATAGAAGTAGATAGTGCCTTGGATAGATTACAGGCTGCAAAAGACGGATTAGTTGAAAAAGTAATTGAAACAGATAAATTAGCTTTACAAATTGCTATTGAAATGGCAGAAGCTGCTGATTTAGAAAATGTCGTACCAGTCGTAGTAACTGAATTTAATGAAGCTTTAACAAACGCTAAAGAAGTATATGCAAAAACTAATGCAACTCAAGAAGAAGTAGATAATGCTTTTGATCGACTAGCAGATGTAATGCATATGTTAGAATTCTATCAAGGTGATAAAACAGCATTGTTTTTAGATGAAAGTAAATATATCGAATCATCATGGCAGGCAATGTTACCAGTATTGGATAAAGCAAATGCAGTTTTAGCAGATGAAAATGCAATGCAGGATGAAGTTGATGAAGCATATACAGAATTAGTAAAAGCATTCTTAGACTTAAGATTAAAACCAAATAAAGATTTATTAAATGATCTAATTAATAAAACTCAAAGTTTAAATTCTGCAAGTTACACTTCAGAATCATGGGCAGTAGTAGCAGATGCTTTAAATGAAGCCAAAGCAATATTAGAAGATCCAGAAGCAAGTCAAGAACAGGTAGATAATGCCAAAGATGTGTTAGCTAAAGCAATGGCAGGATTAGAAATAGTTGAAACAAATAATCCAGTCAAAGCAGGCGATACAACGGTAAGTATCAAGACTGGAGATGACAGTTTAATTGGTTTATTTGCAGGACTTAGCTTATTAAGTATGGCTACAGTTATAACTAATTATAGAAGAAAAGAAAATTAGAATAACTAAATACTTAAAAAAGTATAAGTAGGTTTAAGGAACAACCAAAATTTAAAGAGTTGTTCCTTTTGTTTTGTCCAGATATTTTTTTACTTTATTTTTAAGTTTATAAAACTCTTTTTTGACTTTGAAGTAGCGAGAACATGTTCGTTTTTTGTTATTCTAAATTAATTTGTTGTGCACATATTCAAAATCTTTAAATATTTCTATTAGATTGTTCGTAAGCAGTAAATTATGTTGATATGAACATAATTTACCGCTATTTCTTTTCTTATGAAAGCTGAAGTATAATTGTCTTTTAAAGAAGATAATGAAAGATGATTTTTTAAAATGCTTTCACCAGAAGAGTTAGATGCAAAATAAAAATGAATTGTATAAGTGTTAGAAAATTAAATTTTAAGGAATATAAAATAGAGATGATTAATTAATGGGAAAATGATATAATAAGTTATAAACTTAAACAAATTTTATAACCAAATAAAAAAAAGGATTCTAAATTATCCAACATTGGATAAAAATGTAATCCAGTAAAAAAATTTGAAT
>NZ_JMLH01000107.1 GCF_000686665.1 Thomasclavelia saccharogumia DSM 17460 | reverse complement strand
ATCTGCTTTTATTTTATTATAAAACTTTTTTCTGTACTTCCTGGTGCTTGACCACCTTTTTCCACCAATACAATTTGAATCGCTTCTAATCTCTTTGATAGACCTTCTGTTCCTGCTGATTCTCCATTCTTGGCCCAGCCTAGCCAGTCATAATCCTGTACATGTACTCGATAATAAATATCATATTTATTGGCCATTTCTCCAGTCAATCTTATCTGGACTGCTTCCAATCTCTTTGATTGTCCACTTGTTCCTGATATCGTTCCATTGCTTTGCCAGCCCTGCCAGCCAATATCTTGTACATGGCTTCGATATTGTATCGATCCTGGATAATTTGGGTTTTCTAACGCTATTGTTATTCCTTCGAGTCTCTTTGATTGACCGCTTGTTCCTGATATTTCTCCATCATATTTTGCTTCCTGCCAACCGATATCTTGTACATGTGTACTATAACTTACATAGTGCTGTACAAATGGTTGCCTTGTTTCTCCTGGTGCTTTTCCATCTTTTTCTACCAGTTTTATTTCTATCGCTTCTAAGCGGTAACTATATCCTGCTGTTCCTGCTGCTGACTCTCCATTCTTGGCCCAATCCAACCAGCCAAATTCCTGGGCATGTACTCGATAATAGATATCATAATACTTTTCCATGTCTCCGGTCAATCTTATCTGGATTGCTTCCAATCTCTTTGATTGTCCACTTGTTCCTGATAATGTACCATTACTTTGCCAATCCTGCCAGCCAATATCTTGAATATGAGTGCGATATCTAATACCATCAATATTATTAGTAATATTTATTCTAATTGCTTCTAATCTTTTTGATTGTCCTTCTGTTCCCGAAGTAACACCATCACTTTGCCAGTCCTGCCAGCCGATATCTTCAATATGAGTTTGATATGTGACTGATGGCTTAGAAACCGTTACTCTACAGCTTGCTGTTTTTCCATTACTTGTTTTTACAGTAATCGTTGCTGTTCCTGCACTTTTAGCTGTAATCTTTCCAGTACTGCTTACTGTTGCCACACTGCTGTTACTTGTTGTCCATGTTAGTGTTTTACTTGCTGTTGTATTTGATGGTAAGATCGTTGCCTGTAATGTTTCTGTTTGATTTGGAATCAACGTCACTGATGTTTTATTTAAAGATACACTAGTTATTGGAATATTATTAGAAACTGTTACTCTACAGCTTGCTGTTTTTCCGTTACTTGTTTTAACAGTAATCGTTGCTGTTCCAGCACTTTTAGCTGTGATCTTTCCAGTACTGCTTACTGTTACCACACTACTGTCACTTGTTGTCCACGTTAGTGTTTTACTTGCTGTTGTATTTGATGGCAAGATCGTTGCCTGCAATGTCTCTGTTTGATTTGGGGCTAACGTTACTGATGTTTTATTCAAAGATACACTAGTTATTGGAATGTTATTAGAAACTGTTACTCTACAGCTTGCCGTTTTTCCGTTACTTGTTCTTACAGTAATCGTTGCTGTTCCAGCACTTTTAGCTGTGATTTTTCCGGTACTGCTTACTGTTGCCACACTACTATTACTTGTTGTCCACGTTAGTATTTTGCTTTCTGTTGTATTTGATGGCGAAATTGTTGCCTGCAATGTTTCTGTTTGATTTGGAGTTAATGTTAGTGATGTCTTATTTAATGTAACTCCGGTTATTGAAACAGGAACAGTAACATTAAACGTAATACTATTACTGCTACTTCCAGTAACATTGATCACAATTCCACTATTACTTCCGTCGCTATAAAACAATGTATTATTATCCCAGCTGCTAGTTGTACCAATAGCTTTTCCAAATGTATTGCGACTATTTTTTGTTAGTACTGCATTATTTAAATCACCGCTACCTTTACCCAATCCTGTTTCTCCAGGTCTAAAAACATATAAATAGTCTTTTAGCCCCGTACTTGTTCCTGAAACATTTCCATCTGCTTCATTTACTCCAGTATTTATACGGTATACAACTAAACCATCACTATTAGTTGTCACCTCTGGGTAAACATTATTTTGTTTTTCGTAATATTCTATAACAAAAAATTCTTTATCATTATAAGGAGAATATACTTTAACAGCTCTTTTTTCACTCGGATTCGTATATTGTGGCCGATTTAAAGTAACTGTAGTAGAATTAGTTATCGTTTGTAATTCATTGTTCCATCCTAAATTATTATACTCACTTGTCATGTATGCTAATATTCCTTGTGGACTATAACTTGTTGTAGTGGCCATAAGATCATAAAAACCTACTGGAACTCCATCATCGTTATAACGATATAAATCAGGCAAACCTAAAATATGCATATATTCATGAATAATGGTACCATAAGTTCCTTGATTTAGTGAGAAGACACCACATTCAGAATTACTATCATATGTATTAATTAAATTATATGTATCGATCGTTTTATTATGTAATTTAACACTAAGGTTCATTCCACTAATTTTATGTGACCATAATAAATCTGACCACTCTACTTTATCTTCAGTTACCTTATTTCCTTCTAAGAAAAATGAAATTGCATCAACACAGCCATCATTATTTTTATCAATATCACTTGCCGAAAGTACCCTTTCTATGCTTTCTTTTGATTTAGTAAGAATCTCATTTACTAACTCTCTCTCCCTTTGAGCTGCCTGACTAGCTGTATACCCATTAGGATTACTAGTACTCTTTTTCATATAATAACTTCTTTTTTTTGAAAGCATTACAGACACTACTTTTCCATTAGTATTTTGAGGAAAAAAATGAGTTGTTGTAGTCATTTTATTATATGTGTATTTTTCAACATATTCTTTCATTGAAGTTACTGGTACCTGCCCAATTGGAATTTGCATACTTGCGTTACCTGTATTCATCAATGCATTTGCTTTATTTAAAGTTGAAGTATCGTCCAAATCTGTACTTGTCATATCTGGAAATTCTACTAATATAGCAATATAATTATTTTCTTGAGTAGCACTAGATTTCAAATTACTATTATATGCAATTGAATCTTGCTCATCTTTTTCTAAACCATACATTTCAGTATAGTCAACTAATCCTCCTTCATGTTTTTCTAATAAAGAAGTATCTAATTCTTCATCTTTAGCATTAACTGGCATTAATGCTAAATTTCCCATTATTAAAAAATTAATTATTAGTAATATTATTCCTAAATTTAATTTTCGATACATTCAATTTCTCCTCCTCTTTTTATAATTATCTTATTCTTAAATGATATCATAATTTTATCTTTAAAACCATTAATGATATTATTATTTTTCAATTAATATTTAATTCCATAATTGTTTAAATTAACAAATAGAGTATAATAGATATATATCTTCATTGGAGGTAAATAAATTATGAAAAATTTTTATACCGGTATAAACAAATTTATGTGGCAACATTCATTTATAAAATCATGTATTCACTTTGCATCAAGATTTTGTCCATATATAATGGTCATTTTTTACTTATTATTTTTACTTAAAATGTATCTAAATCGTCCCAATAATTTACTGATCTTAGCTGCTGAGCCAATATGTGTTGTTTGTATTACATTAATTCTTAGAATTATTATTGATCGTAAAAGACCTACTGAAAAATACGATTTCAAACCAATTGACGGCAGTAGAAAAACTGGACATTCTTTTCCTAGTATTCATGTTGCTGCTTCTGTATCAATTGCTTTAGCGGTACTAAGATATGGACCAAATATGGGATTGTTATTATCAGCTTTATCAATCGCTATTACTATTGCAAGACTTCTTTCTGGAGTTCATTATATTAGTGATATTGCTGCAAGCATTATTATTGCAGTAGCTGTAAATTTGATTTAGAATAGTTTGCAATAAATAAAAACTTTTTTACTTTTAATTACATTACTAAAAACAATCATTTGTAGTCTTAAACAACAAAAAAGACAATGTCTTTCAACAAATTAAATGGAATCCATCCGTTATCGTTTACAAAACCAAATATTAAGTGAAAAACATAAAACACCTCAAAATAATCACCAATAAAAAAGATGATTAAAACTATTTAAATAGAATTAAATCATCTTTTTATTTTTTTAATATTTACTTATATTAAAATCATAATCAATAATAATTTTAGTATCTTGTCTCAAATTTCTTAAAGTATAAATCATTTTATCTTCAGGAATCGATATACATCCTCCTGTAGCACCTTTTCCACTACAATGCAAAAATATTGCTGATCCCTTTCCGACAATCTGTTCCATATTATAACCAACTGCAAGACAATAATTATAAACATTACCATAATCAATAATATGTTCAGACCCTGCAGGATTATAGTTAATAATAGTAGAAGCATCTACCAATTTATTGTAATATTCAGGATCACCACCACCCCAATAATGATTATTGTTCACTTGTATATAACCTAGTGGACATCCAGGATCCCTTTTTATTCCAAATGGCGTATGAAGAGAAAAAATTCCTGTAGGAGTTTTCCCATCACCTTCCACTAATTTGTTAATACCATTTTTTCCTACACGACCAAGTACTGAATAATCATCCTTCCAATATCCATCCACATCTTTACTATGCATTGAAACTATCGCATAGCTGCCATTAAATACAGATACAATTATTAATTGTGAACTAGTTTGAGATGCCTTTAAATTTGCAACCCACGAATTATATTTATAAAAGCTTTCTTTAGTAGTGTCAGGAACTTCTTCACCCTTCTCTATTAATTTTATTTCAACTGCTTCTAAACGGTAATTATATCCTTCAGTACCTGCAGATTCGCCATTTTTAGCCCAGCCTAACCAGCCATAGTCCTGTACATGTGCTCGATAATAAATATCATAATACTTTTCCATGTCTCCGGTCAATCTTATCTGGATTGCTTCCAGCAACGACGAGTAAATTTTTTAATTTAAGCAGTTTTAATGATAAATATCTTAAGTGTTTATGACTGCTATATTTTTTTCTGTTTTTTTGGGCAAAAAGACCCTGTGAATTTTTTACTGTTTTTTTGTCAAGCAAAATTGAAAATGTCTTAAAAAAAGTTAAACATTAGCACCGTTTTCACGATGCTTCTGTTTTGCAAGGAACCCAAGAAAATCATCATTTCTCCAAGGATGATCAAGAGGAGGAATATATTTTTTCTTTGGTTTCTTTTCCTTTGGAATAGTATCAAATTCCTTTGAATATTTTTCGTGTTCAGGAA
>NZ_JMLH01000106.1 GCF_000686665.1 Thomasclavelia saccharogumia DSM 17460 | reverse complement strand
ACTGAAGTCATGAATGATGAAAATGCATTAGAAAGTGATGTAACAGAAGCGTTAAATAACTTAACTAATGCTATTGGAAACTTAGTCTTAAGAGCTGATAAGACAAGATTACAAGAAGCATATGACATGGTAAATGGCTTAGATAAGAGTCTATATACAGAAGGAAGTGTCGCTGGATTAGATGAACCAATGGCAAATGCCAAAGCAGTATTAGATGATCCAGATGCAACCCAAGAAGCAGTCGATAATGCATATGCAGAATTAATAAGAGCATACTTAGACTTAAGATTGATTCCAAATAAGGATCTATTACAAGACTTAATTAATAAAGCAAATGGACTAAATGCCACAAATTATAGTGCAAAGACATGGAATGTAATGATGGAAGCGTTAAATGAAGCAAAGGCAGTATTAGATGATCCTGAAGCAAGTCAGGCAGAAGTCGATAATGCTAAAGATGTTTTAGCAAAAGCAATGGCGGGATTGGAAATAAGTAATTCAGACGCTGCAACAGTTAGTATTAAAACTGGTGATAATGATCTGATAGGAATTTTTGTAAGCTTGTTAGGTTTAAGTGCGGTAGGATTGAATTTATTTAGAAAAAAAGAAGGTTAATAAAATGTTGAGTGTGCAAGCAGAAAACTGCTGCACACTTTTTAAGTATATAATTTTACTAGTAATTATATAATTTTACTAAAATTTCTATGGTATAATATATAAGAATATCTATATGATGATTATAATATTTATTGAATATTATTAATGATTATTAGTTAGTTGAAAGAAGGTGAAAGTTGTTAGGGTAAAGATGGAAATTGAATAGAATTGTAATAATTTAAAAATATGTGAAAGGAGAAGGGAAAATGAAGAAGTTTATATACAAAGGGTTTATTGTTTTTTTATCATTATTTATGACTTTATCTTTTGTATCAGTAAATGGAACTAAGCTTAATGCTGCTGGGGCAGATGATTTGATCAACATTGCAGAACTTTGTGATGTAACAGTTCCGCAAAATGAAAGTGCTATTCCAAACATGTTTGATGGAAATACACAAACAATCTGGTGTCCTTCAAGTACGGCAGGCTGGCCGGCAACTGTTACTTTTAAGTTACCAGCAGATAATACTAAGCCTGTAGAAAAAATTGAAATTCGTTTTAAAATTGAAAATTCGTCTCAAGAAAATTGGAATATGGATGTAAAATTGGGATACTATGTCAATTCTGTAACAGATGAACTTATTGCAAAAGAAGTCGAAGGGCATATGTTAAAAGATGCATTTGTATTTGAATTTGATGAGCCTATAAATATTTCTCATGCATTAGTAACTATGGCTAATCCAAAAAATGGAGATAGTCAAGCTGGATTTTGGCCTCAAATAGCTGAAATGGGAATTTATGTAGCTGATGATGGTCAAGAAAGTGATCTTTCAAATTTAGCTTCTAATGCTGTAATTACATCATGTGGTAATGGAGCGGGAAATGCTTCTAATTTAATAGATGGAAATTATAGCAGTTTATATGTTTTCTATAATGGTGGAATGTCTTCTATTCAAGGAGAAGCTTGGGTACAAGCTGATCTTGGTAGAGATATGGATATTGCATCTTTAGAAATTGCTTTTGAAAATTTAACTAATGATACAAATAATTTTGAATTTACTTATAGTATTTATGGGATGAAAACAGCTGATACTGATTGGACGAAATTAGTAGCAAGTGCAACTGCAAATCGTACTGATAACAGTGTTAATGAGTATCTTTTAGGTGTTGATGGAGCAACTGTTAAATATAGTAAATTTAAAATTGTTATCGAATCTATTACAAGTACTGGTGGTGACCCATGGCCAGCAATTGCAGAATTAAAGATTTTTGGTAAAGAAGTAGCTGTTCAAGATCCAGATAATCTTGCATGGCAAAAACCTACACATACAAATACAAATAATGATGCAAGCAGTAAAATTACTGATGGTAATGTTGCTAGTTCATGGAGTGGTGCTTATTATCCAGGATATGTAGATATTGATTTAGAAGAAAATTACAATATTTCTGATATTGAAGTGTATTTACCGACTTCTGGATATTCACAATATGATATCTATACGAGTATGGATGGTCGTGATTTTACAAAACTATTAAGTAAAACAGACACTGAAAGTACTCCTGCTGAGGGAGATCGTTATGAGGTTGATGTAGAAGCTCGAATTATTCGTGTATATATAAATTATCAATCTTCAGGAAGTAATGCAATTATCAACGAGGTTCGTGTTTTAGGTGAAGCAAGTGGTACTCAAGTTCAAGAAACGCCTGTTGTACAAGTGGGAAATTTTGAAGGTAGTAAATATGATGTAGAGATTACTGATGAAATGACGATTGAAGAAGTGCAAGGAATCATATCTCGTCAATTAGGTGAACAGTATGTTGACTGGTTTGATTTTTCATTAGGAACAAATCCAAATGGAAATGGATATGATTATTATACTTTAAGTGAAAGTAATGGTAAGATTCATATTGAAGGTAATGATGGTGTATCTTTAGCAACCGGATTAAATCATTATTTAAAATATTATTTAAATGTGCATATTTCACAAGTAGGTAATCAGGTAAAAATGCCTGCTGAAATTGTTTCATTAAACGGTGAAACAATTACACGTGAGACTAAATTATCAGTTCGTTATGCTTATAACTATTGCACGCTTTCTTATTCTATGGCCTTTTGGGGTGAAGAAGAATGGCGTAATGAACTAGACTGGTTAGCACTTAATGGTGTAAATGCAGTATTAGATGCAACTGCTCAAGAAGAGGTATGGCGTCGTTTCTTACAAGAAGTTGGATATACTGCTCAAGAAGCAAAAGATTATATTTCAGGACCTGCTTATTATGCGTGGTCATATATGGCAAATATGGCTGGTTATGGTGGACCAGTTCATGATAGCTGGTTTGTAGATCGTACAGAATTGGCAAGAAGTAATCAATTATCAATGCGTAAATTAGGGATGCAGCCAATTCTTCAAGGATATAGTGGTATGGTACCAGTTGATATTGAGACAAAAGATCCTTCTACTAAAGGAAGTGTCATTGGTCAGGGATCATGGTGTTCATTTACTAGACCAAGCATGCTAAATGCGACATCTCAATCATTCCGTGATTATGCAAGGTTATTTTATAAGATTCAAAAAGATGTATTTGGAGATGTAACTGATTTTTATGCTACAGACCCATATCATGAAGGTGGAAATCCTGGTGGTGTAAGTGCTAATGTTGTTGGAGCAAATGTTTTAGATGAAATGATGACAGCAGACAAAAATGCTGTTTGGGTTATTCAATCATGGGGATCTAATCCAACTACAGGATTACTTCAAGGGGTTGCACCAAATAAAGATCATGTCTTGATTTTAGATTTATACGCTGAAAAATCGCCACGTTGGGAAAGCTTTAATGGAACCCGTGAATTTACTGATACTCCTTGGGTTTATTGTATGTTAAACAATTTTGGAGGAAGATTAGGATTACATGGTCATATTGAAAATTTTGTGAATGAAGTTCCTAGGGCAATTAATAGTGCTACATATATGAAGGGAATTGGAATCACTCCAGAAGCATCTGTTAATAATCCTGTTTTATATGATTTGTTTTTTGAAACAATTTGGTCAGAAGATGGAGATAACGTTGAAGCAATTGATTTGGATACATGGTTTAAAGATTATACAACACGACGTTATGGTGCTGAAAGTGAAAGTGCTTATCAGGCAATGTTGATTTTAAATGAAACAGTTTACAATCCATCATTGAATATGAAAGGACAAGGGGCTCCAGAGTCTGTTATTAATGCACGTCCAGCAACTAATATTAGTGCTGCTTCTACGTGGGGAAATGCAGTTATTGATTATGATAAAGAAGATCTAGAAAAAGCGGCAGGTTTATTATTAGAAGATTACGATTTATTAAAAGATAGTGATGGATATTTATATGATGTTGCTAATGTTTTAGAACAAGTTTTATCTAATTCAGCACAAGAATATCAAAAAGCTATGGTTAGAGCTTATGAAGCTGGAGATTTAGAGCAGTTTACAACAATTTCAGCTAAATTTCTGGATCTTATTGATATGGTAGATAAAGTAACAGGAACTCAAGAATATTTCTTAGTAGGTAGATGGATCGAACAAGCTAAAGGATTGGCTGATAATGCTGATGAATTTACTAAGGAATTATATGAATTTAATGCTCGTTCATTAATTACAACATGGGGAAGTATCAATCAGGCAAATTCTGGTGGATTACATGATTATTCTAATCGTCAATGGTCAGGATTAACTAAAGATTATTATAAACCACGTTGGGAATTATGGATTGCAGAACGCACTAAAGAATTAATGGGAGAAACTGGTAAAAATTATTCAAGTGCAGAATGGTTTGCAATAGAATGGCAATGGGTAAATGAAAATAATTTATATCCAACTGAGTCTAATGGATTAGATTTAAGAGAATTAGGTGAAGATGTATTAAATAATTATATTGTAAGTCAGGTACCAAAAGATCCGGCAGCCGATGGTTCTAAAGATCTAGCGACTGATTTAATGACAGTAACAAGTGGTAGTGAACAAGCGACAAGCGGTTCAGAAGGACCAGCTTCAAATATGATAGATGAAAATACATCTACGATTTGGCATTCAGTATGGAGTGGAACAGATCGCGATAATCTTTGGGTAAATATTCATTTATCTAAACCATCAACAGTAGATGGTTTACGTTATTTACCTCGTCAAAATGGAAGTAATGGTATAATTACAGGTTATATTATTGAGGTAAGTCAGGACAATGGTGAAACATATCATCAAGTCTCTAGTGGAACATGGGCAAATTCCTCAGCATGGAAAGCTGTACAGTTTGATGCTGAAGATAATGTAACAGATGTTCGTTTAAAAGCAACAGCGTCAGTTACAGATACTGCTAGTAAAAATTATGCTTCCGGAGCTGAAATTCGTTTAACAGCACCTCAATTACAACCTGAAGTTGATAAAGCAGTACTTGTTGAAACAATTGCCGCTGCAGAAGCATTAAATGAAAGTGATTATACAGTTGATAGCTGGACAGTACTTGCAGATGCATTAACACAGGCTGAAGCATTAATTGCTAAAGAAGATGCAACACAAGAAGAAGTTGATGCAGCAGTAACAGAGTTGAATACAGCAATAGAAACTTTAGTTAGAAAACCTATTGAAGTAGAAACAAATAAAGTTGCTTTACAAATAGCTGTCGATACCGCAAATACTTTAAAAACTAAAGGTGCATTAGAAAATGTCGTACCAGCAGTCGTTAATGAATTTGAAGCAGCATTAGCTGAAGCTGAAGGTATTTTAGCTGATTCTAGCGCTGATCAAACAACGATCGATACATCA
>NZ_JMLH01000105.1 GCF_000686665.1 Thomasclavelia saccharogumia DSM 17460 | reverse complement strand
GATACATACCCTGAATACTGGCGATGAACAAATTGATTATTTATCAAATACTTTTTAATATCTCGCCAGGCATTCTTATAACTTTTTGAAGGATAATATTTTTTTAGAAGATTATCATTTAAATCAAAGTTTATTGCTTTTCTACCATGGGTAGTCGGCATTTCTTTCTTCTATTCGATAATATGATTCTAATGCATCTTCTCGATATTCGATCGTATCGCCTTCATAACGAAAATACCACTTATCTACTATTTTTAAAAACCATGGCGTATCTGGTAAATACCATTGCACTTGCATAAAAACACTAAAATCACTTTTAACACCCTGATATACGCCTTTAGATATTTTTTTGATCCCACGTTTTTGAAAAACGCGATCTACTTTTTCATAGCATTCATTAATATCAATGTTATTTTCTTTAGCCTTTTCTTCACTTAATACCATTTCCATCATCATTTTTATCACTTCCTTAAGTATATAATACCCAAATCAGTCTATCGTTGCAATACGATATTTTATCCTTCATTATTATATACTTCAACAAAAGTGCTTTTTACTTCTTTTTTATACTTCTTCATAATATGTATCTGGATGTTCTGGATCAAATCTCTCATTTGCCCACATTATCGTTACCATATCACTTTCTCCGATATTAATAATATTATGGGTATATCCTGTTGGGATATCGATTACTTCCAGTTTATCTCCACTTACCTGATATTCTATGATCTCATCACTATAGATATCTCTAAACTGGATCAGTCCTTTTCCACTTACTACTAAGAACTTTTCATTCTTGCTATGATGCCAGTGCTGTCCTTTTGTTATCCCCGGCTTTGATACATTGACACTTACCTGTCCATACTCTTCTGTCTTTAAAAATTCTGTAAACGATCCCCTTTGATCAATATTCATCTTCAAAGGATAACTGAACTTATCTTTAGGCAGATAGCTTAGATAGGTACTGTACAGTTTCTTCTCTAAACTTCCTTCTTTCATATTAGGTACACTCAATGTCCCTCTTGATTCCTTAAATGATTTGATGATATCTGCCAGTTCACCTAATTTAACATGATGTACAGGATATACTTCATATATTCCTTCACTACATTTAGTTGGATGTCCTTCTAATGCATTTAAGAATTCATTTATTACATCATCGATATAACATAACGGTAATTCAGCATCAGGATCATTGATCTGGATATCAATTCCATTAGCAATGTTATAACACCATGTAGCAGTGACACTGTTGTAGTTAGGTCGACACCACTTGCCAAACAGATTAGCTAATCGATAGATATATACTTTTGAATTCATCTTTTTACCATGACTTAGTAGATATTCTTCACCTTCTTTTTTGCTTTTACCATAATCATTATCTCTACTAGCCTGAATCGAAGAACTGATCAGTATCGGACAGTTATTATCATGTTCTTCCAATAAAGAGCATAATGATTCAGTAAAAGAAGCATTGCCCTGATAGAATTCCTTAACATCTTTAGGTCTGTTGATACCAGCCAGATGAAAGACAAAACCACAATCACTTGTATATTTTCTTAAATCATCGATAGTATTATCAAGATCATAAGTATAGATATCTTCGATATCGATACAACGAGTTCTATCTTTACCATCTTTGATATTTCTTAATGTACTAACAAGATTCTTACCTACGAATCCATTAGCACCTGTTACTAGAATTTTCATTTAATTTTTCCTCTATAGATTTTAATTGTTCTTTAACATACTCTGTTGTTAAAATCTTTTTAATTGTACTCTCTACATCTAATCTTTTTGTATTATGACTAGTATATGATTCATCTGCCATTGTCTGAACTTCACCTTTTACTATAAACTTATCATAATTTAAACTTCTGCTATCAGCAGCCACTCTAAAATAATTCCCCATATCTTCACAACGTAATCTTTCTTCTCTAGTCATTAATGTCTCAAATAATTTTTCACCATGACGTGTACCTATAATTTGAATACCTGTATTACCAAATAATTTTTGTACTGCTTTTGCTAAATCACCAATAGTGGATGCATCAGCTTTTTGAATAAATAAATCACCTGGATTTGCATGATCAAAAGCAAATTTTACTAACTCTACCGCTTCATCTAAATTCATTAAAAATCGTGTCATATTTGGATCAGTGATAGTTATTGGATCACCTGCTTTTATTTGGTCAATAAATAGAGGAATAACTGAACCTCTACTACACATTACATTTCCATACCTAGTACAACAAATTACTGTTCCCCCTCTTTGAGCAGCAGTACGTGCATTTGCAAAAATAACATGTTCCATCATTGCTTTTGAAATACCCATAGCATTTATCGGATAAGCTGCTTTATCGGTACTTAAACAAACGACTTTTTTTACCCCTTCATCTATTGCAGCATGTAACAAATTATCTGTTCCAATTATATTTGTTTGTACTGCTTGCATTGGAAAAAACTCACAACTTGGAACTTGTTTTAAAGCTGCCGCATGAAATATGTAATCTACACCATGTATAGCATCTTTAATAGACTGTATATTTCTTACATCCCCAATATAAAATTTTACCTTTGATGCATATTCAGGATATCTAGCTTGTAATTCGTGCCTCATATCATCCTGCTTTTTTTCATCTCTAGAAAAAATTCTAATTTCTTTTATATTTGTTTTTAAAAAATGTTTTAAAACAGTATTACCAAAAGAACCAGTTCCTCCAGTAATCATAAGTATCTTATTATCATATTTATTCATAAATTTTATCCTAACCTCTCTTTTTAAATAAACTTAAACTACTCATAATTTTTTTATAGCAAAATATATATTCTTGTGATTTACAAATTAATATAATCATCATTATATTGGATGTTATAAATACAAAAAAACTTTTTAATATCAATGTCGTCCAACTAGTTACTATAAAATAACTTGTGATAAATTCTTGCAATAATCCGATTATTAAAATAATAAAAAAATACTTTCTTATATAAAAAAAGTATTCTTTTAATTTTATGTTCCAATATTTTTTATATAAAACCCATGGTTCAAACCAGAACGGTACCAATATACATGAAATTAGTGTTGCAGCAAAAATACCATTTGCTCCAAAATAAAATCCCAATAAAATTGATAAAAATATATTTAAAATTGATTCTATTATAGCTTTATACCTATCATCCCAAAATAAACCAATTGAATTTTTAAACATATTAGTAGGTTCTCTAACCCCTATAATAAAAAAATTTAATATTAAAATAAGCACATATATTTTTGATTCAGTAAAACTATTACCTACCCATAATTTTATTAAATCATTTAATAATATGTATAAGCATATTCCGATAATACCATAAATCCAATATGAAAACATGATAGTAACTTTATATATCTTAAAACTATACTCTTTATCATTTTGAACCATTAAGTTACCTACACTAGCAGTAAGTGCAGAATACAATTGTGAAAGTATTGTATTTAAACCAGAAAAAATTAATTTATAATTAGCATATATAGCTACTGCCTGTATATTTACAATAGCAGATAATAAGATAGTATCGGTATTTGTAACAACTACTGATCCTATCTTATGCAATAATAATGCTTTGATACTTTTAAATATTTTTCTCTTCTCTTGACGCTCCAACGAATTTCCCGCTATCTTCAAATATGGATAAATATAATCTGCACATTTAGATATCAATATATTTTCTATAAAACTTAATATAATCTGAGCAATTAAAAATAAAGCGTAATCATGTGTATAAATAAGAATAAAAATTTGAACAATATTTAAAATAATTATATAAGAATATCTATAAATGGAAGCAATATAACTTTTTTGATCAGCAATTATTAAAGTTCTTTTATATGCACATAAATAAGAGATTACAGTACTAGAAAGATATAAAAAATAATATAAATAAATATGTTGTATATTAACTTTTAATATCAATGGAAAAAAAGGTACAACTATAATACCACATAAAGATACAATTAATGCTATTATTCTGTAAACATTTCTATAGAATAACATAATAGAATTAATTTTTTCTTCATTACCATCAGCTAAAGGTTTGTATAAACTAAATGCAATTGCAGAACCAACCCCCATTTCTGCTAATGATAAAATTGATAAAATGTTTGCGAAAATGCTATTAACCCCTAACAATTCTGTTCCCATAGTAACTATGAAAATTTTTCGAGAAATAAACTGTAAAATTATTCCAAATAATTGACCAATAATAGCTACAACAATATTACGCATAGAATTTTGTGTCCTCATTTTATTCCTCCTTACTTTCTATATTTACATATAGGAAAAAAATAAATCCCCAAAACGGAAACATACTTAATCCAAATGAATAAATGAGCCAAATTAAAGATATAATAAAAATTATTTTTGTATCACAATTTTCCGTTCTTCTAATAAACTTTATAAATAACTGTTTAATAATTGAAATAACATACATAATAGTTCCTACGATTCCAAACGTTAATAAAGAATCAATATACACTTGATGTGAAACTATACTAAATTTTGATATATCAAAACCTCGATCAGTCAAATAATTTCCACCAAATAAAAAATGAAATATATTATTTTGATTCCAAAAATAATTTAAATGCTCTTTCCATACATCACTACGACCTGTAGTAGCGTTTTCTATACTTCCTGAAGAAAACATATTAATTTTATCAATAAATCTTTCAAAAGTTCTATCAATAAGTGGTATATGAAGTGATTGCAAATAAAATAATATACAGACAATAACTGTAAATACTATTAGATATTTTGTTAATAATATATATATCCCCTCATAACTAGATAATACATCTAATAATAATATTAATAAAATAATAATATTGCATAAAAGAGCTGTAGAACTAACAGTTGCAAATATTGCTATTAAACATATTACTATTATAAAAAAACGAAATATAGTAGAAAAAATATCCTTTTTAAAAATCGTTATATATAAACCTATACTTAAAAACATTCCAGCATAATTAGGATCTGTAAAAGCCATTAAAAACCTTATATTTTCATCTGTATTTTGCATAAAATATTGATTAAAAACACCATATAATATAGCAAATAGCATCGTTATAATATACGAATAGCAAAATTCATGCCATACTCTTCTATGTTGATTAGCGAATTATATTAGATAACTTTTTTCAGATTAAATTAGTTATTTTTGAAATGCTTTTTTATAAATTAATTATAATAATCAAATTATTTTAACTGCTTTCTTCAAATTATTTTATTATAAATATTATAAAAACAGTCTGATTGATATTTTCATAATATCTGCTCTCAGACTGTCATTTCTACTATATTTCTATATCAAATACTGATTCAGGCTTCTCTTCACTTCCTGATAATATTTTTAAATATCCTGCTATATCACTAAGTCTTTCTTCTATACTGCTTAGTACCCTGTATAGTTCAA
>NZ_JMLH01000104.1 GCF_000686665.1 Thomasclavelia saccharogumia DSM 17460 | reverse complement strand
GAAACTAATGCGTGCTTTGCATGGAGAATATCATATATTCGCACATGCGATGCAAAGGACGCATTAGTTTGATTGTACGAAATCGCAAGATTTTCGTGCAAGAAAACGTTAGTTTCACACCTATTGTACGAAAGAGTACCGTAGGTGCGATTTCGTACAATTATTGAAGTAGATGAGAAAGAATATGGAGTTATGCTGGCTGATCACGACTACGATGAAATAGCAATTTCGATATTAGAGGCATTAGGTGGTCGTAGTAATGTAATTTTTGTTGATAGTTGTATTACCAGATTAAGAGTGGAATTAAAGGATGCTGATATAATTAATGAACAACAGATCTTAGCAACAGGTGCCGCAGGAATAGTTAAAATTAATAAGAGTAGTATTCAAATTATTATGGGAACGGAAGTAGGATTTATTGTTGATTCAATAAATGATATATTGATGTAGAAAGAGGTGGCAGAGTTGAAAATATTAAAGGTTTTTAACAATAACAGCATAGCTGCAATTTCAGATGAATTAGGCGATATTATTTTAACGGGTTCTGGTATTGGGTTTCAAAAGAAGATAGGGGACTTAGTGGATGAATCTAAAATAGAAAAAACATATTTATTTAAAGATGAACAAAAGAAGCGTTTTGAGCAGTCAATTGCAGAAGTACCTGCTGTTTATTTTGAGATTGCTAATAAGATAGTTGCTAAAGCAAGCAAAGATCTAGAGACAGATTTTAGTGGTGAAATTTTTACTGCTATAAGTGACCATCTTTCTTTTGCTGTTAAGAGAAAAAAAGAACATGTCTATTTACCAAATATAATCTTAAATGAGACAAAAACACTTTATAAAAAAGAATATCAAGTTGGCTTATGGGCACTTGACTATATTGAAAAAAAAATAGGAATTCGATTAGATGATGATGAAGCTGGATATTTAGCTTTGCATTTAGTCAATTTTTCATTTAATGATAAAGCAAATAATGCAATTAGAATAGTTACTTTGACAAAAGAAGTTTTAAATGTAATTAAAACAACCATGAAAATAGAGTTAGAGGAAGATTCTATTGGTTATGCAAGAATCTCAATTCATTTAAAATATTTGGCTGAAAGAATTTTTAGTAATGAGGAAGTCAATTTTGAAGATACAACATCGGATATTCGTGATATGCTTAAAGAAAATGCACGATTAGCTTTGTGTATCAATAGAATAGTAAAATTAATCAAAGATCGTTATGATTATACTTTGTCACCTGATGAACAGACGTATCTGTGTATTCATATTAAAAGAAATACTGCTCTTTAGTTAAAATTAACTAAATTAAAACTAAAGTATAAGTTTGTATTTAGTAAAAACGGTTGACAGAGATTTAAGCAATGATATAATAGAAGTGCGATAGGATTGTTACTTTAAGTAGGCAAGACCAAATGCTGTATGTGCTTTTAGTATACTAGCATTTGGTCTTTATTTGTAGTAGTATTCTATGCAATACGGAAACTTTAATTACTAGTAAACGTGGAAATCTAGTTAATTTAAAGTTATACGAGAAAGGAGAATGAAATGAAAAAAACATTAAAAAAAGTGTTAACAGTTGCTTTAACATTATCGATGACTTTTAGTTCATTAGTTATGTTAAATTCAGTAAATGCAGAAGAAATTTCAAACTACACAATATATCCAACTCCTCAGGAAATGATATATAGCGATGATAGCTTTTCAATTTCTAATGATGTAAATGTGGTGTATGGTGATGAAATTGATAGTTTTACTAAAGATCATGCTGCTGATATATTAAGTATATTAGATAAAACATATACAGTTAGTGAAGCAATCGATGCAAATAAAACAAATTTGATTATTGGGACATATAATTCAAATGATTATGTAGATAGTTATTTTAAAAGCAACGGTTTAATCAATAGTGAGGATCTATTTACTAACTATGATTCTTATATTTTAGATATCAATAATGGTGTTATTGCAGTATTAGGTAAAGATACTGATGCTGCTTTCCACGGATTGACATCATTAAAACATATTTTTAACCAAGTTAAAGATAACAATATCTTAAATGTAAAGATTAATGATTATGCTGATGTAAAAGGACGTGGATTTATTGAAGGGTATTATGGAAATCCATGGTCAAATGAGGATCGTGCAGATTTGATGACATTTGGTGGAGATTATAAGTTAAATCAATATATTTATGCTCCTAAAGATGATCCTAAGCATAATTCAAATTGGAAAGCATTATATACTGATGAAGAATTAGTTGAAATTAGTAAACTGGCAGAAGCTGGTAATAAGAGCAAATGTTACTATGTTTATGCATTACATCCATTTATGTATAATGCAATTCGTTTTAATACTGATGAAAATTATGAAACAGATTTAAATATTATAAAAACTAAATTTGAACAATTAATGTCAGTAGGAGTAAAACAATTTGCAATTTTAGCAGATGATGCTTCTGTTCCATCACAAGGAGCACAATGTTATGTTCGCTTGATGACTGATTTAACTGAATGGTTGATTGAAAAACAAGCAACTGTACCAGGATTAAAAGCAGATACAATCTTTTGCCCAAATGATTATATGGGATATGGTTCAAGTTCTCAGATGCAAACTTTGAAACAACTGCCAGATTCAGTAAGTATCATTCAAACTGGTGGTAGAGTTTGGGGTGAAGTAGGACCAAGCTTTAATGATAGATTCTATCAAAATATGGGACGCCCTGCTTATATGTGGATCAATTGGCCATGTAGTGATAACACTAAAGATGGTTTAATTATGGGAGGAGCTGAAGCAGTTTTAAAACCTAATGTTGATCCATCAACTGTTGAAGGAATTGTTTTAAATCCAATGCAACAGTCAGAACCTAGTAAAGAAGCATTATTTACTAATGCTGATTATGCATGGAATATTTGGGAAGATGCAAGTAAATATGATCAAGTATGGCATGATTCATTTAATTATATGGATCATGGAACGATTGATGATACACCTGCTTCGATTGCCTTACGTGAATTGAGTAAACATATGATGAATTCACAGCAAATTGGTAATGAAGAATCAGTAGATTTAAAAGATAAGTTATCTAGCTTTATCAATGATTTGAATGCTGGTAATGATATTTTGGCTCAAGCTGATGATTTAATTGCTGAATTTAAATTATTACAGGATAGTGCTAATACATATCGTAACAATCCTGGAAATGAAAGAACGCGAGATCAAATTATTTATTGGTTAGACTGTTGGCAGGAAACAACAGAATCGATTATTAATTATTTAAATGCTGCTAAAGCATTACAAAATGAAGAAGAAAGCAGCGTGATTTGGGATTATTTTGCAACTGGTCAAGCTGAATTTGATACTTCTAGAACGCATGGATTCTTTTATGTAGATCATACTGAATATGCAAAAGTAGGTAGAAAATACATTTATCCATTTATGCAAAATCTAGATACTATTTTATCAGCTAAAGTAAGTACAATAGTTAATCCTGATCAAGATGTTGTTTCTTTTATTACAAACCGTACAGATACGCCAACAGGTTCATTAGATAATGCATTAGATAATAATGCAAGTACGGAAGTGGTTTATAAAACACCAAATACAATTACAACTGGTACGTATGTTGGAATTAGTTATAGTAAAGCTATCGATGTTGATTCAGTAACTTTTAGATTAGGACAAAGTGGAAATTTAAATGATACTTTCTTAAAAGCTAAAGTAGAATATACTACAGATGGTAAAGTATGGCAGGATGTAAATGGTGAAGAATATGATTTACCACAAGAAATCAATTTAACTGATTTAAATTTACATAATGTAAAAGCAATTAGAGTAATTGCAACTGCTGACAAAACAAATACTTGGTTAGGTGTTCGTGATATTGTAGTAAATGGTCAAGGTATAGTAGACGATACAAGTGAAAAATATAATGCTAGTGTTATCAAAGTTGCTAGATATGGAATCTATTCAACTTATGGTACTGCTAACATGATTGATGATGATGATAGTACTTTTACATGGTTTAATCAAAATAGTCAAGTTGATGACTATGTTGGTTTAGATCTAGGATCTGTTTTACCACTTGGTAAAGTTAGATTTATCATGGGGAATTCTGGTACTGATTATTGGAATGCTTATGATTTAGAATATTCAAGTGATGGTACTAACTATACTGTTTTTGCAAGTTATACTCAAAATGTTGAAAAGAAAACAGTAGAAGCAGATTTAACTGGTATCAAAGCACGTTATGTAAGAGTTAGAAATACTCAAGATAAAGGTGTTTGGTTAAAGATGTCTGATTTTAGAGTTAATAAACCAAGCGATACATTTGTAGATACAAATAATGCAGATCTAAAGAATATCGCTACAACAATTGATACTAGCAGCGCATTAATAGCACCAGTAGATACGATCGTATTAAACAGCAATGAATATATTGGGGTTACATTACCAAGAATCAGAGATTTGGCTGATATTGATCTACAATTAGTAAATGGTGATGCTTTGACATTACAAGTATCTAAGAATTATGTTGATTGGGTAGATGTTGATGCAAATGATACAGATTTACCTGATGCTCGTTATATAAGATTAATTAATAATACTGGTGAACCAATTACTTTTGGAATTACTAAATTTGAAGTAATTTCAAATGAATTGTCAGGACCATATTTATTAGATAGTGATATTGGTATTAATTCATCTTGGGGAGTATCAGAAGATTGTCGTAATAATGGAGCAGCATTTGATGGAAATGTAGATACGATGACAGAATTTGCTGACTTGCCACAAAAAGGACAATATATTATTTATGATTTAGGTCAAGAAAGAATAGTTAACAAATTGGCAATGTACTGCCAGGATTCAGCTGTTAATTATATTCGTGATGCTGATATTTTGATTTCAAATGATTTGGAAAACTGGACTAAAGTTATTACAATTGGTGATGGAATCGAAAATGAAGATGATGCCAGCGTTACCTGCTTAAATTCAGATGCAGGATATAAAGCATCTAGTACATATCCAAACAAAGTATATGTAGAAGGGACTGTAGATAATATAACAGCTCGTTATATTAAAATTTTGATTACTGCAACTAATAATAATCGTGCTGTTGTATTTAATGAAATTGTAGTTAATGAAGGTGAATATGTTCCAGTATCAAATGATCCAACTTTTGATGCAAGTGTAATTGAAAAACAAGGTTATGTACCACAAAATATGTTTGATGGTAATTTAGCCACAGCATATAGACCAGATACTGATGAAGCTGGTTATATTAGTTATACATTATCAGAAAATCTAGATGTTAAAAAAATAAATATTATTCAAAAAGGAAGTATTTCTAACGCTAGTGTATTAGCATTAGTTGATGGAGAAAATGGTAGAGAATGGGTACAGGTAGGTACTTTAAGTAAGTCATTAAATGAAATTTATTTACCTTTCTGGTCAAATATTTATGAATTAAAATTTGAATGGGAAGCAAATAATATTCCAACGATTTCTGAAGTAATCTTGTTAAATAATGAAGAATATCTACCAGATCGTAATAATTTACAATCATACATTGATGGATTGAATATTGATGAAAATCAATATACTTCTGAATCATATCAAGTATTTGTGCAAAAATTAGATGAAGCAAATTCTGTATTAGCTAATAATAATAGTACGCAAAAAGAATTAGATAATGCATTAGCTGATCTACAAGAAGCTGTAGATAATTTAAAGGAAATTGAAATACCACAAACAAATAAGGTGGCTTTACAAATAGCTGTCGATACTGCAAATACATTAAAAACTCAAGGTGCATTGGATAATGTCGTACCAGCAGTTGTTAATGAATTTGAAGCAGCATTAGCTGAAGCTGAAGGTATTTTAGCTGATAATTATGCAGATCAAACAACGATCGATACATCATTCTATCGTCTAGCTAATGCAATTCATATGTTAGACTTTGTAAAAGGTGATAAGAGTGC
>NZ_JMLH01000103.1 GCF_000686665.1 Thomasclavelia saccharogumia DSM 17460 | reverse complement strand
AATTTAAGATTAAAAGCCCAAAAAGAGCTATTACAGGGATTATATGATAAAGTAAGTGGAATAGATATAGAACGCTATACAGAAGCCAGTGCAGAAAAATTTATAGAAGCAGCAGCCAAAGCTAAAGAAGTATTAGATGATCCAAATGTTAGTCAGGAAGGAGTAGACAATGCATATAATGGATTGTTGAAAGCATATTTAGATCTACGGTTGATTCCAAATAAGGAATTGTTGACAGGAACGCTTACTAAAGCGATGGCGTTAAATAAAGTAAATTATAGTGCAAAGACTTGGGCAGTAGTAGAAGAAGCAGTAAATGAAGCTCAAGTAGTATTAAATGATCCCGAAGCTGTGCAAAGTGAAGTAGATAGAGCTGATGATGCTTTAACAAAAGCAATCGAAGGGTTAGAAAGTACATCAGTTGTAAAATCAGGTGATACAACAAGTGTTGCTACTGGTGATGATGTAAATCTTATCTATTCATTTGCAGGATTTGTAATTGCAACAATAGCTTTATGTGGAAGTAGAAAAAGAAAAGTTTAAACTTATATCGGATGTATAGATCTGATAATAGTAAAAAAAGGAAGTTTTAAAACTATTGATTTTAATTATCAATAAAATTAATTCTTCCTTTTTTATTGTATACTCTTTTATAAAAATCTAGTAAAATAAGAATATAAGCTATTTTAGTATATGTTTTTTAAGAACTATTCGATGATAAAGAAATTATTGTAATTTAGTAAAAAGTTAAAAGGAGCGAGTTAAATGTATAAGATCATAACAGATGGTTCATGTGATTTGGCACCTGAATTAGTAAAACAGTTGGGTATTGAAGTTGTGCCTTTTTATGTATCGATAGATGGTGTTCATCATCAAAAAGAAATCGTTGAATTAGGAATTAGAGAATTTTACCAATTTATGATTGATAATCCTAAAGTTTATCCTAAAACATCAATGCCTTCAATTCAGGACTATTTGGAGGTTTTTGAGCCGATTTTAAAGAATGGTAATGACATTGTCTGTATTTGTATATCAACAAAGTTCTCCGGTTCATATAATTCAGCAATGAATGCTAAAAATATACTATTGGATAACTATCCAAATATGAAAATTGAAATAATCGATGCTACAGTAAATACGGTATTACAAGGAATGCTTGTTGAAGCAGCTGTAGCAAAGAAAGATAATGGTGCTTCATTTGAAGAAACTGTTAAATATGTGAATACAATTAAGGAAACAGGAAGAATATTTTTTACGATTGGAGGAATGGATTATTTAGTACATGGGGGCCGAGTTGGAAAATTATCAGGAATTGCAGCAGGAGCATTGGGAATTAAACCGTTGATCTTGCTTAAAGAAGGAGAAATATTTAATAATGGATTAACGCGTGGACGTAAAAAATCGATTCAAAAAATAATAGAACAAATTATTGATTACTTTAAAGATAATATGCTTGATGTGAAAAAGTATCGTTTTTGTGTTGGGTTTGGTTATGACAAAGAAGAAGCTGTTGAATTTAGAGAAAAATTTATTGAGGCATTAAAAGGAATATGTCCATCATTTAATGAAGAGATTTTGATTCGGCAAATCGGTGCAACAATTGGAGTACATACAGGACCTCATCCATTAGGAGTAGGTTTATTGCAAAAAGATTAAAAACTATCAAAATGGTAGTTTTTTAAATAATTATTTTTTAAAGATAACTATTGCTTTAAATAAATCACCGTCAATTTCAACTTTGAAAATACCATTTTGTAATTCAGTAAAGCTTTTTACAATTGCTAAACCTAAACCACTACCACTAGTATTTCTCGATGCATCTCCTTGAATGAAGCGACCTACTAATTCATTAGCATTTATTTTAATTTCATTAGCAGAAATATTTTTAAAAATGATTTCTACTTTATCATTTTGATCAATCACTTCTATATAAACACGAGTATTTTCAAGAGCGTATTTACTAATATTAATAAGTAGATTTTCAAAAATACGATAAGTTTTTTGGCTATCTAGTTGCAAAATAATTTTTTCTTTAGGATAAGTAGTTTTGAATGTTAGGTTTTTTCCAATGAAATTGTCTGTAAGTTCAAATTTTGTTTGTTGAATCAACGCAATGATATCAACGTTAACAATATTCAATTGTATATTGCCACTATTAGCTTTACTAATTTCAAATAAATCATCAATCAAATTTTTTAGTCTAAAAGCATTACGATCAAGAGTATTAATATATTCATTTCTTTTATCACTGCTAAGATTTTCTTCTTTTAATAGATCGATATAAGTAATAATTGATGTTAAAGGTGTTTTTAAGTCATGGGAAACATTAGAAATTAATTCAGTTTTCATTTTTTGTGATTTTACTTCCTCATTAACTGCTTTTTCAAAACCATCTTTTATATTAGTAAATTCAGTTTTTAAAGAATTAAATAAATTAAGATCTTGATTGATTTCAACATCAAAGTCACCATTAGATAATCGCTGTACAGAATTTAATAATATTTGATAATCATGTTTAATTGCTTCAAACTTATTTTTTAAAATAATAAATAAGATTATGGAATAAATTATGGTTAAAAATATACCAAAAGCAAAGAAACAGCAAATAATAGAGATAACCAAACCATTTATAATAACTATTTTTAAAATAACTCTATTTGTATTATCATTAAAATCAAAATTAATAATTTTATTGAATGCTTTTTTTGATGTTTTAATTATCCAGCAACAAAGAGTGTTATTTTTTAAAAATGACATTATTCCCTCTTTAAAAATTGATTTTATATAATAGATAGTAAACATACAAAGAAACAAGAAGATCAGCCAGGTTCCGATGTTCATGGCACTAAGAACGATTTCGCTATATTTACCAAAACCTATAGAAGATAATTTTGAAATATAGTAACCATTTAAAGTATCAATAATTAAAGCATAAATAACAGTAATAATACCAGCAAATGCAACACTTAAAATGCAAAATAAAATTTCTAATTTAATTTTAGCTAAAGAAGCAAATAGATTTATTTCTTTAACTATTTCATAAGGATAAAAAAGAATAAATAAACTTATTACAATAATAGCAATCATTGCAATAGGAATAATATTTTCAATATTAGTAGCCAACGAATTTTCTGCTGCATACCAAGAAATTGTATCGATTGAACTACTACTAAGCTTATAAGGCACGGCAAGATATATTGTAAAGTTTGTAGGATTGTGGAGAACAGCATTTTCATCATATTCGTCTAAATATTGAAAATATGTTTGTTTATAGTTATTCCAAATCAACTCATAGTTTTGATTTGCTGATGTTGAACAACCCAATGAATCATAGCTGAATTGTCCATTTTCATCAAAATTAATTTTTAAATACCATTGATATTTTTCTTTTAAAGAATTATTATCAAAAATATTTTTAATATCGTCATTGGTGTTGCTTAAAGAATTATTGTTACCTTCTGCATAATATTTTATATTTTTTTTATCAGACATAATTTCTCGATTATATAAAATACTGTTTTGATAAAATTCATCACTAGCTTCATTATTTGCTGTAATATATTTAGGAATTCCTTCCGTTTTCCCAATATTATCTAATTGAAAACTAACAGGATAGATAGTATCTAAAATATCATAAAGAATTTGATTTTTAGAAAAATCAATAGTTTTTAGACTATTAGTTTCAATAAGATCATAGCTAAAATAAATACCAATACTACTAGTTAATAAAATTAAGATTGCTAGAACTGAAAAGATTATTTTTTTTGTATTCATTATATCACCTACTGTTTTTCAATTTTATAACCGACACCCCAAACTACTTTTAAATATTGTGGATTACTTGGGTTGATTTCAATCTTTTCACGTAAATTTCTAATATGAACCATAACTGTTTCAGTATTAATGGCAGCTTCCTGCCAGACATTTTCATATATTTGTTCGCTTGAAAAAACACGACCAGGTTTTTTCATTAATAATTCAAGAATTTTTAATTCGATTGGAGTAACTTTAATTATTTTACCATCAACAGTTACTTCTTTAGTATCTAGATCGAGTTCTAATCCACCAACTACATATTTATTACTTTTATCTTGTTTTTTATCTAACATATTTAAATATTTATGGTATCTTCTAAGTTGAGAAGATACTCGAGCTAAAAGTTCCATTGGTACAAATGGTTTTGTTACATAGTCGTCACCACCAATATTCAAACCAGTAATTTTATCAATATCTTCTGACTTAGCAGATAAGAAAATAATTGGAAAGTCGTATTTTTCACGAACTTTTAATGCCATTTCGATGCCATTCATGATAGGCATCATTACATCAACGATTGCTAAATGGATATCATGCTGTTCTATTATTTCTAAACCAGCTTTGCCATTATTAGCAATGTATACATGATATCCTTGAGATTTTAAATATATTTCGATTGCTTTAGCAATTTCTATTTCATCTTCTACAATTAAAATATTATCTTGATTCATATTTCTACCTTCTTTCATAACTATTATAAGCTACTACATTTAAGAATAACAGAAATGAAATCAAAAGATTTTCTAAAGATTTTTTTGCTGTTTATTTATATACCATTTATAAACAAACAAACCAATGATTGATATGATACCAGTAATCACAAATACCGCAATAGTAAAAGGATACTTTTGCTCTGATAAGCCATGACCGCCAATAGTACTTGTTACAATTGAAGGAATTCTTGCTACAGTAGTAATTAACAAAAAGCTGGATAATTTAATTCTTGTAAGAGGTGCAAAATATGTAAGGATATCTTTTGGTGTACCAGGGATAAAAAAAATAACAAAAAGAATGAGTTCTAAATTTTTTTTATCTTTTAAAAATGATATTTCATGAAGCTTTTCTTGATTGAAAAATTTATTGATAAATCTAATGCCGTATTTTCCAACGAACCAGTATATTATAACTGTTCCAATCATTGCCCCTAGTAAGCAGATTATTAGACCTTGAATTTCACCATAACAAAAGCCTGAAGCTACTTCAATAATTTCACCTGGTAAAAAGACAAATACAACTTGCACTGCCATAATTAAAATTAGAAATAATTTGCCCCAGTTACCAAATTGATCTAATTGTACTTTTAAATGTTCGGGATTATTTAAGAGATATATAAAAGGTTTGTATAGTATTAGACAAAAACCAGCCATGATGGATGTTGCTAAAAGAAGTCGATAAATTAATTTTTTATTTTCCTTAATTATTTCCATTTTTTCACCTCGCATTTAGTATAGACAGTTAATCTAAAAGAAAACGGGTGAAAGATCAAAAATAATTCTAAAAAAATTACAAAGTTTAAAAAAAGAATATAATTTTAAGATCATGAATATTATTAAAAACTATAGATAATAGAAAAGTTTTGAATTAAAAAAGTGCTCATAATTTGAGCACTGTTAAAAGGGGTGATTTGTGAGAAAAATAAAATTTAATATGTTTAAAAAATTAGTGGAAATATCAAATGATTTGTATAAGTTATTGTAAAGAGTTATTTAAGTACTTATTAAATAGAATTACTTTAATAATATTTTGGGGTAATATCTTTTTACCAACAAGATTATTTAACAATAACATTAAAATGTATCATTATAGTTTTTAAGGGGTACAAAGTCCAAAGATTTTGCTTATCTATTTTAAAACGATAGTAATTATTTAAATCTGATTATTATTTAGTTTACCAAGTTATTGTTACTGGTTTTATTTTATTTTCTGTATTAACTCTTTTTATATTAATTGTACTAAAACGCTACGCGTTAGCTCAATTCTTTCTTTATGTTTTCTATATTTTTTTGTTTGCCATCTTTCTTATGATGGCTTTTTTTATTTATAATTTAGTTGTCATTTTATAACAGAAAGGACTGATTAATTATGAATACTAAATCTATAAATGACAAAATCAAACAATTTCCTATCCTTAATGATGTTAGGATCGCTCTCGATTTAAAAAACCTTGCCGATAAAACTATTATCAATTATATGGACGGTATCGCTCGTTTTCTTGATTTCATTAATTATGACAATCTTTTTGA
>NZ_JMLH01000102.1 GCF_000686665.1 Thomasclavelia saccharogumia DSM 17460 | reverse complement strand
GTAGGTTTAATAACAACATTAGATGTATTGAAATCTAAAAACATCACTTAATATATACGTTACAGGAAGTTTAATAACAACATTAGATGTATTGAAATGTTGCATAGTGATATGCATCGTTAGTATTATCAGCAGTTTAATAACAACATAAGATGTATTGGAATTAGGTATACTGTTCTCCAAAATTACGTGCTAGTTTGGTTTAATAACAACATAAGATGTATTGAAATCTGATTTCAGTAATAACACCACAACAGAATTTGATTAATCAAATTCTGTTGATTAAAGAAAATGATATTTTGATAAAATCATTTTTTAGATCTTTGGACTTCTGGTAGGATTATTTATTGTAATTATGACTCTAAAAAACCCTTTTGATATTTTTTTGCAATTCTTGTAGTTACTTTTATAATTAGTAAAAAGATATTTGAAAAAGAATTAACCTAGAAACTTTATTTCATTAAAGTTTTATTTTTATTTGGACATTAAATTATTGCTTTAATAATCGTTGACAAATTTATGTAAGCGCTTTATCATTTAGCTATAGAGAAGTTTTACAATTATATCTTAATTAAGATATCAGCTTTCTATGATGTCTTTTTTAAATATAATTAAAACTCTATGTGGGGAAAGAATATTAAAGAAAGTGAGGATTTTTATGAAAAAGCTATTTTCTGTGTTGCTGGTAATGACAATGTTATTTTCCGTCATAACACCATTATCAGTTCAGGGAAAAGAATTGGAAAGTACAGTTATTAGTGATCTTTCAATTCAAGGATTACGGGATGTAAAAAGTTTGGAAGTAGATACAAAGACCCATGTATTTGTAACTACATATCCAGAAGAAGGCGTAGAATTATTGGTTGATTCTAAAGACTCATCAATAGCTGAGGTATCTTTAGAAGAAAATGCAATAGTTATACAAGCTAAAAAAGTTGGAACTACGACAATAGAAGTAACTGCAAAAAAAGACGGTAAAATAGAAAATGGACAATTTAATGTTCAAGTAATTGAGCCAGTATATAAACAAACTGCTCATACAGAAGTAAATATTAATGACAATGACTGGCGGTTTAAATTAGAAAAAGATATGGAAAAAGTACCTGACAGTCAAACGGTTCCTGCTATTGATAATAATTGGGAACATGTACAAGTACCACATTGCTGGAACAGTGAAGATGGTGCTGATGGTAATAATGATTATGTTAAAGGTAAAGGATGGTATATCACTGATGTAGATTTTACAAGTAATACTTATGAAAATAAAAATGTATTTTTAGAAGTACAGGGTGCTTGTAAGATTACTGACGTATATGTAGACGGAAAATATCTTGGTCAGCATGAAGGTGGATATTCTAATTTTAGATTTGATATTACTGATTATGTAAAAAAAGATGGTTTAACTCAAATAGCGTTATGTGTAGATAACCGAGTTAATTCATTAATGCCTTTGTCAGGAGATTTTACAGTATTTGGTGGTTTATACCGTGATGTTAATATTATTGCTGTTGATGATAGTCATTTTGATTTATTAGATCATGGAAGTGAAGGGGTTTTAATTAATCAGGCTGTAATTGATAATGTAACTAAAGATTCTACAGTTGCAGATGTTTTTGGTGCTGGTGGTAAAATTAATATTGACGCTAGAGTTGCTGTTAATAACGAGGAAAAGGCATATATGCAAACAGTTGTGTATGATGCAAATTGGGATGAAGTTTCTCGAAATGAAAAAATTGAAATTAATGGTACTGGCGAAATCCAAAATGTAAATGAACAAATCATCGTAGATGATCCTCATTTATGGAATGGGGTTAAAGATCCATATTTATATAATGTAAAAGTGTTCTTATACGATGAAAATAATGATATCAAAGATGTTGTGTATAAAAAAATTGGTTTTAGATTTTATTATGTTGATGAAAATGAAGGATTTTTCTTAAATGGTGAATCATATCCATTACGTGGTGTAAATAAGCATCAAGACCGCATGGATAAAGGATATGCAGTTAGTAAAAAAGACCAGGAAGAAGATATGGCAATGATTGCAGATATTGGTGCTAATGCTTTGCGTTTGGCTCATTATCAACATGATGAATATGCTTATGAATTAGCTGATATATACGGTATCTGTGCATGGGCAGAAATTCCGTTAGTTAATAGCATGACAGCAAGTGAACATTTTACTGAAAGTACAAAAAATAATTTAGAGGAATTAATAAAACAAAATATCTCTCATCCATCGATCGTTGTATGGGGAATTCATAATGAACAATGGCCAAATAATGGCGGAAGGATAAATACGCTTTTACGTGATCTATATGAATTATCTCATGAATTAGATGATTCACGTTTAGTTACTGTAGCAACGGCACAAAGTCAAAGCGCTGCTTTAAGCTGGCAGTCTGATGTTAGTGCATGGAATAAATATTTTGGTTTATACGAATCACAGGATGTACGTTATTTTGGAACTTGGCTTGATCAAGTAAAAGAATATGCTCAGAGTCATGATACTATTGATGTTACCGATGAAAGTACCGGCGAAACAATTACCGTTAATGTAAATGGAAAAATTGGAATGAGTGAATACGGGGTTGGAAGTAATGTTGAATATCATGAAGAAAATCCTGGATATCGAGTAGGAACTAGCTTTGATGCTTATCAAACTGAAGAATTCCAAGCACAGTGGCACGAAATCTACTATCAGGCAATAGAAGAGCGGCCATGGTTGTGGGGAACTTTTGTATGGAATATGTTTGAGTTTGGTTCTGATAGTCGCAGTGAAGCTGGTAGAAAAGGAATTAATAACAAAGGAATGGTTTCATATGACCGTACTTTGAAAAAAGATGTATATTATTTTTATCGGGCTACCTGGTCAAAAGATCCAACTTTACATATTACAAGTAAAAGATTTGAAAATCGTTATCAGGATGTTATTTCAGCAAAAGTATATGCTAATATGGATGAAGTTGAATTGATCGTAAATGGTGTTTCTCAGGGTATTGTAACAGCAAGTGAAGTTGAACAGCATAAATTTATGTGGGATATAACTTTACAATCAGGTGAAAATCATATTGTTGCAATTGGTAGAAAAGACGGTAAAACATATATTGATGAAACAACATGGAATCGAAAATTATATGATACAGTTTCAATCTCTTCAAATCTATATAATTTTGCATATGTAAATGATGAAAATAGTACTGTTTCAGGAATTCCGGCGGGAACTAAAGTACAAGACTTTAAAGCAAATGTAACTTTATCAAATGGTACTAGTGTTGAAGTTTATGATAGTGATAAGAGTACTTTATTAGATGATGATATATTGATTAGTTATGATATGTGGATCAAAGCAATCAGTGAAGATCAAGAACATGCGGTTTGGTATAGAGTAATCGTTCAGCCGATATCACGAAATAAGCCAGTAATCGTAGAAAATGAAAAAAGTGGCGAACCAAAAGAAAATATGGTTGATGGTAAAACAGATACGGCATGGAATTCAGGAATAGCTTTATCTACACAGTCACCACAAAATGCAATTATTGATTTACAAAATACTTATTATGTTTATGATACTAATGTATTATGGTGGGATCATGACACCAGTCATCGTACATTTACATATTCGGTTTATTTAAGCCAGGATAATGTAAATTGGACTAAAGTTATTGATTCAACTAAGAGTAGTGATCAAAGCAGTGGAATGAGCTGGTCTAATCGTAATTTTGAACCACAACTAGCTCGATATGTAAAAATTGAAGGACTTTCGGCAACTAATTCAGTAGCCTCAATGTATATTCGTGAAGTTGAAGTACATGGTTTTATGTTAAAGAGTGATATCTATCGCATTGATAATGCCAATGCTAAAATAAAAGGCTGGTCAGGTGATAATGTTGAAGATTTATTAGGAAATCTAATAGTTGATGGAAACTTTGATAAGATTTCGATCATTGATCAAGATGGTAATACTGTTAGTAGCGGTGAACTTGATGCTAAGATGAAAGTTGTTATTAGCACAGGAGATGAAGAAATTATTTATGCTCTAGAAAAGAGCGGTTTAGATACTACGCCAGTTTCACAAAATAAAAAAGTAATTGCTTTTGAAGGCGTAGATAGTGATGGTGTAACTAAACCTAATGAAGATGTTTTAGAAGGCGAAAATGATCTTGTTCATGGTAAGAATTATGCACCTGCTCATTATATTAATGATGGCAAACTTGATACAAGATGGAGCGGTGCGATGAATGCTGCTCATGATAAAGCAATTTATCCTGCTAAAGTATGCATTGATTTAGGGGCTGATTATCATTTGAATCATATAGATTTAACTTTCTATGGGGGAACGACTCCACATAATGAAAATAATGTAAATCGTTATTATACATATAAAATCTATGCTTCAGATAACTTAGAAGTTTTACAGCAAGAAACAATTGATGAAAAATATTTAATTGTTGATGGTAGTGATAATATTGAGAAAAAAGAAAATCATGTAATAGAAGATTTAAATGCTAAGGGACGATATGTTCTATTAGAAATTGATGGTAAAAGCACAAGTTATGCATATCATGCTCCGAGTGTTTGGGAGATGGAAATAGAAGGTTATCAAATAAATTCAGCAGTATATAATGTTGATGAAAGTAATCATATTATTAGTGGTTTAAGTATTGGAACTACGGTAGCAGAATTATTGAATCAATTAGAAATTGATGGAAATGCAAAAATAAGTGTTGTTGATGGTAATAATGAGTTAGATGATCAAGATGTTATTTATGAAGGTGTTTCTTTAATTATTGAAAGTTTAAATCAAGAAATTAAAGATACCTATACTTTATCATTTGCTGATCATAGTACTACTCCGATATCTCAAAATCAGCCGGTACAGGCATTAGTTACCGAAGAAGAGGTAGATGGTAAGATCGTCGCTAATGAAGATGTGGCTAAAGGCTTTGTTGTTACTAATATCAATGATGGTAATATCGATACAAGATGGAGTGGAGTGATGAATGCAGCTCGAACTCAAAGCTATTATCCAGCAACAGCTCATATAGACCTTACTGAAAAAGCAGATACAAATGATTGGTTCTATCTTACTGGAGTTACGATTGACTGGTTTAATTCAGCTTCAAAACGCTCTTATCAATATGAATTACATGCCTTGAATCCAGTAGGAATAGCTGGTGGTTATGATCTAGTTAATAATGATAATACGATTCAGGATCATAGCGAGCATTGGGTTGAAGGAAAAACATCACAAATTAAAGATATGAATTTAACAGTAAATGGTTCTAGCTTACAGCTAGCATATATTCCAGCTGTTGTAAAGGAAATAAAAGTATTTGGTTGGCGACTTGGGGGAAATATTGTTGATGAAAGTAGTGCAACAGTTAAACTTGATGATACTTCAATTAGTGTCGCTAAGCTTATAGCTATGCTGCAGCCAAAAGGAAATTGTACAGTAGAAATTCAAACTAATGAAGGAATTATAAAAAATAGTAATGATATAGTTACTCGAAACGATAAAATTGTTGTAAAAGATATTCGTGATCAAGAATTTATTTATACAATTAAATCAGCTGTCGATTTAGATTTTTCTAAGTTACAACAGTTATTAGATATTTGTGATCAATTACAAGAAAATGATTATACTGAAGAAAGCTGGTTAGAACTTGTTGAAATACGCCAAGAAGCTAGAACAGTTTTAGAAAATGCTGTTAATCAAAACGATATTGATAGTGCTATTGAAAAATTACAGCTTGCAAAAGATAACTTAGTAGAAAAAGAAATTATAACTACTGATAAATTAGCATTATCAATAGCTGTAGAAATGGCAAATAACGTAACTGAAGAACAGTTAGCTAATGTTGTTCCTATTGTCGTTGATGAATTTAAAGCAGCGTTACAAGAAGCAAATATGGTTTTAAATGATGACAGTGTCAGTCAGGAAACAGTCAATGCTTCATTTACACGTTTATCAAAAGTAATGCAGATGCTGGAATTTGTAAAAGGTGATAAGGGCGAATTAGAAGCCTTGATCAATGAAGCAAACAGTTACGTTGAAAAAGACTATACATCAGCTTCATGGACAGCATTTAAAGAAGCCCTAGAAGCAGCAAATACAGTAATGAATAATGAAAATGCAATGCA
>NZ_JMLH01000101.1 GCF_000686665.1 Thomasclavelia saccharogumia DSM 17460 | reverse complement strand
CGTAACCAGCATCTTGAACCCATACTTTTGAAGTGATAAAAAGTTCTTCTCTAGGAATTTTAGATTTTTTTATAGCTTGACCAATTTCTTTTTCATTGCCATAAACTGCAGCAGTATCAATTAATCGATATCCCACATGCAAAGCATCAAGTACACATTTTTCTGTAACAGCGGGTGAAATATGTAAAGTTCCATAACCTAAGGTTGGAATATTGATACCATTGCTTAATAATTTATATTGCATTATTTCCTCCTTTCGATTTTTATTTTAAGTTAAGTAATAAAAAAAGTACAATATTTATATTTTATTGTGCTATAATTGGAAGGAATACTGAAAGGGATGAGATTATGATTGAATTTTATCAATTAGAACAATTAGTTATGGTGGCAAAAATGAAAACATTGTCTAAAGCTGCTGAAACATTATCCATTTCTCAGCCGGGACTCACAAAATCTATACAACGATTAGAAAAAGATTTAGGCATGCAGCTATTTAGTAGAAAGAAAAATAAGATTACTTTAAATGATAATGGCTGGCTTGCTGTTGAATTAGCTCAAAAAACATTAGATCAAAGAGAAAAAATGATACAAACCCTGCAATCATATGAATATAGCAAGCATACGATTCATATAGGCTCTTCTGCTCCAGCACCTATATGGGAATTAAAAGATATATTTAAAGAAATATATCCTAATATGAATATCAATGATACACTTGATTCCAATGAAGATGTACTTATTAATGGATTGAAAAATTCGGAATTTTCTATCATTGTACTTACTCATCCAATTAATGATGAGAATTGCTATTGTGTTCAATTGTTTGATGAACATTTATATCTTTCCATTCCACCTGCTCATCCATTTGCATTATTTAAAGAAATTACATTCGATGATATTAATGGGGAAAGCGTATTATTGTTATCAAATATTGGATATTGGAAGGAAATATGCTTAAAAATGATTCCGCAATCACATTTGCTTATTCAAGAAGATGCAAGTGTTTTTGATGAAATAACTCGGGCATCAGCACTTCCCATTTTTAAAAGTAATTTAACGATTGCAAGAGAAAATGAAGAAAAAAATCGTGTTGTTATACCTGTAAAAGATAAAGAGGCTAGCGCAACTTACTATGCGATCTATCTTAAGGGTAACGAATCTATGTTTAAATTTTTAAAAAATAGATTTTAAGAATAAATATTTTTATTTTTTCTTTTCTGTTTAGAAAGGAGGAAGGGAGAGGCTCTAGATTTATATGTCACCTTAAAAAAGGCAATAAAAAAAGAATAAAATGGAGCTGTAATGCTTCAAAGTGATTATAAATCACTCATTTCATTACAGCCCCATTTCATTTTAATCATCACCAAATCCGAAGAAATCAAGAATTTTATCTAATAACGATTCATTATTGTCTGCTTCTACTGTTTCTTCTTGTTTAGTATTTTCTTTTTGTTCAATAGAAGGTGTTTTTAAAACAAATTGTACACTATTGACATTTTTATTATTTTCAGAAACAAATGAAACTGTTTCATAATCACTTGCTGTAAAATCATCAATCATATCATCAATAGAATCATTAACTTTTTGATCCATATTATCAGTTTCATTTTTAAATTCTTCTGTACCATCCACCATAGATTGAGTACCATTATACAAAGTCTTTGTTCCATCTACTAAATTTATAGAACCATTATATATTTGAGCATATCCTTCTAAGATTTGAGATACACCACCTGTATAATTTTGAATACCAGTATCTAAAGCACTATAGTTTTCTAATAGTAATGAAACACCTTGTTTTAAGGTTGATACATTTGAAGATAATGATTGTAAACTTGTGACAAGTTTTTGAATTTCAGCATCAAATAATTGATATTGCTTTTGTAAAGTTTTTGCTCCTTTCATAAGCTCTCCATCATCTGATAATTGAGATTGTATTCCCTGTAAGACTTGTTCACTTGTCACTCCAGCTTTTAACAATTGAATAGTTTGTTGATATAATTGTTTTGTTTGTTCATCTAAATTTGGATTTTGTAATTGTTTTGTGAGAACTTCTATCATTTGATTTGTACTTTTTTGTACATCAGACAATGATCCTACTCCTTTAGAATATTGATCTATTGTTGTATCTATTTTCTCTAATCCATTAACCAAATCATCTATTCCTTGACTTATTGCTGATGATGATTGTGATAACTTTTTTAAATCTTCAGCATTCATATTGACTTTTTCTAAAGATGAATTAATTTGTTTTAATGCTGCTTTGACTTCACTTGAACCATTTGTTAGTGATGAATTTTGACTTTCTAATTCTTTTAAACCTTTTTGAATTTTTGCTATTCCGTTTTGAAGATTGCTTGCACCCGTTGTTAGTTTAGCAGTTCCATCATTAAGTTCTTGAGAGCCATCATTAAGTTCTTGAACAGCTGTTTGTATTTCATTGATTTGTTCATCTAAAGTTTGAGTATCAATACCATCAGTATCAATACCTAGATTTAATCTAACTCCATTAATTGCTATACTATCCATACTAAAGTCAACAACATCTGCTGTTATTTCTATATCTTTTGATTTTCCAGGCAATATTGTATAAGTCAATTGCTTATCAGAACCTACATTAGCTATCGTTGCATCTTTAGCAGTGATGTTTCGACATAGATTTGTATCCAATGTTACGCTTGCTTGTAAAGCATAGTTATCAAAAAATTCATCTTTGCTCTTTTTGTTTTCTTGAATATTCATTTTTATTTTTAATTGACCACTAGCACCTGCTAGTTTTTTTGCTGATATTTCTTTATCATTTAAATAGTAAGAAATATCAATATCCCAAGGTATTTCTGTATTTTTTAAATAACCTTGATAATATAATTCATTTTCTGATGTTGTTCCTTTTATTTTATCATTTTGAAAATCAAGTTTATCTTCTGTTGTCAAATTTTTAATAGAAGAATAATTTCCATAATCAACAATTGTATCATTTTCTGGATACATAATATTAACAACATAACATTGATCTAAAGAACCATTGTGTTTTAAATTGGCATAAACAACTTCTTCTTTTTCTGTTGAATCTTCTAATGCATGAACAGGTAATAAGCATAATGCTTCCATACATAATGAAAGACTTATCAATGAAATGATAACTTTTCTATTTTTCTTCATCATTAAAAACTTCCTTTCTATCTTTTGCAAATCTAAACTTTAATATCGGTTTATCTAAAACATATAACAATCCAGGTAAAACAAATAAAACAAATATCAAACTACATAAAGTTCCTCTAAATAACAAAACGCCAATTTCTGCTAAGATACCATGTGTTGATATTTTACCTAAAATAAATCCACAAAGAGTTAAGATAGATCCACTTGTAAGTATAGATAATGTTGTATAACGAATAGTATGATCCAAAGCATCTTTTCTGTTTTTTGTTTTCCTTGTTTCTATATATCTATCTGATAAACATATTGCATAATCTACTGTAGCTCCTAATTGAACAGAACTAATAATAAGATAAGCTATATAAAACAATGGTTCATTCGTGCAAGCAGGAACTGCTAAATTCACCCAAATAGCACCTTCGATAACTAATACCAAAACAAGTGGTGTAAAAACTGATCTTGTTGTTAGTAGTATAACTAAGAAAACAGCAACTATAGCGACTGTATTCACTTTATTCATATCGGCTGTTGTCACATCACGCATATCATATGTTGATACTGTATCTCCAGCTAATTTATAATCATCACCATAATATTGATGTGCTATATCTCGTATTTCTTCAACTGCTTGGAAAGCTTTATCTCCCTCACTAGGAGTTTCTACAGTTAAAACAAATCGTGTATGATTATCACTATCTAATTGTGAAAGATCATCTTTCTCTAAATATTCTTTTGGTACAGATGCACCTGCTAAATCAACATATGAAATAACATCTGAAACATAAGGCAAACTCTTTAGTTCTTTTGAAAGTTGTTCTTGTTTTGCTGTATTGTTTAAAGGAACCATTAAAGCCATAGAATTAGATTCTCCAAAAATATCTTTTATTTTTTCTGTATCGTTATAGTAGGCTGTTCCCTCACCATAAATGTGACTAGAGCCATAATAAAAACTATTTTGTGTTTGTAGTATATATCCTGGTATAATCAAAATAATAAATATAACAATCATTGGCTTTTTGATTTTCATAACTAATTTTGAAAAACTACGAAATGATGGTGTAAAAGGTCTATGTTCAAGTTTATCTATAATACGATAAGACGAAACAATAATAGCAGGTAATAATGTAAAGACTGCAATAATAGAAATCATAACAGCTTTAGCCATAACCAAACCTAAATCTACACCAATCTTAAATCTCATTAATACAAGGGCTAAAAAACCAATAACAGTTGTTAAGGCTGAAGCACTAATAGAACTGAATGATTTAATAACAGCTTCTTTCATAGCTTCAAATATATCTTTACCATTTTTTCTATAGTCATTAAAACGATTCATTAAAAAAATTGAATAGTCCATAGAAACTGCTAACTGTAAAATACTTCCAGCCGCATTTGAAACAAAACTAATTTCTCCAAAAATAAGATTTGTTCCTCGATTAATTAAAACAGCAATTCCGATTGTTATCATAAAAATAACTGGTTCTGCCCATGATGTCGTTGTTAAAAATAAAATAGCAAAAATAATAACAATAGCGATAATAGCAATTTTTGTGATTTCTGTTTCAGTATCTTCAGTTGCTATAGCAGTGCTAATAGCATCACCTGACATAGAAATATTTTTATCTGTTATTTTTTCAATATCATGCCTTGCAGAAATCACTTTATCTTCATTAATTGTTACTGTAAAATTAGCATAATCATCTTTATAGTATGTTTCTAAAACATCTGTATCAATTGTTTCCAGTGGTTGAGTTATATCTACAGAATCATCAAGCCAAGTGACATCTTCAATACCATCAACTTGAGAAAGTTTTTCTTTTAACTGTAAAGCTTCTGGAATAGTAACATCTTCTATCATAACATGAGCATTTGGTATAGCTGCATCATATTCATCATTCATAGTATTAATAGCGATGGTTGATGCTGATTCATCTGGTAGATAATCTGCCATAGTATAATTAACAGAAACAAACGATGATAAAAATGTACATATAATTGCTGCAATTACATAAAATGCAATAACTGTTTTTCTATGTTTTAATAATTGATCAACAAATTTATCCATTTTTTCTCCTTCCTTTTTCATATAAGATTTAAAAGTTTTCATCCTTCCTACCATTGACAAAAGTTATTTTATTAACTAAAATAAAATTAACGAGTGTTGATTTATCAACATATATTATTATATTAACAGCTGTTGATTTTTCAATATACAATATTATATGAAATGTATAAAAATCAACACTTTTTAAAATTATGTTGAGAAGGAATGATAATGAAACAAAAAAGTGAAAACAGAAGTGTAAGAAGAACAAAAAAATTACTGATAAATCATTTGATAGGTCTTTTAAAGCAGAAACCAATTAATCAAATATCTGTTAAAGAATTAACTGATTTATGTGATTTAAACAGAGGAACTTTTTATTTATACTATAAAGATATTTATGATATGATAGAAAAACTAGAACAAAAAATCATTGATGATCTTAATCAAACTTTAAGTTCAATAACAATTACTAAGCCTTTAGATATTTTAGATCCTTTTTTCTCTTATATTTATGAAAACAGAGATTTGATGATGGCTTTGTTTGGCAATAATGGAGATATATCTTTTTTATCGAAACTTAAAAAATTAGTCAAAAAATATATTTATGATAATCTAAGAGAAATTCATCAAGCACAAAATGATGAACTATATAATTTTTATTTTCAATTTATTTCATTTGGATTTATTGGTATTTGTGAAATGTGGTTTTTCCACTATAAACAAAAAACTCCACATGAAATGGCTGTTTTAACAGAAAAAATGATTGTTGATGGAGTTAATATATTTCAAAATGAAATGTAGACCACCTTTATTTGTAATTTATAGTTTTTTCTTAGTAAAGAATAATTAAAAATAAGAGATTTCAAAAATAATTGTCTAATCATTTTTGAAATCTCTTTTCTTATATTTACCTTAAAATCAATAAAAATAGATAGTCTATAGTAAGTGGTACAAGAGGATTTACAAATTATATCTTATCGGCTGACAATATGGTGAAAGTGTAAAGGAGGTACAGAGATTGTTGATTAGCATTTTATTTTAACAAATTTTTGGCAAATTAAATTGGATAACAGAAGTAAAAGATATGAGCTAATTAGTAAAAAATAGCAAAATATAATGGCACAAACAATCAAATTAATTTATTCTAATTTCCTTATTTACAGTGGAGCCAAATTCCTAAGAACCGTTAAAACCAAGCAAAATCAAGAAGATTTTGCTTATGAAAAAGTATAACTTAGGAATATCCACTATAAATAAGTTTTCTCGGCATAAAATAATTTGAATAAAATATTATCAAATTAAATTAGTTATATTTAATTTTAACTAATTTACGAATGCATAAACAGTAG
>NZ_JMLH01000100.1 GCF_000686665.1 Thomasclavelia saccharogumia DSM 17460 | reverse complement strand
ATGATTTGAATAGTGTAGTCAAAGGGGAAAAGGTCTATGACTATTATAATGGAGTTGAATTTAAAGAAATGAAAATTAATATGATAAGACTCAGGACAAAAGGAAAGACATTCTGGTACGCAACGAATTTTAAAATCAATGAAAACAGTATAGAAAAAATGATCAAAACAGGAAGAAAGAGATGGAAGATAGAGAACAAGGGATTCAATGACTTAAAAAACAAAGGGTATAATTTGGGACATATCTACAGTTATGATGAAAATGCAGTAAAGGGACATTTTATACTGTTGTTGATGACCCATATGATCATGCAGTTAATGGAGCAGCACGAAAGGAACAAGGGGATATTTGAAACGATACATAAAATGGCGCTAAGAATAAAAGAAGCACTTAGGACACAAGCCCTAAGTGCAAGTGATGTAAGGGAAATAGCGCAACCTTTACATCTAAGTAGAATATCTCTATAGATATTGTACCATGAGGACCTTGAAAAGTAAAAAAAAACAGTAAAAAATTCACAGGGTCTTTTTGCCCAAAAAAATAGAAAAAAATATAGCAGTCATAAACACTTAAGATATTTATCATTAAAACTGCTTAAATTAAAAAATTTACTCGTCGTTGCTGACTTATCTTCAATGATTCTTTTTTTCTTTAAAAATAAAGGGTATAATATACAAAAGGAGCTGATAGATTTGATTTTAAGTAAATTTGTTGGAGAATCAACAGAGTATGATAAGAAACAAGCAGTAGAAAAAAGAAAGGTAAAAAGTTGGCTGAAAAGTGTAAGTGCGTTTGCTAATACTGATGGAGGAGTATTGATTTTTGGTATTACTGATGATGATAAAATTATTGGATTAGATAATGTGAAAGAAGATTTAGAGTTTATTAGTCAAAAGATAAAAGAAAGAATCGATCCCATACCACAAATTAATATGCATATTGAACAAATTGAAGGCTCACATATATTACTATTAGAAGTATTTAATGGTGATGAAACACCATACTATTATAGTGGTGATGGTGTTATGGAAGCATATATCCGTATTGGAAATGAAAGTGTTATTGCTCATTCAATAGAATTAAAAAGATTAGTTTTAAGAGGAAAGAATAGTTCTTATGATTCGTTATCAACAGATTATAAATTTGAAGATTATTCTTTTTCTAAATTGAGAGAACGTTATAAACAATGGACAGGCAATAGTTTTGATGATAAATTATTTAAATCATTTGGAATTGTTGATCATCATGGAAATCTTACAAATGCTGGTGCATTGTTGGCAGATGAAACGCCATTATATCAAAATAGATTATTTTGTACAAGATGGAATGGGTTGACAAGAGCTGGAGGATTAATTGATGCATTAGATAGTGATGAATATACAGGTGGAATAATTTCACTATTGCGTGATTGAGAATCGTTTATTAGAAGAAACACAAGAATAATGTGGAAAAAGACACCATTTTCACGTATTGAAATGCCAGAATATGTATTTCAAAGTGCATCTGAAGCTCTTGTAAATGCATTAATTCATCGTGATTATATGGTTGTTGGAAGTGAAGTACACATTGATATATTCGATGATAGAATGGAAATATATTCTCCTGGTGGCATGGTCAATGGTAGTGTGATTCAAAATTTAGATATACGATATGTTTCATCTGAGAGAAGAAATCCTGTTATAGCTGATATTTTTAATCGATTAGGATTGATGGAAAGACAAGGAAGTGGATTGAGTAAAATTGTAGAAGGATATAAATTAGAAGAAAATTATACAGATAAAAAGAAGCCATCTTTTTATTCTGATAGAACACAATTCCGAGTAATTATGCCTAATTTAAATTTTGAGGTTGATACCAATTATGATATTAATCAAAATGAATTATTAACAAAAAAAGAACAAAAAGTTCTGAGTATAATTATGAATGATGAAAAAATATCTCAGAAAAAGATATCTAATATATCTGGAATTCCAATTGCAACTGTCAAGCGAATTACTCAAAAATTACAAATAAATCAATATATTAAAAGAGTTGGTGGTACAAGAGGGTACTGGAAGGTATTGAAATCTGATATCAATTAATTTTTAGCAGTTTTTAGTTAATTGAATATAACAGATTTCTTTAGGATTTGTTGATGTGAGAAGTTTTGAAATGTGCTGGATATGGTAGCAATAAGGCAGCAAATCAAAAATCTCATTGAAAAAAGTGTTGAAAAAATCAATAAATTTGAGTTATAAGTTAACAAATTGGTTTTAACAAAACGTTAATCAAAAACAAATACGAAGGAAGATTCAAGATTATCTTGGGTCTTTTTTTGTATTTAAAATGAAAATAAAACTATAATAATAATGATAAATATGGTATAATTGGTACAAATTCAGATATTAATTCCAAATTTGTACAAAAGGAGGCTTTTTTATGTATAAGAGAACTATTTTTAATCGTATAAAAAATTCTTTAAAGCATTATCCTGTTGTCATTATAACTGGACCACGCCAAGTCGGGAAATCTACAGAAGCATTTAAATTAACAAAGGAATTAGGATTCCATTATGTATCCTTGGATAAAATTTCTAATAGAAAGCAAGCTTTAGAAGATCCGGAGTTTTTTATTCAACAAAACGGTATACCACTTATTATTGATGAGATTCAGTATGCTCCTATACTGATGGAAGTTATAGAAAGTATTGTTAATAAAAAAAGATTAGAAGAAGATAATGCAAATGGCATGTTTGTTTTAACGGGATCTCAAACGTTTTCAATGATGAAAGGAGTTACACAATCTCTTGCTGGTAGAGCAAGTATTTTAAAAATGATGCCTTTAAGTTATAGTGAAATTGTGGAAAAGGAAGAAAAACCTTTTTTGCCTTGTATTGAGATGTTAAATAAAGAATTTCAGCCAATTAATGTTAATGAATTATATAAGTTAATTGTTAGAGGATTTTATCCTGAGTTGTATAAAGATAAAGAGAGTGATACATTTGAATACTATGAAAATTATGTGAACACCTATATTGATAGAGATGTATCTGAACTGATTAATATTAAAGATAAACTGTTATTTCATAATTTCTTACAACATATAGCCACATTGACTAGCCAACAAGTCAATTACCTAGATATTGCAAGAAATGTAGGTATAGATTCTAAAACTGTAAAGTCCTGGATTTCAATATTAGAAGCAAGTGGTATTATTTATTTGCTACAACCTTATAGTGAATATAAGTTGTCAAAAAGGATTGTCAAATCACCAAAGCTATATTTTTGTGATACTGGTTTAGCTGCCCATTTAGCAAGAGTAGATAATCCAGAATATCTTGTTATTAGTAATTTAGCAGGAGCATTTATGGAAACTTATGTTATGAATGAAATCAAAAAGTCATATGAAAATAATGGTTTGAAGTTTGATGGTTATTATTATCGTGATAATCATCAAAATGAAATAGATCTTGTCATGATAGAAAATTTAACTGTTCATTGCATTGAAATAAAAAAAGGAAGTATGTTTGATAAAAAGCATGTCAAAAGTTTTCAACAGTTAGAACATAGCCAATATAAGATGGGCGTTTCATGTATAGTTTGTAATACAGAAAATAATTATGCTATTAATAGAAATATATTTGTATTATCTGTTTCTTGTATATAACAGTTGTATTGAATTGATTTAAAATTGTTTGATAAATAAGCTAGTAAGATACAAAAACATCAAAAAATATTGATTTTATCACAATTAGAGATTAACAAAACGTTAATCAAAACAAATACGAAAGAAGATTCAAGATTATCTTGGATCTTTTTTGTATTTAAAATGAAAATAAAACTATAATAATATTGATAAATATGTTGTAATATTTATACAGATTTGGAGTTGTAGTCTAAAAATGTATTAAAGGAGGGTGCTATGTTTAAAAGGACGATTTTTAATAAAATTGAAGAATCATTAAAGCATTATCCTGTTGTTATTATTACAGGACCAAGACAAGTGGGTAAATCAACAGAAGCATAAAATTTGGTAAAAACACATGGTTTTCATTATGTATCATTAGATGATATAGAGATGAGAGAACAAGCTATAAAAGATTCAATATTTTTATTCAAAGATATGGCTATCCTTTGATTATTGATGAAATTCAATATGCTCCTATACTAATGGAAGTTATAGAATCAATTGTTAATAAAAAAAGACTTGAAGAAGGAAGTGCCAATGGAATGTTTGTATTAACCGGATCCCAGACTTTTTCATTAATGCGAGGTGTTACACAGTCTTTAGCTGGAAGAGCAACTATTTTATTCATGAATCCTTTAAGCTATAGTGAAATAGTTGAGAAAGATTACCATCTTTAGAATTATTACAAAAAGAAATAAATCCTATAAATGTCAATGAATTGTTTAAAATAATAGTTAGAGGATTTTATCTAGAATTATTAAAAAATCCAAAATTGCCAACTAGACGATTTTATAGAGACTATGTTAACACATATTTAGATAGGGATATTAATGAACTTATAAATCTTAAAGATAAGTTGAGGTTTCATAATTTTTTACAACATATTGCAACATTAACAAGTCAACAAGTCAATTATTCACAAATTGCCAGAAATGTAGGTGTTGATGTTAAAACAGTAAAGGATTGGATTTCAATTTTGGAAATGAGAGGAATTATATATTTATTGCAACCATATAGCGAGTATAAATTATCAAAAAGAATTGTTAAAGCTCCAAAATTATATTTTAGTGATACAGGATTAGCAGCTTATTTATCAAAAGTTTATGATTCAGAAAATTTGTTAATTAGTAATTTGGCTGGGGCGTTCATGGAGACATATGTTATGAATGAAATAAAGAAATCATATGAAAATAATGGATTAGAATTACCAGGATATTATTATAGGGATAATAATCAAAATGAAATTGATCTTATCATTGTTGAAAATCTAAAACTTCATTGTATAGAAATAAAAAAAGGTAGTATGTTCAATGAAAGTCATATTAAAAGTTTTAATCAATTAAAAAAGAGTCAATATGAAGTTGGTGTATCTTGTATTATATGCAATACAGAAAATAATTATGCTATTAATAGAAATGCATTTGTATTATCTGTTTCATGTATATAACAGTTGAATAGAGTTGATTTGAGATGGTTTGGTAAATAAGCTAGTAAGATGCAAAAACATCAAAAAGTATTGATTGTATCATAATTATGAATTAACAAAACGTTAGTAATAATTGTTGTGAGAAGATTAGAGAAGTATTTAGACTTTGTGAGAAGTTTGAGTATTTCTTTTTTGTTTGCATTTACAAATAATGAAGAAAAAAGATTATAATTTTTATTCATTAGTAAAATAGCTTATAAAATATAAATATTAGTTATATAGCTTATAATTATTGAAAGTAAAGTAAAATTATATTATACTATAGTTAAATATTAGGAGGTGTGATAAATGTTTTTCTTCTTTTTTAAATTTGATCCATATATTGCGATTATAGGTGATATTAAAAATTCAAAAAATATTGAAGAACGCAGAGAGTTTCAAAACAAATTAAATAATATATTAAATGAAATTAATAAAATATATTCTGATTCAATATCTTCTAATTTTACAATTACACTAGGTGATGAGTTTCAAGGATTGTTACATTCTGGAGAAAATGTTATGGACATAATTCAATATATAAAAAAAGAATCATATCCTATAAAAATAAGATTTGGCATTGGAATCGGAGCTATTACTACTGATATTAATTCAGCAATATCTATTGGCACAGATGGACCAGGATATTATAAAGCAAGAGATAGTATTGAACAACTTAAAGTATTAGAAAAGAAAAATGAGAGTACATACGGTGATATTCAAATTAAAATAGATGGGGATAATAATTTACAAGAATTATCACTAAATTCTATTTTAAAATTAATGTACTGTATAGAAAAAGATTGGACAAAAAAGCAAAGAGAAGTTGTAAATTATGTTTTATTTGAAAAGAAAAACCAAACTGAAACAGCACATTACTTTAATGTTACACAATCAAACATTCAACAAATTTTATCTAAAACACATTTTTATACATATAAAGATGCTTTTGATTCTGTTAATAAAATATTAAGTGAGGTTAAGTATGATAACAAGTTATAGAGAAATACTGATTATATTTTTGATTGCCCATATCTTGTCTGATTTTTATTTTCAGTCTGAATCTATGGCAAGAAAAAAAGATAAAAACTTTAAATATCTAGTCATACATAGTATCATTTATGGATTAGTAACTTTAATTATAGTTAAATTAATATGTACAAATTTTGAAAATATATATTTATGGATAATCATATTCTCTCATTTTTTAGTAGACGCATTAAAGTATATCTTAAAGAAAAATAAATTTATTAGAGAACATAAAAAAATATTTTTATAATTGATCAAGTTATTCATATAGCTATATTAATGATAGTTTCTTATTTTATGGTAAAGTCAGGTAAGAATTATAAGTATAATGTAATGGTTTTAGATATATTAAATATCATTGGAATTTCTATTCAATCAATTATGGTTTTAATTATTCAGATGCTTCTTGTACATAAACCAGCAAATATATTTATAGTTAATATAATGCAATCATACAAACCTATTGATAAAGAAAATAGTAATACAGAGAATACAATAAAATCCGGGAGAATGATTGGTACTATTGAAAGAATTATTATGTTATTTTTTTTATTAATAAAACAGTATTCTTCAGTTGGATTAGTATTAACTGCTAAATCAATAGCTAGATATAATAAGTTATAAACTTAAACAAATTTTTTTGGAAACAAAAAAAGGATTTCTAATTATATCCAAAATACTGAATAGTAAGTAATCCATAATAAAAATTTGAATTAAGTTTCATTGTACTAAAACGTATGTAATTCTTATGATGGCTTTTTTCTCCAAGAATGACTGTTTTGGTATCAATAATCAAAATATTTTAAATAAATACTGTTATTCTTAAGTTGTTTAGTGGTAAAATAGGCATAGTGGCCCCCTCCCCAAATGAAGAGGTATTCTATTGTGGAGTTGATTAGGATGAATCCAATAAA
>NZ_JMLH01000099.1 GCF_000686665.1 Thomasclavelia saccharogumia DSM 17460 | reverse complement strand
AGCTGACATTATTTTGGATAATATTTTTTTCATGAATCATATTTTTTCCTCCTCATTATCTTTTACAATCTAAAAAGGAGAATTACTTTAAAAAAACATGTTTTTATTTAATATTTTTAAAAATGAAAAATTAGAAAAATATAATTTTATTACTATTAGTGTAATTTTGATATTTTGAAGATTTTTAATGAGAATTTAAGTATTAGTAATTAATCAAATTGTAAGTGTTTTTTAATCATTTAATTTTTTTTTATATAAAGATAAAATAACAACTGTGGCAATTAAAACAAATGGTCTAGAGATGATATTAACAATGTTTATATCATTAATATTGATCATAAGAGCTAAAAGCGCAAAAATTAAACCACATAATAAACTATGGTAAATAGCATTTTTAGAAAATGTTTTAACAATCATGAAACCCCAGATAACCATAATAATTCCTGCAATAAGATTGATGATTGTGTGATAAATAAAATTAGATAAATGAATAAAACTAATAATACCGGCTAAGATAAGACTAGTGATCATAAAGGTGGTTAGGATGAATAATGCAAATTTTAAATATATTTTTAAATATGATTTCATATTTCCTCCTTGTTATCTTAATAATATTATATTTAAGGATCGGTGAAATATGAGTATCTTCGAAGTATTTATGATAAGTCTTTGTATATATATTTATTTAAGTGTTTTACTTAGAATTTTTGGAAAAAAAGAATTTAGTCAATTAAATGTTTTTGATTTTGTTGTATTTTTAATTATTGCAGAAATTATGACTGATACGGTTGGTAATGAGGATTTTACTTTTTTTCATGGCGTAATAGCAACTGTTACATTAATCGTAGTTGATCGCCTAGTTTCTATGGTTACATTGAAATCAAAAAAACTTCGAGATATTTTTGAAGGGAGGCCAACATATATTATTTTTAAGGGAAAATTAAACCAAGAAAAGATGAAAGAACAGCGTTATACTGTAGACGATCTTTCACATCATTTAAGAGTAAATGATATTGATAGTATTTCTAAAGTGGAATTTGCTTTACTAGAGACAAATGGTTCATTATCCATAATTCCTAAAGATGAGTGTTGTGTCGAATTACCTGATGCTTTGATTTGTGATGGAATTGTTGATGAAGATAATTTAAAGTTACTAAATCGAGATCTCAATTGGTTAAAAAAAGAGTTAAAAAAACAGCATATCGATCATATTGAAGATGTTTTTTATTGTATTTTAGAAAAGGATAAATTACTTGTAATAAAAAAATAGAACTGTAAAAAAACAGTTCTATCCTAGTAACATTCGATCATTAGCAAATTCTTCACCACTAGCTTTTTCAAATTTATGAAGCAGGTCTTCAACTGTTAGTTTTTTCTTTTCAGCACCTTTTACATCATAAATTATTTGTCCGTTATACATCATAATTAATCGGTTACCAACATCAATAGCATCGCGCATATTATGAGTAACCATCATAGCTGTTAGATTTTGTTTGGTAATAATTTCGTTTGTTAATTTCAAAACTTTTGCTGATGTTGCAGGATCTAAAGCAGCAGTATGTTCATCTAATAAAAGTAATTTTGGTTTTTGCAAAGTAGCCATCAATAATGTGATTGCTTGTCTTTGACCACCAGATAATAAGCCCATTTTTGTTGTTAAACGATCTTCTAAACCTAGATTCAATGATTTAACAAGTTCACGATATTGTTCTTTTTCTTCTTTCGTAACTCCCCAAGCTAAACCGCGCGGTTTGCCTCGGCGATTTGCAAGAGCTAGATTTTCTAAAATCTGCATATCCCCAGCTGTTCCTAACATAGGATCTTGGAATAAGCGCCCGATTTTTTTGGCTCTTTGATGTTCAGGCTGTAAAGAAATATTTTCACCGTCTAATGTAATAGTTCCGCAATCTAAAGGATATAATCCAGAAATCATATTTAATAGAGTTGATTTACCGGCACCATTTCCACCAATGATAGTAACAAAATCACCTTTATCTAATTCTAGATTGATTTCGTGAAGAACCTTTTTTTCATTAACAGTTCCAAGATTAAATGTTTTACTTACTTGTTTTAATTTAAGCATTATCATCAATCTCCTTTGTTAATTTTTTATACATTGCAACTTGTTTGCGTTTGGAAAGCATGATTGGAATCGTTAAAGCAATACCAACAATAATTGCTGTTAATAATTTTAAATCATCCGTATTCAATCCTAATTGTAATACTAAAGCTACAATGATACGATAAATAATAGAACCAATGATAATTGATACTAATCTGATTGCAAAACCACCTTTTTTTGCAGGAATAACAACTTCACCAATAACGATCGATGCTAAGGCAATTACGATAGCTCCAGTACCAACACGTACATCAGTAGCTTGACCATATAATGCATATAACCCTCCAGATAATCCGACTAAACCATTACTGATCATTAAGCCTAATAGTTTCATTGTATCAGTATTGATTCCTAATGATCTGGCCATTTGTTCATTGTTACCAGTAGCTCTGATTGAAGAACCCATTTCAGTGCCAAAAAACCAATAAAGTATAGCGATAAAAATAATTACAAATATCAATGCTACGATAAGAGTAATATAATATTTATTAATATCTAAAGCTGCTGATAAATCAGCAAATAAAGTATTTGCAGTAGTTAGGGGGAGATTAGCACGTCCACCCATAATTCTTAAATTAATTGAATAAAGACCAATCTGTGTTAAAATACCAGCTAGAATGGCAGGAATCTTACATTTAGTATGTAAAATCCCTGTAATTGCTCCAGCAATAAAACCAGCAATAATTGCGATTAAAATAGCTAATAATGGATGCATGTTGTTTAAAACACAAACAGCACATACTGCTCCACCAGTAGCAAAGCTGCCATCAACTGTTAAGTCTGCAATATCTAGTAAACGAAAAGTAATATATACTCCTAGTGCTAAAAATCCCCAGATCAAGCCTAAATCAACGGCACCTAAATAAGTATAAAATAATCCCATTTTTTAACTCCTATTCTTCAATAAATGTAGCATCAGGATAATCATCTTTATTAATTGTAAAACCACATGTTTCTGCTACTTTTAAATTAATACATAAAGTACAATCTTCAGCTTTTAATTGAGCTATTGGAGTATCAGCAGCAGTTTTTTCACCTTTTAGAATTGCAACTGCTTGTTTACCAGCTTCACGACCTAGATTTTCATAATTGATTCCATAAGTTGCAAATCCGCCAGATTTTACCATACCTTCTTCTCCTACGATGCAAGGAATCTTAGCAGGGGAAGTGATTGCTTCAACACTGCTCATATAAGTTGCAAGAAGATTATCAGTAGGAATATAAACTACATCATTTTTATCATTGACGATTTGACTAGCAACAGCTTGGATTTCGTTAGAGTCAGACACTTTATAAACTTTATATTCGTATCCTTTTTCTTTTGCTGCTTCAACAGCTAGATTTCCTTGGAAAATAGAATTATCTTCACTACCACAATACATGATAGCTACTTTTTTGGCATCAGGCAGCATTTTTTCCATTAAATCAAATTGATCTTTTACAGGTGTTAAGTCACTAGCTCCAGTAACATTTCCTCCTGGTTTATCATTACTTTTAACAAGTTTAGTGCTTTCATAATCAGTTACAGCACATCCAACGATTGGAATTTCAGTCGTTGCTGCAGCTACAGCTTGAAGTGCAGGTGTAGCAATTGCATAAATCAAGTCATTATCACCATTAACTAATTTATCGGCAACAGTAGTACAGTTAGATTGATCCCCTGCAATTTGATAATCAATATTATCAGCACTTACACCAGCTTTAACTAATTCATCTTTAAATCCTTTGTATGAAGCATCAAGTGCATCATGCTGCATTAATTGAATAACTCCAACTTTAACCTCAGATAAATCTTTTGCTTCTCCACTGTCTTGGCTACCAGTACCACATCCCGTAATAACAAGAACAATGGCAAAAGCTAATAAACCTTTTAATAGTTTTTTCATAAATAATCCCTCCATATTTTTTATTATTAAACAAAAAAGTCCTCTAAAGAGGACGACAGAGTCGTGGTACCACCCCAAATTCATCATTAGTTTGCACTAATAATCTCAATAAGTATAAAACTTGACTACGATAACGGTTAGCAACCGATGATTACCTACATATCAGTATCCGACTCCGTGATGAATTCAATATACCTTAACGCATTGTTTGCACCATCCACAATGTCTCTGATATCTAAGTTATATTTACTATTTCACTTCACTGTCTTTGTTTAATAAATTGTTACTATTATGATACGTTATCATTATCGATTTGTCAATAAGCGATAAAATTAAAAACATTAAGAAAGTAAGATATCAAGCGACATCATAATGACAAAACCAACCATAAAACTAATTGTCCCTAAGTCAATTCCTTCTGTTGCATTTGCTTCAGGAATTAATTCTTCAATACAAACAAACATCATCGCTCCAGCAGCAAAACACAAAGCAAATGGTAAGATACCGTTTATCAGTGTCGCAAAAGCATATCCTAGAAGTGCTGCCGGTACTTCAACAAGTGCTGAAAACTGGCCATACATCATTGCTTTAAAACGGCTTTTTCCACATTGATGCATCGGTAAAGATATTGCTGTTCCTTCGGGAAAATTTTGAATACCGATACCGATTGCTAAAATCAAAGCTGCTAAATAATTTTCGTTTTGACATCCTGCAAATGCTACACCTACTGCTAAACCTTCAGGAATATTATGCAACGTCATTGCTAACATCAATAATTTATTTTTAGAATAATGAGCAGGGTTGATTCCTTCTTGAACATGAGACATCATATGTTCATGGGGAAGTAGTTTATCAATTAACATTAATAAACTAACACCACAAATAAAACCGATCGGTATGATCAATAAATTTAATTTACCAGTGCTTTCAAGTTGTTCTTTTGCTGGTAAAATAAGAGAAAAAAATGATGCTGCAATCATAATTCCAGCTGAACTGCCCAAGGCTATACAAACTAATTTTTTACTGGCACTTTTAACAAATAATACTAATGATGCGCCTAAAAATGTCATTAACCAGTTAAACGTTGCGACGATCAATACAATAATAAAAGGACTTAAAGATAGGATATATTCCATTATTTCACCTCATTTATTATTATGTAATTAATTTCATAGCATATGGGCATTTGTGTTTGTTCACTTTAAAATTATGTGGTATGATTAAACAAATGAGGTGATTATGGATGGAAGAGATGACGATTGCTATGCAAAACTATTTGGAATTAATTTATGAATTATCTTTAGATGGAAAAAAAGCTCGTGTAAGTGATATTGCTAAGCAGCTGGGAGTTTCTAAACCTAGTGTTAATAATGCAGTTCTTGTATTGGCCAAAGATGGTTATGTTGATTATGAAAAATATGCAGATATCAAGTTAACAGCAAAAGGTAAGAAGGCTGCAAAATTTATTTGCAGCAAGCATCAGACGATTAAACAACTGTTTATAGAAGTTTTGCATATTGATGAAAAAATTGCTGATAAAGATGCATGTTTAATTGAACACGTTATTTCAGATGAGAGTATTAAAGCGATGAGAGATTATATGAAAAAAGATTAAAGCATCAAAGATGCTTTTTTCTTTAAGTGTTTTTAAGTGTATTTAAGCGTTTTTATTGAATTATAATTATTTTTAAGTATAATAGTGGTTAGGAGGTGGAAAAATGCAATATCAATGTGTGTTTAGTGATATTGATGGGACTTTGTTAAATTCTCAGCATGAAATTACAAATAGGATGAAAATGAAAGTTCATGAGTTAGTGAATCAGGGGATACCTTTTGTTCTGGTTTCAGCACGAACTCCAAGTGGGATAAAGACAGTAATGAATCAGTTAGATATTCATATCCCGATAATCAGTTATAGTGGTGGACTAGTAATCAACAAAGATAATGAGATCTTATATTCAAGAGGAATATCTGTAGAGAATGCCAAACAAATTTATGAATTTATTGAAAAAAATTATCAAATTAGTGTTAATATTTGCAGTAATGATCATTGGATGAGTAAGGATTTAAAAAATCCTTGGGTCAAACAAGAAGCTGATATAACAGGAATCACTCCAGAGAAATTAGATTTTACTAAAATCGATATTGTTCATAAGATTTTATGTATGGGTGATAAAAATACTGTTGATTTAGTTGAACAGGCACTATTAAAGAAATATGATTTCTTATCTGTTTATAAATCAAAAGAGACTTATTTAGAGATTATGGATAAAAGTATTTCAAAAGCTAATGCCATAAATATATTGTGTGAAAAGCTTAATATCGATATTACAAAGACAGTTTCATTTGGAGATAATTATAATGATATTGACATGCTTCTAGCTACAGGGCGTGGTTTTGTTATGGCTAATGCACCACAAGGGGTTTTAAACCAAATTGCTAGACATACCAAATCTAATGATCAAGATGGAATAGTTTATGCTTTAGAAAATTTAATTGATAAGGAATAGATCTATAATGTATCAAGAAGAAAGAGTTTATCAGATATTGGAATTATTGAAAAAAGAAAAAACTTTAACAAATCAAGATATTATGAATAAATTTAATATTTCTAGAGATACTGCAAGAAGAGATATTATCAAATTAGTTAATGAAGGATTGGCAACGCGAACGCATGGTGGAATAACTTTAACTTCATTACATAGTCCAATTGATAATTATCATAATCGACAAGTTAAGAATAAAGAAATAAAAAAGGAACTTGCTATTAGAGCAATTAAATATCTTAATGGTCATAAAGTTTGTTTTTTTGATGTTTCAACAACGATTGAAGAAATGTGTGAAATGGTTCCTAATAAAATAGAAGCTTATAGTCATTCACTCGATAACATTGAAAAATTAGCTAATTATTGTAATGCTCATATGATTGGTGGAAAATATAATAATTATAATCGTTATATGTATGGAAGTCAGGCATTAGAAATGCTGGATAATATATATTTTGATATTGCTTTTATTGGTGCTGCGGCAATAAAAGAAGATGGTATATATGTTGAAGAATATGAAGATGCCACGATAAAGAAAAAAGTGGCATCTAGAAGCGCAAGTGTTTGTTTAGTTGTCGATGATAGCAAGTTTTTAAAGACAAGTTCATACAGAGCTTTGAATTGGAATGCAATCAATTTTATTATTACTAATACGTTATTACCAGAATCATTGATGAAAGAAATAACTGAGGCAGGATGCATATTAGATATTAATAAATAACAAATGTTATTTATTGAAAAAATATTTTGTTAAAAATCAATCATAAAATTTAAGTTTTTTAAAGTAATTCTCCTTTTTAGATTGTAAAAGATAATGAGGAGGAAAAAATATGATTCATGAAAAAA
>NZ_JMLH01000098.1 GCF_000686665.1 Thomasclavelia saccharogumia DSM 17460 | reverse complement strand
TAACAAATTTTTGGCAAATTAAATTGGATAACAGAAGTAAAAGATATGAGCTAATTAGTAAAAAATAGCAAAATATAATGGCACAAACAATCAAATTAATTTATTCCAATTTCCTTATTTACAGTGGAGCCAAATTCCTAAGAACCGTTAAAACCAAGCAAAATCAAGAAGATTTTGCTTATGAAAAAGTATAACTTAGGAATATCCACTATAAATAAGTTTTCTCGGCATAAAATAATTTGAATAAAATATTATCAAATTAAATTAGTTATATTTAATTTTAACTAATTTACGAATGCATAAACAGTAGTTTTTTGAGTCAAAATAATTTGCATATCAACAGATATGTAAAAGCAGTACAGGTTATCTTCGTACCACCTTCAGTTTTGAAATCTGCTGATACACATATATTCTTCATCTGTTTTTATGAAATCTGCAATTGCTTCGTCCTCGATCCGCTGCGTCAACTGTCGCTCACTATATACGTCAAATAATGATTTTAGAATAGTATTCTCCATATTGCAATTTTTTCGTTATAAAAAAAAACAGAAATTTTAATTGACTCAAAAATTTCTGTTTTATATTATCGTTAGATTAACGACATTGGAATCATAAGACCTTTTTAATATGAATCTTTAATTTGAACTTTATCCTTCACACAAATTATTCCCATCCAAATAAAACTAAATAAAATTAGTGCTATCAACCATAATGGAATCCCTCGAATAACGCAATCTCCAATCAAAATTTCAACAATCACAAATAAGCTTATCGCAACTAAAGCAACTTTATTCATTACAACTGCCTCCTTATTAAATATATGTTTATCCTTATATTTATTATACATATTTTACAAATTAAATAATATCACTAATTTGTTAAAAAATTATTAAATATCAAAATTATCATATATTTAAAATATCGGATTAATTATTTTACCTCACTTTTATTAGCAAGATAAACAATTCCTAACATTATCGGGATAAATAATAAAACTTTTCCTCCTGATAAATTAGTATTTTCACTACCATTATAGGCCAATAAACTTCTAACGTTGATTACACTGATTGCTAAACTTGTTGCAACCCCTAATAATTTTTTCACTTTAATCACCTCTGTACTTCCATTTTACTTATATAAAGAAAAACAAACTATACTTTAGCAATTAAATTTATGTAAAGATTATCCTAAGGCCACATCTAAGATCATCATTACTACAAAGCCAATCGCAAAACCAATAGTTGCAATATTACTATGTCGTCCCTGTGAAGCTTCAGGAATCAATTCCTCAACTACAACATAAACCATTGCTCCAGCTGCAAAAGCTAAAAGATAAGGTAAAACCGGCATGACAAATGATGCCATTAATATGGTAATTCCAGCACCAATTGGTTCTACTATTCCTGAAAGCATCCCATAAATAAATGATTTTGTTTTAGATAATCCCGAACTTTTTAACGGCATTGATATGATTGCTCCTTCAGGAAAGTTTTGAATCGCAATTCCAATCGCTAAAGCTAAAGCTCCTGCACTAGTCACTCCATAACTATTAGATACCACTCCAGCAAAAATGACACCAACCGCCATTCCTTCAGGAATATTATGCATAGTTACTGCTAATACCAGCATTGTAGATTTTTTTAATTGGCTTTCTCGCCCTTCCTTTTCATTATCCAAATGCATATGCGGAATGTTTCGATCTAATAACAACAAAAATATTATTCCCAGTAAAAAACCAACTGTCGCAGGAACAAAAGCCAATTTTCCCATGTTTTCTGACATATCCATTGCGGGAATCAATAATGACCAAACAGAAGCTGCGACCATCACCCCAGATGCAAAACCTAATAATATTTTTTGAACCAAAAGATTAAGCTTATTTTTCATGAAATAGACACAAGCAGCTCCCGCTGTCGTCCCAATAAACGGAATTAAAATTCCAATTAATATTTCCATCTTAATGTTCCTTTCTTTCTAATAATTTATTCCACCCAGCCTGATAAAATTCCTGTAATTCACTTACAAACTTTTCAGCCTGCTTTTTTGACATTTGATGGCGTACGATCTCAAATACTCCAAACAAATATGAATGATTTATGATATGACTTAAGTTATCATCAAATCCCTGCCCTTTTAGCTGCTTCACTTTATCATCAACTAAATGATCTAAGTATTTTTCATATTTTGTCTGCTTACTGCAACAAATAATAAGAGTAAAAATTTCAAAATTCTGATAAATGTAATCAATAGCTGTCTTATCTATTCCTTTAACTAAATAATCATCTTTGAATTTTTTACCAACATCCTCAACTATACTATTAAAAAGTGCTTCTTTATTTTTATAGTAACCATACATTGCTCCAGTTGTTACTCTAGCTGCTTTAGCTATCTTTCTTAACGAGGCAGCCTGATATCCATTATTTAAAAACTCTTGAGTTGCAATATTAATGATTCTCTCTTGTGTTGTCATCCTTACCTCCTAAAATATAACATCGTTATATTTTATTGATATTCTACAATATAAGACAGCTTTGAGCAAATTATATGCGTAAAAATATTTATATCAAAATTTGTTTTATATTTACATTATTTATCATCATAATTAAATTTTTAGAATATTAAAATGGGAACTAAATTAGTTCCCATTAATAACTTTATTTTTAAAAGTTAAAACTGATATCTTATAAATAAGATAAAATATTACCAAAATTACAACTGCACTAATAATATTTATTATATATAATTTTGTTTTCATCACATTAGCAAGTGCATGAACTGAAAAATATGATGACACAGTCATTAAAACAAAGGGACAATAGTAAGCAAAACGAATCTCATTTTTTATTGATTTGATTAATGTTCGATCATTTATCCCTATTTTTTTCAAAATAGCATAACGCTCTTTATCCCCAAATGCTTCATTACTCAACTTCATAAAAATAATACTTCCACTAGCTAAAATAAATACTAAAAATAAGAAAATACAGATCGAATACATCACTCTTACCCAAGCAATATCCCCGCCATTAGGATCATTGGCTAAATATCCAACATAATCTGAGCTCTCTTGAGTTATACTTTCTAAATAATTTATAGAAGCTTGATAATTATTAGGATCCGTAATTTTATAATTATACATGTAGTATTCTTGACCAGCACTTTTTAATCTTTCATAAACACCATCATTTACTACATATGTGCTGATATTTTCTTGAATTAAACCTAGATATGATTCAGATACTTCTTCTACAATTCGATATGTTTCTTCATTAATTTCAATAGTTGGGTTATTTTCAGGATCAGAAATATCTAATAGATATAATCTTGTTAAATTAATTACTTCATCATCTTTTAATGCTGGTAAATTAAATTTTATTTTAGCATCTTTTGCTGCTTGTTTTAATTGACTGTAAGAAACAAGACCATACTGATTATAAATAAATTTAGTTTTAACAGCATCTTTATTTAGTGCTAAATAATTGAAATTGTTATGATAGTCGATAGCGTTAGTTTTACTAATTCCTTTCGTAATTTCACCTTCGTTTAATGGTTTACTTGACATAATTGAATAAGAATATGTGCTCCTAAAATGTGTGATATTATCATAGCGCTGTTTCATAGCAAATGACGTTGCTAGAACAGTTACTGAACAAATCATTAAAATCGTAACCATTGCATAAGTACGATAATTCTTTTTTAAACGAAACGCTAGATTGTTTATCCATAATACACGTTCTTTTTGATATAAATATTTTTTGTTTTTTGATAATTTTGTGATTATGAAAGGAATTATTCCATTATATAGAAAATAAATACCAACAATAACAAGAACAACTGCATAAAGAATATAAGTAAATGAAGACATATCTCCAACTTGTAAAGCACAATAATAGCCACCCACAAGCAATAACAACCCTACAATTACTTTTAATAGAGAAATAATACCTTTTTCTTCCTTTAACTCATTTTGCTTGGCTGCTGATAACATTTCCAAAACACTGCTTCTTAAAATATTAATATATCCTTTAACAATCATGATAATAAAAATCCCCATAAACAACAATACTGTTATCAATATCGAAGTAATACTTAATGTAAATGATACATCAACACTAATATCTGATATTCTTAATAAAATCATCGTAAACAATTTTGAAAATAATATCCCACTACCAAGACCAATCAATAGCGATAAAACCCCAATCATACTTACTTCAATTACATACATCTTCGCTATATTAGCGTTGTCTAATCCCATAAATGTAAAGATTCCAATATCTTTTTTTCGTTGTGATAAAAAAACATTTGTTGCATACCAAATAAAAAAGAAAACAAAAATTATAAGTACAATAGAAATTACTTCAATAATAATTGAAATATACTCGCTATTTCGTTCTTTTAAAACATTCATTGCATCAGAAAAAGCAATATTTTGAAAATTAAAAAAAATAAAAATGGCAAATGATAATGAAATGATCAAAGCAATATAGTTCTTAACACTGCGCTTAAAATTTGAATACGCTAATTTAAACAAACTCATATTTGTTCACTTCCCATCGAAACTAGTAAACTTAAAATTTCATCATAGAATTTTTGCCGTGAACCACTATGATTTAAACGACATTTAATTTGCCCATCACTTAACATATATACTTGTTTTGCATAACTTGCACTAAAAGCATCATGTGTTACCATCAAAATAGTAGCGTTTTCATTTTCATTAGCATATTTAAGTGATTCCAATAGATCTTTACTTGATTTAGAATCTAATGCTCCAGTTGGTTCATCCGCAAAAATAATTCGTGGTTTAGTAATCAATGCTCGAGCACTTGCACCCCGCTGCTTTTGTCCCCCAGATAGCTGATAGGGATACTTTTTTAGATGATTACTCAATTTAAATAATGCTGCTATCTGCTTTGTTCTTTCGATCACCTCATCACTTTTTATCCCGTTTAAACTTAATGGCAAAGCGATATTATCCTGCAACGTCATATTATCCAATAGATTATAATCTTGAAAAATAAAACCTATTTTTTCCTGTCTGATCTTTGACAAACGTTTATTATTTACTTTAGTAATATCTTCACCATCAATAAAAATTTGCCCTTGAGTAGGTTTATCTAAAGTAGATAACATATTTAATAATGTTGATTTACCTGCTCCTGAGGGTCCCATAATCGCAATAAAATCATTTTCATAAATATCTAAATTAATATTTTTTAAAACTTTAGTCTGATAATCTTTACCACCGTAGCTTTTAACAAGATTTTTTATTTCTACTACTTTAACCATTTTAATTCCTCCTTAGATTACAACTAAAGTTTATCAATTTTATTATTTAAAATCCTATCGTTTTCATTACAATTGTCTTATCAATCTAACATTTTAGTAATCTATCAAAAAATAATCCGCATTATCTACAAAGCACAACTTAAATCGACATCCTTGCGTATAAGTTTCATCAAGTGTTACTTCAATTCCTAACTTTAAAGCTATCTCTTTAACAAAATACAGTCCCATTCCTGTAGAACGATAATCACCATCACGAAGATTATGACCAGTAAAACCTCGATCAAAAATATATGGCGCATCTTCCTTAGTAATACCTATTCCATTATCTTCTACCATTAAATACAGACCTCGATCATTTTGTACAACTGTAAAAATTAAACTTGGATTATCTTGACTATATTTTATTGAATTTGTAATAAACTGATCTAACATATATGTTAACCATCTACGATCACTATAAACATATTCATTTTTCACATTTATAACGATTGTAAAATGATCATTGATCAAGAAATATGAATGATGCTTTATCGCTTCTTTTATAACTTGCGATAACAAAATTTTTTCAATCTTAATATCATTTTCTGGATTTCTCAGCTTACTTGACATCAACATTGTATTTAATAATAATTGTAGTCGTTCTATAGTTAAACGCATTTCTTTTTTTAAAATCAAATCATTAGTTCTCTCATTCATAAGTCGCATAGTTACGATTGGTAATTTAGCTTCATGCGACCAGCGTGAGATATAATCTACCAGTTCCTGCATTTGAATGTTCAAGTTATTAATATTACATTGATAATAATTATTATTTTGTTCTATTATTTCTAGCACCTGATTTGATAAATATCTATCTAATTTATCAGTAGTAATAAAATCATTCATTTTCATCATTCTGTAAACCTGTCGATAGTTTAAATAGTTCCAAATCAACCAGCATCCACTTATAAAAATTAAAATCACATCAAGGTAAATCAGATCATTGATATATAAACGGCTTCCACATAAATAAATAAAATAAATATTAATAAACAATAGTAACATAATCCCTATGAGCAATAACCTTTTTTGATCCTTTAAATATCTAATCAATATAATAACCCACTCCTTTTTTAGTCTTAATAATATCTTTACCTTTAGTTAATTCATTTAATTTATTACGTAATCGTGAAATATGAACTGATAACGTTGCATCTGTAATGAATTCATCTGTATTCCATAACACCATCATCAACTGTTCTCTAGTCACCCAATTTCCACGCTGTTGTATAAGAGTACTCATTATTTTAGCCTCTGATTTAGTTAAGTCTAAACCTTGATTTTGATAAATAAAACGTCCGCTAATAACATCATAATATGTATCTTTGTCAAGATACTCTCTTTCTAAATAACGATATTCATAAGTCCGTCGTAACATTGCTTTGATTTTTACTAATAACAATTCTAAATCAAATGGCTTTTCAATATAATCATCGCCACCTGCCGATAAAGCCATGATTTTATCAGCATTTTGTTCACGACTGGAGATAAACAAAATTGGAACAGCTGAACTATTTCTAATCTTTTGACACCAGTAAAAGCCATCATAAAATGGTAAATTAATATCTAATAAAATTAAATCTGGCTGATATTGATAACATGCTTTATCAACATGTTTAAAATCTTTAATACATTTAGCTTCAAAATTCCATTTAATACACAATAATTCTAATTCATGTGCTAAAGCCAGGTCATCTTCAATAATCATAATTTTCATTTCTACCAACTCCTCTATTTATTATACTACTATAAAAAATCAGTTTATAGTTAATTGACAAATCTTACAATTTTGTTATCTTCATCAAATCTATAATAAAAAAGTAATAGCTAATCCAATGGTATTAAGTTAAGAGAAAATGAAAAATCATTGAATTAAGATAAGATGGTTGTTAAAGTAAAAACAGCCATCTTTTCTGTTATTCATAAATAAAAATATAAAAATATGGATTTTAGATATACTTAAAAAGAACTAGCATCTAGCTCAAAAAATTTTATTGTTATTCTAAAATAACGTGTTATAATAATTCATGTCAGGACGTTCTATAATTTAACGGTTGACATGATTTGGGTTTTATAGCACGTTCATATGATCTTTCTGGTCTTTGCGGGACCAGAAATTTTTTTATTCTTG
>NZ_JMLH01000097.1 GCF_000686665.1 Thomasclavelia saccharogumia DSM 17460 | reverse complement strand
TTATGAAAGAAGTTCCTGAACACGAAAAATATTCAAAGGAATTTGATACTATTCCAAAGGAAAAGAAACCAAAGAAAAAATATATTCCTCCTCTTGATCATCCTTGGAGAAATGATGATTTTCTTGGGTTCCTTGCAAAACAGAAGCATCGTGAAAACGGTGCTAATGTTTAACTTTTTTTAAGACATTTTCAATTTTGCTTGACAAAAAAACAGTAAAAAATTCACAGGGTCTTTTTGCCCAAAAAAACAGAAAAAAATATAGCAGTCATAAACACTTAAGATATTTATCATTAAAACTGCTTAAATTAAAAAATTTACTCGTCGTTGCTGCCAAATGATTTATTTATCTTGTATTTTAGGTTAAAATAATTAATAATATACAAGAGATAGGAAGTGATAAAATGAATCCTAGTTTAATAATGTCTTTTGTTGTTACAATGATTATTTCTGCTTTATTAATTCCTATAGTTATTAAAGTAGGAAAAAAATTAGGAATTGTAGCACATAAAAATAAAAGAACTGTTCATAAAGTAGAAGTTCCTCGAATTGGCGGTTATGCAATTTATATTAGTTCTTTAATAGGCGCAGTTATTTTTTTAAAAACAGATCCACAAATAAATGCAATTTTGATTGCTGGATTTTTAGTTTTTTTTGTTGGGCTTTTGGATGATGTTCATGACTTGTCTCCGAAAACAAAATTAATAGTGGAGTTGATTGCTGCTTTAATTGTAATTGGATATGGAAATATTTATTTAAAGGGATTTGATTTTGTACCTGATAATTGGATACCAATAATTCCTGGGGCAATTACAGTTTTATGGATCGTTGGGATAACTAATGCCATCAATTTAATCGATGGTCTTGATGGTTTATCATCAGGAATCTCAATCATTGTTTTATTTACTATATCAATGACATCGTTAACTAGTGGTAGAACAGATATTGCATCACTTTCATTAGTTTTAGCGGGTTCAATCATGGGATTTTTATTTTATAATTTTCATCCAGCTAAGATTTTTTTAGGCGATTGTGGAGCTTTATATATTGGTTTTATGATTTCTGTTATATCTTTATTAGGATTTGGTTATAATGTTTCTACTTTTTTTACATTGGGAGCTCCAATAGTTGTCTTAATGGTTCCAATCATGGATACTTTAATTGCGATTGTTCGTAGAAAAGTTCATCATAAAAAATTTAGTGAGGCTGATAAAGCCCATTTACATCATAATTTAATGTTTAAATTAAAGTTGGGGCATCGCAAAAGTGTAATTGTACTTTATGGGGTAACATTTTTATTTTCATTAACATCATACATATATTTATATGATCCGACTTTAGGAACGATTATGTTTATTATTTTAATGCTTATTTTTGAATTATTTGTAGAAATGACGAATATGGTAAGTCGTAAATATAAACCTTTGCTTACTATAATCAATATTTTTGTACAGAGTGATCATTTGCCAAAAATCAAGATATTAGAACGTTATAGATCTAAAAGATCTAAAAAGAGAGCAGTTATTGATCATGTGGTCATTATAAGCAGTGTGTTATTGATTATAGGTGGTAGTATAACGTATGTTTATATAAATCAAAATAAACCAATCGTTAAAGAACAAAGAGTTACACCGTATCTTAAAACTGGTTCTGGAGAGTTATTAAATGATATTTATGTAAGATTGGATAAAGCTTATCAAAGCAGACTTTTAAATGATGAATGTCAGTTAGTAGCGTCGTATTTTGCTGTCGATTATTTTACTTTAAAAGATAAAGAAGATAATCAGGTCGGGGGATTGGATTATATTTATCCTAAATTACAAAGTGAGTTTAATTCATTTGCGTTGAAGTCGTTTTATACGTATAAAGAAGAATATCCGAAATTAGAAGTAGAGGATTATGAGATTATTTCTTTTTCGCCATCTAAAGTTGTTATTGAAGGATTAGAAGATAATGAATATTATAATGTACTTATTTCTTTAGAATTTAATCGTGAGGTTGAAGGATTATCAAATAGTGCAAATATTGTTTTGGTTTTAGATAATGATCGTTTTTATGTTGTGGGAGTCGATAATGCTTAATTATAAACGGATTTTTAAGCTTGATGATGAATTGTGTCAGTTTCATTTGAAGCAAAAGCAATATTATTTGTTGGAGAATATTAGTCCAACTAGAGATTATCTTTTGAATGATATGAAACTTCCTGAAGGGTTTGATGAAAGTGATCATTATATTTATAAAGTGTATTTTAAAGAGAAGATGATTGCTTTGATAGATTTTCAGTTAGGATATCGTTTTTCAATGAAACATGATGATAAGTGTCTTTGGATTGGTTTGTTTTTAGTTGATGAAGATTATCAAAGAAAGAAATTTGGTAAAATGATTATTGACCATTTTATTGATAAGTATCGAACTAGATGTTGTTTAGTGCAGTTGGCTTGTATAAAGAAAAATGAAAAAGGAATGGCGTTTTGGAAAGCTCTAGGATTTAATAAAATTGCTGTTTCTATGTATAATGATTTAGAAGTTGAGATATTAGAGCTGAAAATTTAATACTATTAGTCAAAGTATTGACGAAATCATTGAAATTTTAAAAATATTATGTTATTATGTTTTAGCGATGTATCAAAATATCAATTAGGAGGTATATTATGTTTGACACCATTTTAAATGTCTTATTAGTAATAATATCAATAGCACTTATTATATTATGTCTATTACAGAGTGGTAAATCTGATGGAATTGTTAATGCCTTAACTGGTCAAAGTTCAAACTTATTTGCTCAACAAAAAGATCGTGGGGCAGATTTGGTAATGACAAGAGTTACGACAGGGCTAGCAATTGCATTCTTCATTATCGCCATTATTATTAGAATGTCATAATAATAGGACTATTGGTCCTATTTTTATTTTTGTTCAAGGAGGTGAATCAATGGAAGATGAGATCTTAACATTGTTAAGTGATGATGATTATATGGATCGATCGATTGATTTGTTAGCTAAAAGATTAGATTGTTTTTCTAGTGAAAATTTTGTTAAATTAGTTAAAATAATGAATGAATTAGAAGAAGCGGGAAAAATAGTAAGAAATAAATACAATCATTACTATTTACCAAATCAATTTGGGATGGTTCTAGGAACACTTACAATCAACAAAAAAGGTTATGGCTTTGTAGCTGTTGATGATCAGGAAAAAGATATCTTTATTGCTCCAGATGCATTAAAAGATGCTTTTAACAGAGATACTGTATTAGTAGAAATTAATAAATATACTAGTCTTGAAAGACCAGAAGGTAAAGTAATTCGCATCATTAAACGAGGGCAGACTAGATTGGTTGGAGAAATAAAAAAAGGTAAACGGGATTATTATGTAGAAGTAGATGATCCTAAGTTTGATAAACCTATTTTTGTTGATCATGCCCATTTACATGGGGCTGTTTTAGGACACAAAGTATTAGTTGAAATTAAAGTTTATAAACCGATTTTAAAAGGTGATGTTGTAAAAATAATCGGTCATAAAAATGATCCAGGAATTGATATTTTATCGATTGTTTATGAACATGATACGCCTGTAGAGTTTAATAAAGCAACTTATCAACAAATAGAAAAAATTCCTGATAATTTAGATGAAATTGATAAAAGTAATCGTATCGACCTTCGTAATGAAACGATCGTAACGATCGATGGTGATGATGCTAAAGATTTAGATGATGCTATTTCATTAAAGAAATTAGCTAATGGCAATTATTATTTAGGAGTCCATATTGCTGATGTGTCCTATTATGTAGAAGAAGGGACTGCGCTAGATAAGGAAGCTTTTGCCCGCGGAACGTCAATATATTTAGCTGATCGGGTTATTCCGATGTTACCTCATAAGCTTTCAAATGGAATTTGTTCTTTAAATCCTAATGTTGATCGTTTTACAATTTCATGTTTTATGGAAATTAATCATCGTGGTGAAGTTGTCGATCATGAAATCGTGCCGGGAATAATTAATTCTACGGAAAGAATGACATATACAAATGTTAATAAGATATTAGATGGTGATCAAGCATTACAATTACAATATGATCATGTTAAAGATTTATTTTTCTTAATGCAGGAATTGGCTTTGATTTTACAAGAGAAAAAAGCTAACCGTGGAGCTATTGATTTTGATGTTAAAGAAGCTAAAGTCGTTGTAAATAGTAATGGTGAAACGACGGATGTGGTTTTAAGACAACGCGGGGCTAGTGATCGGATCATCGAAGAATTTATGTTATTAGCAAATGAAACCGTTGCTGAACATTTTAAATGGTTAGAACTGCCATTTATTTATCGAGTTCATGAACAGCCCAAAACTAAAAAACTGCAACAATTTAGTACAATAGCTAAAATCATGGGATATACGATCAAAGGATCGTTAGAAAATATTTATCCTAATGAATTAAGCAGTATTATTGAAGCAAGTAAAGAAACGCCGGAACATACGATTATTTCAACTCTATTGTTGCGCTGTATGCAAAAAGCGCGTTACGATGAACAGTGTTTAGGACATTTTGGGTTAGCCGATGAGTTTTATACCCACTTTACTTCACCGATTAGACGTTATCCCGATTTAATCGTGCATCGTTTAATTAGAAAGTATTTGTTTGAAAAACGTATAGATGATCAAACGATTAGACATTATCAGGAAATAATGCCGGAAATTGCTCTTCAAAGTTCTAATCGAGAACGTGAAGCTATTGATATCGAACGCGAAGTTGATGATATGAAAATTGCTGAATATATGGAAAAGCATATAGGTGAAGAGTTTGAGGGAATTATAAGTTCAGTTACTAATTTTGGTTTTTTTGTCGAGCTTGATAATACTATTGATGGTTTAGTTCATGTTAGTGATCTAACTGATGATTTTTATTTCTTTGATGAAAAAAATCTTCGTTATATTGGACAAAGAACGGGAAAAGTGTTCAAAATGTCTGATCATGTAAAAGTAAGAGTGATAAGTGCTTCGAAAGTAGATAAATCAATAGATTTTGAAATTGTTGGCATGAAATCCAACAAAAAGACAAGAAAAACTGTTATAATGAATATACGTCGAGATGATAAAAAGAGTCAACCTAGACATAAAGGAAGACATGAAAAGTCACGTCACAAAAGAAATGATTTTTATAAATCTCGAAGTAAAAAACGTAAACATCATTAAATAAGAAGGGGGAATAGGCATGAAGATCATTTCAAACAACAAAAAAGCATATCATGATTATTTTATTTTAGATACATATGAAGCAGGAATTGAACTAAAAGGAACAGAGATAAAATCAGTTCGTTTAGGAAATGTTAATTTAAAAGATGCTTTTGTCCGGATCAAAGATAATGAAGCTTATGTTGAAAACATGCATATTTCTCCTTATAGCCATGGGAATCGCTTTAATCATGAACCTAGAAGAAATAGAAAATTACTTTTACATAAAAAAGAGATTTTAAAAATCTCTAATAAATTAAAAGAAGGGGGCTTGACAGTTGTACCAACTAAGTTATACTTTAATACGGGTAGTAAAGTTAAATTAGAAATCGGCCTTGCTCGTGGTAAAAAACTTTACGATAAACGTCAAGATTTAAAAGAAAGAGATTCAAAAAGAGAAATTCAAAGAGCTTTAAAGAATTATTGATTTGGGGGTGTCCTGGGTTCGACAGGTATATGTCTGACCTTAGCTGCAGTCGAAGGCATTCGTAAAATGCACCAAAAAATAACTGGAAACAGACAAACTAATTACGCTTTCGCTTAGTCGACATAGACATGAAAGCTGCCACTGTTTAGTGTGCCTATAGCTAGATAGCTGGTATCATAAACCCATAGGATAAGGATATCTATAGCTTAGATAGATATTTCGAAAATTTAATAAGCTCGTTAGGTGGAAAATTGCCCATTGATTGTAGCCTAATTAAATTTATTCAACGGGATAAACTGTAGACGCTTTGGAGGGATTGTGCTTGGACAGGGGTTCGATTCCCCTCACCTCCACCATTAAAAAGATACACGCTTTTTATATTTATATGAAAAGCGTTTTAAATAAAATGAGAAAGAGGTAGGCATATGGATTATTTAGATTTTATAAAAACAAATCAAAATTATTTTGAAGATTTTATTACAAGAAGTACTTATCACACAAATTCGATAGAAGGTAGTACTCTTTCATATGCAGAAACCTATGCGATTATTTTTAATGATAATTCTTTTAAAATTAATGCACAACCTCGAGAAATATATGAAGCTATTAATCATAAGTATGCTTTAAATTATATGTTAAATAGTATGATATTGAATAAGGATCTAATATCTTCTGATATTATTAAATTAAATGAGTTAATCAATAAAAATATAAAAGATACTTCAGGATATAGAAAAGTCAATGTCATGATAAGAGGTGCACAAGAAATTCCACCTAAAAGTAGTGAAATGCCGATAAAGATGATGTATTTTATTGATAACTATAATCATTTTCCGATTCAAAGTAAAGAAGATATTTTTAAGAAAATAGCCTATTTTCATATTGAATTTGAACATATTCATCCTTTTGAAGATGGAAATGGAAGAACAGGTAGATTATTGATCAATTATGAATTATTAAAAAATGATTTACCACCTATTGTTATACCTATTGATAAAAGAGATGCTTATTTTCGATATATCGCTAATTATGACGAAGAAACTCTTGCTTATATGATTAAAGATCTAATGCAATATGAGTTAGAAAGGATTCAAGAAATTAAGAATATGTAATATATATTGTTATTATCAAAGTGATGGTGTTTGATATAGAGTTTATTTGCTCCACCAAATTTAATACATGGTTTTGATGCTATTGCAAAAAATATTGATTTTGTCGGAGTTTTTCAATTATTTTACTGAACTTTAAAATACCCATTTATCGTGGATGTCATCATATTTTGGAGGATGTTATCGGCTATAAATGGGCTTTTTTATATATACTTTGCGTGGTTTGGATGTCATATATATAAAGCAAATTTGTATAAAGACAATATATTTATTAATTGATATGATGAAATTGTACAAAGATAGGGAATAAGATAATTATGAAAAAATATGATATAAGTAAAGACTTTGGATTATTTGCCCATTTTTCACCTCCATTTAATAAATTGATATTTCCAATGTCTTCTTTAATATTGGGTATAACCCCAAAGTTGTTAAAAAGTAGTGGAGATGTAAAAATAATACGAAAAAAAATGAAAACGGATGATAAAAAGAATATAGATTTATATATTTTTAATCCTATTAATATAAAAACTGATAAAGTGATTTTATATATTCATGGAGGAGGATTTGTTTTTAAAGGATATTCTAGTCATTATCATCTTTGTTCAATATTTGCAGATAAGTGTCATTGCAAAGTTATATATGTAGATTATCGCCTTGCACCTAAATATAAATATCCAATTCCCTTGAATGATTGTTTTAGTGCATATAAATGGATTATAGAAAATGCTGATTATTTAAAAATTGATATAAATAAAATTAT
>NZ_JMLH01000096.1 GCF_000686665.1 Thomasclavelia saccharogumia DSM 17460 | reverse complement strand
CTTCTAATAATGTTTTATCTACTACTTCTGCTTCTTCTAAGCCTTCTATTGCTGCCTGTAATTTATCATATGCTTCGTCTACTTCTTCCTGCATTGCATTTTCATCATTCATGACGGTATTTGCTTCTACTAATGCTTCTTGCAATTCTGTCCAGCTTTCTTCTGTGTAGTTTCCTTCTACTAAATCAGCAGTTGCATCTACTAAGCTTTGTAATTCGGTTTTATCCCCTTTATAGAACTCTAACATATGCATAGCACTTGCTAATCTTGCAAATGATGCATCTACTTGTTCTTGGGTTGCCTTATCATTAGCTAAGATTGCTTTTGCTTCATCTAATGCCCCGTTGAATTCTTCTACTACTACTGGTACTACTTTATTTAACTGTTCTTCGGTTACATTGTTTGCCATATCTACAGCTATTGATAATGCTGTTTTGCTTACTGTTGCTGCTTCTACTTTTGTTAAAGCTTCTTTTGCATTTTGTAATGCTGTTAATGTGTTATCTACTTCTTCTTGAGTAATATCAGCTTTTTCTAAGACTGCTTTAGCATTATCCATTGCTGTTTTAAATTCCTTCCAGCTTTCTTGAGTATAATCTCCTTCATCAAGAGTTAAATATTCATCATATAATGCTTGCAATTCTGTTTTATCAATAAAATAATCTTGATAAGTTTTAAATACTTGTGCTGAATCTAAAGCATAGTTATATACTTTAAATTCATCTATATTACCTTTTTGACGATATCCACCTTGACTACCAGCTCCTATAACATAATTATCATTAGTATCAAGATTTAATCCTACAATATTTGCAAAATCAGTATTACTTGAAGATAATTTACCATCTACATAAAGACTTAGTGCTTTTGAACGTTCACCTACAACTGTAAGATGATGCCAGTTACCATCCATAGCTATTTTATCACGATTATTTGCTGAGGTATCATATCTAACACTGCCAGTTCCAACGTTTCCAAATAAGCCATCATAATTACAGAAGAAGATACCCAAATCTTTACCTGAATCGCCACTCTTATTACCAAAAATTACTGTATCATTTTTTGTTTCATTAGATTTAAACCAGAATGAAATTGTAAAATCTTCTGTACCAAGTTTCATTCCCGGAATTTCGACATATCCTTCACCGATTTCTAAAACATTGTTTTTAAATCCTGAAGCAAGACTAGGATTATTTACCATTTTCCCATCATAGTTTTGATATTGATTATTAACATCATTATCAAAGTTATAATAAATGAATGGATCACTAATAGGTGATACCTTTTCTTGTAGTTTAGATATAGCTTCACGAATCGCAATAACATTAGGATAACGATTTTCTTCGGTAACTGATTGATTTTCAATCTCATTTACAACCATTTTTAAATTATTAATTCCAACACTTTCATATCTAGCTTCATTAGCTAAATAAGTCTTAGCATCTTTTAAAGTGTAATCCAACAATTGAGTAGGCAATGTAGCAGAATCTTTTAGTCTTAAATCTGCATATAAAATATCATGATCTGATGGAGCTCCTTCGGCAACATTAATATTTACAAACTCAATGTTAGTAGTTGTAAAAATATGATCAATGCATCCAATTTTCATTGAAGAATCAAGTTCTCCTGTTTCAAACCATACATTATTCCAACCATTTGCATCATTAAAATTCAATAACATCTGATCTAATTCTTCTTTACTTTGATCTGAATTAAAATCACCAGTAATAATTTTATACGGTGTTGGATCATTATTTACAGCTTCAATCAATTCATTAATTTGAGCTTGTTTATATTGAGCATATAATTCAGGATCTCTTAACCATACAATATGGGTGTTATATAAAGCAATTTCCTTACCATCTATTTGAATAGTAGCTCGAACATAAGAACGATTAGTATCATCATTGATCTCATAATTCGCCCCACCTTTATTAGCTAATGGATACTTAGAAACAATAGCACTACCACCCCAAAAAGTGCTACTTCCATATCCTTCTTTAAAAGCATAATATGGATATGTTCCTATATTACTCAACTGTTCTACTTGACCATTACCATCTAACTGATAATTTGCTTCCTGTAATCCAATAATATCAGCATCGATTTCTTTTAATTTTTCATTAATAGAATTTAAATTAGGATAACCCCAACCATAAATATTATAAGTAGCCACTGTAAGTACATCTTTTTCTATAAAACTAAATTTCATTTCTTTACTTACAGTTATTCCCGCTTTTGATAAACTAATTAAATAAGTATTATCATTAACCATTTCAGCAGCAACACTAATTCCAGGTTCATCATTTAACTGATTTTCTATAAATTTTGAAACTGCTCTAGTTTTCATTTCAGAATCAGCACTTAATGAAACTCTCACTTCTCCTGCAGTCAAAACATCAAGCTGCTCTTGTAATTCACTTCCAGTGTCATCAGCATATTTTAAATATAAAGATTGAATTTCCTCTAAAGATAATGCTACATCATAAACCATAAACTCATCATATAACGCACCTTGAAGATACTCGCCTGTACTACCTGCACCCAAAACATAATTAGATGCTGTATCTAACGAAATTCCTGCTAGCTCACTAAAACTTTTATTTTCACTAGATAAATTACCATCTACATATAATGCTAAACTCTGATCTCGATCTGCGGTTATTACCACATGATGCCATTTTCCATCAAGTACGGTTTCATCGCGAGAATATGAGGATGTATCATAACGGTTACCATTATATCCTACATTACCAGATACACCGTCTTTATTTGCAAATAAAACTGTATCATTTTTTGTTTCTAATGATCGTATTAAAAAAGACAATGTAAAATCTTGATTTGATAATTTAAAATTTGCAGGTAGTTGAAGATAACTTTTTTCTGTTACTTTCATAGCTTTCCCAAAATCAGATTTTCCATCAATAAACTGTGGTTCATTAACTAATGTTCCAGAATAATTGCCCATTTGATCAACAGCACTTTCACTATCAAAATCGTAATATAAAATCGGTACATGATTATCTGTTGTCAAAGCAGACAGACTAGATATCCATCCAATTGAACAAATACTGCTAATTAATAAGACTACTAGGCTAATTATTTTAATTTTCTTTATTAATTTTTTCATCATTTCTTCCCTTCTATATTTTTAATTGTGTCAAAATTAATTTGTTTTTCAATAAACAAGTTCTTCGAAAACACTTAAATATATAAATTATCTTAATAGTTTTTCACTTTTCAATATACACATAACACTGATCCTAAACAAATAATACGTGTTATCCACTTAAATTAATGACATCTTAAAAAAGTTTAACTCATAATTACTAAAATATTTTTCAGTACTGTAATAATCAAACATTAATAACATAAAATACAACAAATTAAAAATAACTATTATATTTAAATAATTTATTTTTTTATAAAACCAAATTTGTCTCTAATTACGATTGGTTTCAATTATTTTTCTTACAATCCAACTGATACTAGAAAAATCTTATTTATTTTTTTAATATGCCAGAATTTGAGGAAGTGACGATTATCAACTCCCATAAAAAATACATAATTCTTATCATCTTTTCGTTACATTATTAATCTTCCTTTCTAAATAATTTTCGATTCTATTTAACATTAGCCTAAAATATACCCTTTATTATAATTATTTACCCACTACAAATATAAATTTTTAAATACTTAGATACATTAATAACACTAATTTTTAGTAAAAGAACCTTAAATTAATTATATAATTTAAAACATAATTTTTAAATTTCTATTCTTTTAATATTGTTTCACTTTATGTAACAAAATACTAAATATGTCACCTGTAATATAATCTAATAATCAAAATAAAAATCAATATCATCTATTCACTAACAAATTTATTAAAAATATAATCATGTTCTTATAAAATCTAATCTAGACTTTACCTATATTATAAACAGTAATTTAAATTATGATAATTTCTCTTCTTTTTTAAGTTTTAACTTGATGTATACTGTAAAAAATGGTATTTTTTTATTAAACATTTATATATAAAAGGGGAATATTATGAAAAAAATCGTTAAATTTGGGGGTTCATCACTAGCTGATGCAACTCAATTTAAAAAGGTAGCTAAAATCATTAAAAGTGATGAATCACGACGCTATGTTGTGCCTTCAGCACCTGGCAAGCGATTCAAAGAAGACATTAAAGTAACTGATTTATTATACCAGGCATATAACGCTAAAGACGAGAAAACTTTTGAAGATACTTTTAATCTAGTTAAAACACGTTTTCAAAGTATCATTGATGAATTAAAACTGGATTTATCTTTAGAACAAGAATTTACAACAATAAAAAAAGCATTTAAAAATAAAATTGGTATTGATTATGCAGCTAGCCGGGGTGAATATCTAAATGGTATTGTTTTAGCTAATTATTTAGGATTTGAATTTATCGATGCTAGTGAAGTCATTTTTATTGATAAGCATGGAAATTATGATGAAGCAAAAACTGATCCAATTTTATCTAAACGTTTAAGTGAAGTAAAAAATGCAGTTATTCCTGGTTTTTACGGTTCTTTAAATGATGGTAGTAATACGATCAAAACATTTTCACGTGGGGGAAGTGATGTTACTGGTTCAATCATTGCCCGTAATGGACATGTAGATTTATATGAAAATTGGACAGATGTTTCTGGTTTCCTGATTGCTGATCCTAGAATCGTTAGAAATCCTGATACAATTGGAACAATTACATATAAAGAATTACGAGAATTATCATATATGGGGGCAAGTGTTTTACATGAAAATTCTATTTTTCCAATTCGTAATGAAGGAATTCCAATTCAAATCAAAAATACAAATCGCCCTGAAGATGAAGGAACTTTAATCGTCGAAACAACTTGCCATAAACCTGATCATGTTATTACTGGAATTGCTGGAAAAAAAGGATTTGCAACTATTATGATTGAAAAAGACATGATGAATAGTGAAATTGGTTTTGGTCGACGCGTTTTACAGGTATTAGAAGATAATAATTTATCTTTTGAACATACTCCTTCAGGTATTGATACAATGACAATCGTTGTTGAAACAGAATCATTTATTGATAAAGAACAGGAAATTTTATCAGGAATTCATCGAGCTGTACATCCTGATTCAATTGAATTAGAATCTGATCTAGCTTTAATTGCTATTGTTGGTAGAGGAATGAAAGATGGTCGTGGTACTGCTGCAAAAGTCTTTACCGCTCTAGCAAATGAAAACATTAACATCAAAATGATCGATCAAGGGTCTTCTGAATTAAACATCATTGTTGGTGTTAAAAATATCCATTTTAATAATGCTATTCGTGCAATTTATAAAATGTTTATTACTGAAGATTAATTATATATTTAAATAGCTAATTTGATATGCTTCAAATTAGCTATTTTTGATATATATTAAATATCTTTCCACATCAATGTAAAACGTACCGCTTTTGCCCAGCCATCTAATAATTTTTTTCTTTGATCATCTTCAATAACTGGTGTAAATTCTTGATCAAGCAGCCAATTATCTTTTATTTCATCTTTACTTTTCCAAAAACTTACCGCTAGCCCTGCCAAATACGCCGCACCTAAAGCAGTAGTTTCAATTATTTGAGGACGATGCACTAAGCAATTAGAAATATCACTTTGAAACTGCATTAAAAAATCATTAGCACTAGCCCCACCATCTACTTTTAAACATTTTAAATCAATTTTTGTATCTTCCAGCATTGCCTGAATAACATCGTTAGTTTGATAGGCAATCGATTCTAATGCAGCTCTAATAAAATGTTCTTTGCCAGTTCCCCTTGTCAAGCCAACGATCGTTCCTTTAGCATATGGATCCCAATAAGGAGCTCCTAATCCAGTAAAAGCTGGTACTAGATAAACACCATTTGTATCATCTATTTTTGTCGCATAATCACTCGATTTAGGCGCACTTTTAATCATTCTTAAACCATCACGCAACCATTGCATTACTGCTCCGCCAACAAATACACTTCCCTCTAAAGCGTAATTTATCTCATTATTATCACTAGCAGCAATAGTCGTAATCAAGCCTTTTTTCGACTGATATATTTTATTACCTGTATTCATCAATAAAAAACAACCTGTACCATACGTATTTTTAGCTTCACCAGCTTCATAACAGCATTGACCAAATAATGCCGCCTGCTGGTCTCCAGCTGCTCCACACACAGGAATACTGCCGCCTAAAATTCCTTCTTTGCTATAACCATATATATAACTGGATGGTTTAACTTCTGGTAACATGCTTTTAGGGATTTTAAAATATGCCAATAATTCTTCATCCCAACATAAATTTTTAATATCAAACAACATCGTTCTTGAAGCGTTTGTATAATCAGTAACATGTACTTTACCATTTGTTAAATTATATATCAGCCAAGTATCGACTGTTCCAAATAACAATTTATCTTCATTTGCTAATTGTCTTGCACCAGTAACATTTTCTAATATCCAAGCAATTTTAGAAGCCGAAAAATATGCATCTGGTATTAATCCCGTTGTTTCAATAACTTTCTTTTCTAAGCCATCTTCTTTTAATTTATCAATCATTTCAGCCGTCCTGCGACATTGCCACACAATTGCATTATAAATTGGTTCCCCTGTTTCTTTATTCCAAACAATGGTAGTTTCTCGTTGATTAGTTATTCCAATTCCTACAAAATCTGTTGCCTTTGTGTGACTTAACGCTTGAGCTTCAATCATCACTGATAACTGTGATGACCATATTTCTAATGGATTGTGCTCTACCCATCCTGGTTTAGGAAATATTTGTTGAAATTCTTTTTGTGCTTTAGCAACAACCCTTCCTTGATGATCAAAAATTATACACCGTGAACTCGTTGTACCTTGATCTAAAGCCATAACATATTTTGTCACTACTTTTTCCTCCTTAAACTAGATAAGAATCTTATTATTTAAATAATTTTATCATAAATGATTGTTATCGACACTAAAAATCATCTCTATAATTTTATAATTTAATATTATACGAAATTACATCTCCGGAACTCATTGTTAGGGGTTGAGCAGTTTCTTTCTATTAAGTATGTTGAACCTATCCTATATTTATACCCTGTCTCTATATAACTTTTTATTCTTGCATAATATCTTGCAATATTGAATTGTCCCGATATTTTCATCTTTATTTTGCTTTCTTTCGACTCTCTTTCAACTGTTTATACCGACGTCAGCACACTGCCATATTATTATGACAATGAAGGCATTACTGATGTAATGATCTTTATATTCAGTAATTCCATCATTTTTGAATCTGATTAATGTACTTTTTTATAATCTGATTGTTCCCCATTAACCCTATTGGATTTTTCTCTTGAATTAGGTATTCTTTTATTTTTGCTTATTTGTGTTTTTAGCAATAGAAATACCAGAATCAAAAGCATAATTATTTAATACTGATTATTGGTCCTCTGTTTTTTCAAAACAATAGCTTTAGTTACAACTTCATTGATTTTTGTTTCAATAGTTTTTCTAAGATAATCTAACTAGTTAAATAAAGATTGATAGATTTTTTAAGACGTTTCAATTACTTGTAAAGTCTTTCACTTTCTTTAACTTCTTAACAATATATAATTGATAAAAATCACCTCTACGGTTATTAAGCAATAATAAAATAGAAATATCAAAAAGTCAGAAATATGGATAACTTTTCCATTATTTATCTGAACTATAAGTAATAACATTATAAGCTTTATCTCATATCTATAAAATATTTCTATTAAAAAGAAGTAATTCTCCTTTTTAGATTGTAAAAGATAATGAGGAGGAAAAAATATGATTCATGAAAAAACTATTATTCAAAATAATGTCAGCTTTAGTAATGACCTGTTCTTTAAATATCTGCTCTCTAGAGATACTTTTGAATCTCAAAAACTAAGAAAGTTTATCGTTAAATCTGTCACTGGCCTTGACTGTCAGCAGATGATTGTTAAAAATCCCGAAATCAATCAAAATACGGTCCTCGCTAAAAACATCATCCTCGATATCTGTGCGGTTGATGAAAAAGGTCGAATCATTGATATCGAAATGCAGATGGCTGGCAGCAGTA
>NZ_JMLH01000095.1 GCF_000686665.1 Thomasclavelia saccharogumia DSM 17460 | reverse complement strand
GCATCTTTTCCGGCTGCCTGATATTCTTCATCTAATAATTTCTTACATAATAAGTTTGTATTGATTACTAGATCTGGTGCGTCTTTGATTAGATATGTGATCTTTGTGATTGTTTTTCCTTGTAATTCTTCATGTCTTAGATAATCGATTGCATTACCTTGAGGAACTTTGAATCCGTCTTTTACTGCAAAAGCAATTTCTCCACTTCTCAACCATAGATTTTCCAAATGTTCCATTCCATATTTCTTACCATCTGATGTTTCGATTACGACACCTTCCATATTGTCACTTGTTGGTAAATAATCTGATTCAACATCGATTTGATAATGTCCCCAAGTTGTATTTGTAGCAATTTGTGCTGTTGCTTCATTATCTACAACAGTCTCACTAACCATTGCTCCCAATGTTCCATCACCATTTAATACTTTATATTCTGCAGGAATCGTATCAGTCACTGTCATATTTTCAATGATAGTCAACAATTTATTATTGCATCCTTTACCTTCCTTGATTGCCTCTTTAGCCTCATTATATAAAGAAGTTGGTACAGCAATATTGACATCTTTTAATCCTTCGATTTCTACACCTGAATCACTTTGTGTATAATAAGTAGCCCCAAATTTAGTTGATTTAGTTGTTGTCGCACTACTTACGGCATCATACATACCATCTTTACGATAATTAGAGGCTGTTACTTTATCTGCTGCTGTTAGATCCATAGTTGATGAAGCTTCAATATCGTTTAATTCACCATAATAGAAATCCGCATATGATAAATCAACTGTACCATAAACATATGGTGAGATTTTTTCAAGTGAGTTCATTGCATCTAATAATTCATTAGCAGCTTTAATTATCTCAACTTGTGATTCTTTAGCTTCTAATACTTCTCTAGCTACAGTTAATTTTTCTTGCAGTATAGCCCATGATTCAACAGTATAATCACTTTCTACTAAATTAGACGCAGTATTAATTGCAGCCTCTAAAGCCTCTGTTACGATATCTTCTTTAACGATATTTTCATCTGTTGCTTGGAATTTAACTGTATAATCTTCATATCCCATTGCATATACAGTTAATGCCCAATATCCTGTACCATCAGTCCCACTAGGCAATTGACATCTTAACGAATTAGTTAAACCTAATTGAATTCCCATTGATTTATGCATCCAGTTATCAGCAGCAAATTTAGTACCATATGAAGTTAAACAGTTACTATAACTGCTGTCATCACCATAATAGTCCCAACGCACAGCATACATTCTTGAACCTAAATCACCATAACCATCACCAGTTAAATCAACACGCAAGAATTCACCATAACTACCACTTGCTTCCTTCACTTCAGCTTCAATATTTGCAGCTTTAAGTTGTGATTTATCTTTTAAACCAGAATCAGTTCCAGTTTTTCTTGCACCAAAAGTAAAACTTCCATCATTATTTTTACTTGCAGTTTTTAATCCATTAGTTGTCTCTGTTACATTAGCACTATTAGAATAAGCCACTAATTCATTTTCACTAAAGCCGCCTATTACAGTACCATCATTTTCAACAACAGCATATTGTTTACAGAAATCATCATAATCTTCAGCTTTTACTTTTACAGGAACATATTTAATTCCTTTGACTTCATAATGATCCATTGTAGCTGTTTTTTCTACACCATCTTGTGTATATGTGATCACACCTTTATCAAAATTAATAGTATTTCCATTTGTCAAAACAGCATCATTTTTACTAGTCCAATAAGAAATTTCATAAGTCTTTCCATCAGTATCATAAATTACAGCATTGCACTGATAACTTCCACGGTGAAGTCCATGATTAGTAGTTGCTCTTGATACAGTATCAAAAGCCCCTTTATCTAATTCACCTCTTTTATCTGTTTGATTTGAACCAGCAGTTAAACTACTTCCTTCAACAAGATAAACATCTTCATTAGCCCAGTATTCTGCCCAGCTAAGCCCAGCATAAACATATTTATATTGAGCTGCTTTTTCTAATTCAGTAATAGCACTTTGTAATTTAGCTAATGCATCATTTACTATCGCTTGTGATTCCGGATTTTGATAAACCGCTTTAGCGCTGGCTAAATTAGCTTTTAAAACTGCCCACGATTCAACAGTGTAATCTTTTTCTACTAATGCTTCAGCTTTTAAAATTTCACTTGAAAGTGCTTCAAGATCAATTTTAGCTACTGTTTCAGCATTTTCTAGAGCTTTTAAAGCAGCCGTTTTAATGGCAGTAGATGTCCGTGTTGCTCCACTTACAGTATCCCATTGTTCGATGGTAGCTGTAGTTGCATCTTTTCCTTCAATCAATGTTTTAAATCCTTTGCTTTTGCTGTAAGCTTTATCAAAGTAAGATTTTGATTCACTATCATAATCATTTCCAGTAGTAACATTGATATTAGCAAACTTACCGTTTTCTACTTGTAAGTTTACTGTAATATCATATTCACCCCATTCTTCCTCGTTTTCATCGTCTTCTTGAGTCCGCAAAACTCTTTGGGTACTTTGATATGTGCCATCTTTTACAATATCATTAGCACCTATTCCAAAGACTGATGTTGGGGTAAGTCCCAATGACATTGTAAATGCCATCATGACAGCAAACGGCTTGTTTAAATTCTTCTTGTCTTCCATTTTTCTCTCCTCTTTCTTAAAATATTAATTAAATAGTTAGAAACCTCTAACTATTTAATTAATATTTTTTGACTTCCTTTACTAACTGTAGGAAGAATCCTTTTAGCAAGAAAGCCAATTAAAGCTCCAGTTATTATTCCCGCAATCATTAATGGCGGTAAATAATAAACGATCTTACTATTTTGAATGATCAAGATAGCAGCTAAAATTTGTCCAATATTATGACTTACACCACCTGCAATACTTATCCCCACGATTGAAAATCCCTTAATATTCTTCAAAAGCAGCATAATGAGATAACTTAAGATCCCACCAGATAAACTATACATTAATGAAAGCCCGTTACCAAATAAACATCCCATCAAAAGTATTCTAACTAACGAAATAAAGAATACTTCCTGCGGTTTTAAAATATAAAAACCAATCAATACCACTAAATTAGCCAATCCTAGTTTCATTCCTGGTAAGCCTACGTTTATAGGAATCAACACCTCGATATAACTAAAAGTCATTGCTAGAGCAACTAAAATTGCTGCATAAGTTACTTTCCTGCTCATTTTTACCCTCCTATTTAGAAATCCCATCTATTTCACTACCAGTTCCATCTTCTAAAATAACTTCGACAACTAATTTATGTGGTAAACAAACGATCGTCTCATTTTCTCTACTGATTTCATTTTGATCCATGCAATAACCATCAGGACAATCAGCTTCAATCATCTTTGCTCTACCATCTTTTATCTGGACAGTATTTATTCCTAAATCTTCTTTAATTTCGATTGTCTGATCATCCTCTAGAGAATATGTACCATAAACTTCACCATCAATTGTAATCCTGATACGATTACCTGCTGTTTGATGAGACATATTTATAAAAACAAACATTAAAACCGCTATAATAAGCAAAACTAAAACTAGATATATATCTCTTTTTTTCATTCATTAAACTCCTGCCCAAAAAAGCAATGACATTAATAACAATGCTTTAAAAATCGTAAAAAACACTTCATTTCCTTTAAGTTCCTTGATCCCGCAATGAACATTACCTTTAGGACAAATATCAATACATTTTTGACATTGAAAACATTCACCTGATGTTTCTAAAGAACCTGTATTTGGTAATTCAATATTTGAAGGACATTTTCTTGTACAACCTGAACATCTATTGATACAATTTTCCCTATCACGTCGTAATGAAAAAAATGGCAGTACTGGTAATAAGGCAAATACAGCGCCCATAGGGCATAAAAACTTACAGAAAAATCTTTCATGAAGCAACATTCCAATTATGATCAATAATAAGATTATGACGCCTGGAATATATGCTCCTAATTTCAAATTACCAGCATGAATCATTGAAAAAACATCCCAAGGACTGTAACCATTTGTAACATGGTAAACTCCAGCAAAACAAGCTACAACTATTGCTATTAGAATAATATATTTGATCCAAATTAATTTTTTAGCTACAGTATCACTTATCGAAATCGGTTTCTTTTTTAATTTTTTACATCCTTTGATATAAAGCGCATGACAGGCATCGCCTAAAGTTCCAAAAGCACAGGCAAAGCCACAGAAAAAGCGTCCAAAAATGATCGTATATAAACAGACAACAATTAAAATCGTAGTAAATGAAGTTAACCCAATTTTATCCCCTGTACCAATTTGTGTAAAAATATACTTTACTCCTGAAAAAGCAGCTGTGTATACAGAAGGAATAAAAATGAAATATAATAGTTGAATAACTGCTCTTAAATAAGTATGAATCTTATTTAAATCTTTTTTAGACATGTTATTTAAATCTAACTTTTTCATCCTAATTTACCGCCTTTTCTAAAGCTTTAGCTACAGCATCCTTGATTCCTGTAGAACTAAATGTCGCTCCACTTATAGTATCAACATCACTAGACTGTTTATCGATAATATCATCAATAATCTCCTTAGCCATCGTTAAATAAGCACTGTCTTCACCATCAGCTGATTTAATATTAATATTAGTTATCTTTTTATCTTTGACTACTACTTCAACTTCAATCATTCCACCAAATCCCTGAGCTTCACCACTATAAGTTCCATCTTTATAATCTGACGTTTGACTACTTCCATCACTAGTTGCACCAACTGTCAATTGAAGACTTTGTAACTGGGCATTTAGCTTAGCAATTTCATCATCTTTATTCCTAAATTCCAGCAAAACATTATAGCCAATAACTATACCTACGATCAAAAATAAATTTATCACTTTTATCACAAAACTTTTCATTTTATCGGATACACTCTTTCTTACTAATTTTCAATTTCTGCTTTACGTTTAGCATTTTCTAAAGCCTGAGTACATGCTTCAATAATCGATTTTGAAGAACAAGTTGCTCGAGATACAATATCAATATTATCAGTACCATTTTTCTCAATAATTTGTGCAACAACTCCTGGCAGTCTGCTGGTTCCATTAACAGCTCTATTGATATAACTATCATTATCATCAAGATATCCATCACCATAACCTTGAATATCTGTTACAGCTGCAATTTTACCATCTTTGATAATTATTTTTAAAGAAATAGTATATGCTGCAAAATCCTCATCTTCATCAGGATTACATAAAGCCTGGGCTGTATATTCACCATCATTATATAATACATCTTCAGTTGGGTTGTCAGGAATGATCGGTTCTTGTGGTTCGCTTGGTGTATCTGGTTTGCCATAAGTTGCTTCTTTAGCCTCATTAAGAGCATTATTGATCGCCTCTAAAATTCCATTAGAGCTAAATGTTGCTCCAGATACTACATCAACATCTGTATTTTGTTGTTTGATTACATTAGTGATCACTGCTTTAGCTCGTTCTACAAACGATTCATCATCAGCCTCAACATCAGTAATTAAAATTGCTTTAATTGTGTGATCTTGAAGAACTAAAGCTACTGAAATATCTCCCATATAACCTTCACCACTTCCATAATATACTCCGTCATTGTATGGAATCGTTCCTGCTGGTGCGCTAGCATCACTATTACTATTATTATTATTTTGATTAGTGTCAACAATCGTTGTTCCTTGAACAGCAGCTTGGCTCAATGCATTTCTTATTGCTTCAATGATCCCAACTGAACTATATGTAGCTCCAGATACTGTATCAACATTCGTACTTTGTGTTGCAATAACATTTGTTATAATAGCCTGGGCTTTTTGAATATAACTAGCTCCATCACTATGATCAGTAATCTTAATATCGGCTATCTTTCCACCTGAAATATCTACTTGAACTGTAATTTTTCCACCAAAACCAGTCCCCGTTCCATAATATGTTCCATCACGATATGCTTTAGGATCATCTACTTTATCTAAAACTGTACTTTTAGCAGAACTGTTTGTTTTAGCAACCGGATTATCATCACTTTCACCTGTAAGAGCATTTTTTACAGCAGTGATAATTCCATTAGAACTATACGTAGCTCCAGACACTACATCAACATCTAAGCTTTGCGATGCAATAATTTTATCAATTACACCTTTAGCACGATTGAAAAAAGCCGCATCATCAGCTTCAACTTCTAAAACATTGATAGCTGTGATCGTCTTATCTTTTATTTCAACTGAAACTGTTATTTTTCCAGCAAAACCAGTCCCAACACCACGATAAACTCCATCAGCTAAATCAAAATTTCCAACAGCAATCACATCATTTTCCTCTTGTTTATTATCATCTGTTGTCTTGATTTCACCGGCTTTTATTTCATATGTCGGAGCAACATAATTTACAACAGTAATTGCCATACAACCACCCAAAATAATTGTCGCAATTAAAGGTGCAAAAGCAGTTACCTTTTTATAATCACTCATCATTTAGCCCTCTCTTTTTACAATCTGTACTTCCTTATCACTAGAAAAACGCTCTGCAATTCCTTCACTAACATATATCGTACTATTATCATCTACTAAGATCATATCAAATTCATCATTATGTTTTTGCCAAAAATCAACTGCTTGATCTTTACCCATTATAAATAATGAAGTCGATAAACCATCAGCTAAAGTTCCATCTTCACTAACGATCGTAACTGATTTCAAGCCATTATTAGCAGGATATCCCGTTGCAGGATCAATGATATGATGATAAGTAATACCATCTTGTTCAAAATATCTCTCATATCCTCCAGAAGTAATTACCGCACAATCTTCAGCCTGCAACACTCCTAAATAATCTGTGCCATCAGGATCTTGAATGGCAACGCGCCATAGATCATCATCCGTTTTTCTTCCTAAAACCTGGACATTTCCACCTAAACTAACTAATCCTTTAGTCACCCCATTTTTACGAAAAATATCCATGATCCGTGATGAAGTATAGCCTTTAGCAATTCCCCCTAAATCAATTTTTAATCCTTCTTTTTCAAACGTAACGGTAGATTTCTTCTCATTTAATTTTATTGCTGAAGAATCAACTAGTGTTAAAAGCTGAGACAATACTTCGCTGCTTGGAACTGTAAAATTTTTATCTGTAAACCCCCATGACTGCATAATTGGATAAATTGTTATATCAAACTTTCCATTAGTTTCTTTCCACAAATCTAAAGAACGGCTTATTAAATATTTAGTATCATCTGATACTTTACCACCTCCATTGTTATTTAAAGAAGATACTTCACTATTTTTATCTCCTGTAGATAACAATGCATCAAGTCTCTCAATTTCATCAACTGCTTCATCCACTGCGTTTTGAGCATTCTTTCCATATGCAGTAACTGTCATGTAGGTATCCATTGCAAAAACATCTTCACTAACAGGTTCTTGAGCGGTATCATCCTCAGTTGCTGATCTACCACTACATCCTGTAAAAATCAGACATCCTAATATTATATAGGTAATTATATTCTTTTTTAACATACGCCCTCCAAAGTTAGCTTTAACTAACTATTTTCAATGAAATACTATCACTACCATATTGATGTGTCAAGTAACAATTCTACTTTTTTCAATAAAAATTTGTTATTATCTATAAATTATTTATTTTTACAAATACAAAAAGAACTGTCATAGTTTCACTATCAACAGTTCTTAAACTTATTACTTATCAACTTTTTTTCTTTTTAAAATCATTATTGCACCAGTAAAAAGCATCATTGCACCCCAGTGATTTATCACTTTTGAATCACCTGTTTTGATACTCATTATAGAATCGCTGGCTTTTACTGTTTCTAACCCTTCGATTGCTTTTGTTAAAGCATCATCAGCTTTATCTACTTCACTTTGCACTGCTTCGGGATTATTTAATACTACTTGAGCTTCATTTACTGCTTCTTCTACTACTGCCCAAGTCTTTGCACTATAATTTACTTTATTTAACGCCATCGCTTTAGTAAGCGTTCCTGTCAACAATTCCTTATTTGGAATCAACCGTAGATCTAAATATGTTTTCAATAATTCATTATATGCATTGTCTACTCCTTCCTGATTAACATTTGGATCATCTAATACTTCTTTAGCTTTGGCTGCTGCTTCTATAAATTTTTCTGCACTGGCTTCTGTATAGCGTTCTATATCTATTCCACTTACTTTATCATATAATCCCTGTAATAGCTCTTT
>NZ_JMLH01000094.1 GCF_000686665.1 Thomasclavelia saccharogumia DSM 17460 | reverse complement strand
ATACCTTCTGTACGAGGTAAATATACTACTTCACAATAATCTTTTAAAAAATCAAATTTCCCTTTCCAATCATCGCCCATGACAAAAATATCAACATCATGTTCCTTTACATCCTTGATTTTTTGATCCCATGATTCTTCAAAAATAACTTCATCAACATATCTAATGGCCTCAAGAATCGTTTTACGATCTTGATCACTATGATATGCTTTTTTCCCTTTTTGTGCATTAAACGCATCTGAACTTACTGCTACGATCAAATAATCTCCCAACGCTTTAGCTCTTTTAATAAGATTCAAATGCCCTACATGAAATAAATCAAATGTTCCATATGTAATAACCTTCTTCATTATCTTCACCTATCCTTTTATCCGGTCAAAAACCTTTTCCCAAAAACCAATCTGTGGATTTTGAACAATTCTTTTTTCAAATTTATGCTCTCTGATTTTAGCTTTTTCTTTACCTGAAAGACTATTATAATAATCAACATATTCACCATAATGGTCGCAGACTTCATCAACATCTCCGTATTCCTGCAACATCCCGCCTTCGATCCACATGGCTGTTTGACAAAACTTTCTTACCTGAGGCAAAGAGTGCGAAATAAAAATTATCGTCTTGCCTTCATCTTTTAATTCATCCATTTTCTTAAGGCATTTTTGTGCAAAACCTTTATCACCTACAGATAGTGCCTCATCAACGATTATAATATCAGGATTTAAATACAATGAAATTGAAAATCCTAACCGTGATTTCATTCCACTAGAATATTTTTTTACCGGCTGATATAAAAAATCACCAAGTTCTGCAAATTCGATGACGCCATCAATAATACTTTGAATCTGTTTTTTAGATAAACCTAATAATGCTCCTTTAACATTAATATTTTCCAATCCCGTTAACTGTTTATTTAACCCGGTATTGATTGCTACTAATGACTGTTCACCATTAATATGCATTGTTCCTTCATCAATTTCACTAATTCCTGCCAAAATAAGTGAGAGAGTCGATTTACCAGAACCATTAGTTCCCAATATTCCTACTACTTCTCCTTTGGGAATTTCAAAGCTAATATCTTTTAAAGCATAAAAGCGCTTTGTTTTATTACTTTTATTTTTACCATCATTTTTCTTTTTTAATTTATATATTTTTGAAACATGTTCAAATTTAATTGCATAATCTTCCATTATTACCACCTATATCATATCAATAAATTTATGCTTAAACTTATACATCATACAACATCCTATAACAAATAAAATTCCTGTAACGCCCCAAAAAACAAGCATCTGTTTCCAATAATGCATAAACCCATAATGATATAAAAAACAATCCCGATAACCGCAGACAATATAATAAATCGGATTTACTTTCATGACAAAACGAATCAAACTATCCAACAATTCCGGTTTATCAAACCGTGTTATCGGCCATAAAATAGGTGTTAAATATAAAATAAGCCGCATACAAGCTAAAATAAGTTTCCGAGTATCTCTTGCAATCATATTTAAAACAGAAGTTATCATTGATAAACTTACCCCAAAGCAGCACGCCGCAAAACAATAATAGATTATTCCCAACCAATGAATAGAAGGATATATTCCTTGAATCATAAAGAAAATAATCATCAATAACATAATGCACGCATGATTAAATAATTCTTTCAAGATAACCGTAGCTGGCAAAACACTTACTGGAAACTTCATTTTCGTAATTACATTTATTTTAGAAAAAATTGCATTAGCTCCCTGAGTAATACAAGGACTAATAAAAAACCAAACGACCATTCCCGCTAACATCCATTGAATAAAGGGAATTCCATCTACAGCATTACGCTCCATCACAACACCAAAAACAAAATAATACGTAATAATTTGAATTGCTGGATTAGCAAAGTTCCAAAATACCCCTAATCGAGAATCTCGCATATCTGATAACAACTCATATTTTGCAATTGAATATATTCTAAATAAGTTAGTAAAATTTTCTTTTAGAACATACCTAATACTCTTTAGCATTGTACACCTCCAGAATTATTTTCATCTACTTCTATAGCATTATAATTATAGCACAACCAAATTGCAATTGAAATATCTATATTTTTCACCAAATATCGCATAAATTAGTCAATTATTATAATTATTCATTTAAACTATTGATTTTAATCTCTTTATTTTATTAACATGATTAAACTATATAATTAATTTTTACTATTAAACAATAAAAATGGAGAAGAAACATATCTTCTCCACTTACCTATGAGTGAACTGACATTTTTTCTGTCATCTTCTTAGCTAAAATGACTAATAGAATTGCTGCAGCTGCTAAAATAGCCGAACCTAAATATCCCATCATATAAGAACCTGTAGCATCGTAAAAACTCGCTGATATTTTAGGCCCAATAAAGGCACCAATACCATAACCTATAAAAATCAAACCATAGTTACGATTATAATATTTTGAGCCAAAAATAATTTTCACCATTGGTGCAAAAACAACAAGTAATCCGCCAAATGAGAATCCAACTAAAGCTATACAAATGATAAAATATACATAACTTTTAGCTATTGTTAACATTAACATAGAGATACCATTAAGCAGTAAAACTAAAATCAATGAATTCCATCCTTTAAGTTTATCATAAATAAAACCAAAAGAAATACGCCCAAACATATTAAATAAAGTCATCAAACTTACACATAAAGCTGCATCCATTGCCGATAAACCGATTTGATTTTGTGCAATTGGTGATGTTGCTGAAACCATCATTGTTCCGGCTGCATTGGCAAAAATAAACATGATTAATAAGACCCAAAAAACTGGTTTTTTAATCATTTGTGGAATATTATAATTTTGACTTTGCAACTCCTGGCTTTGTGTTGGTGAAGGATGCCATCCTTCTGGCTGCCATCCTTCTGGACAAGGAACGATCATCCAGGCAACTGCCCCTACACCAATCAAGAAAATAACTCCTAGAATTTGACAAGCACTTTGTGGTCCAAAGTAATCAATTAACATTTGTGCCACTGGTGACATAATAAATGGTCCACAAGCAGCTCCAGCTTGCACCAGTCCTGAAATCGAACCGCTTTTATCAGGAAACCATTTCAAAGCAGTTGGCAAACAAGCAGGGTAAATCATGCCTGCACCCGCTCCAGCAATCACACCATAAGCAATGTATAAAAACGGTATCGTATTAGCAAATCCAGTTAATATCCAACCACCCGCAAAGAAAATCAATCCAATGTAAATTGCCACTCTTGGCTGTAATTTTTCTGCTAAAATACCACCAATAAATCCTACCGCACAATAAATAAACATATAGATCGTATAGGCCATTGAAAAATCAGAAGTGCTCCAATCAAATAAATTACATAATGGCAAGCAAAATAAACTAAAGAATGCTGTTGCTGAAGTAAATAGACTTTGAATCCATACCCCAGCAAAAACACGCCATCGTGTTGCTTTTGTAATATTCATCTTTATTCCTCCCTACTGTAATGTTCCTAAATCTAATGGAACCTCTCTTCCATTAAATTTTCCTGCTTCACGACTTGTTCCTAACCAATAAACCATACTGGCAATATCTTCAACTTCCAAAAATGGTACACCGTTGTACATTTCTTCAACTGATTTAAAATTTTTACCAGTCAAATCATTAATAAACTGAACATATTCCATCGTTTCACACATAGGTGTTTTCACCTTGGTTGGACATAATGCATTAACAATAATACCTTTTGGTCCTACTTCTTTAGCAAGTGTCTTTGTAAGACCTAAAATTCCCCATTTTGACATACAATATGTTGCAAGCTTAGGTGTTCCATATAACCCTGATGTAGAAGAAATATTAATAATTCTACCAAATCCCTGTTTCAACATATATTTAGCTGCATATTTATTAGTACGCCATGTTCCAATTAAATTAATATCCATTACTTTTTCAACTTGTTGATCTGTAAGTTCCCAAGTATAACCAAAATTAATAATACCGGCATTAGCAATCACAACATCTAATCTTCCGAACTTTTCCCAAGCCTTTTCAAACAATGTTTCCGTATCTGGTGTAGATGTAATATCACAACGCATTGCTAAAACATCGGCCTCTAACTTTTGACATTCTTTTATTGTTTCTTGAAACACTTCTGTCTCTGGTTCTAGCATATCTGCTAAAACCACATCAAAACCATTTTTTGCATACATATAGGCATGAGCTCGCCCTTGTCCCATTGCTCCACCTGTAATGAGCACTACTTTTTTTTCTTTCATAACCTTCTCCTTTATACTTGATAATTTTTTAACAAGAACATTTTAAACTTTCAAATTATTTGAGAGTCAATAGCCTATTTTCAGCCAACTTTTAAGATTTTTATGACAAATTATGCTAAAATAACCTCATAACTTTAAAACTATTTGAAAGTTGAGGGATAGAAATGTATACAACATATACAATTGGTGAACTTGCAAAAATACTTGGTGTCACTGCTGAAACAATTCGTTATTATGAAAGAAAAAATATTATTCAGCCACTTCATAATGAAGAAAGCGGCTATCGCTATTATACTGCCTGGGATTTGCATGTTTTAATTCGCGCACGCTGTTATTTAGGCTTTGGTCTAAATATTGAAGAAACAGCTGCCTTGTTAAAAAAGGAAAACATTGAACAAATCGATCATGTTTTAAAAGGACAAGAAGAAATCATTCAAAAAAATATTATATATCAAATGAATTTATTAAAAAAATTAAGATTAAATCGTCAATTATTAAACGATTGTCAAAACAACCAATTTTCCATTCAAATGAGTCCTGGTATTTATCGCATTGACAGTCAAAAATGTTATCATATAGATTTAACAAAACAAGAACAAAAAGAATTAAAAGATTTTTGTCAAAATGTTCCCTTTATATTTTCAACAGCACTTTTTCCAAAAGAACACATCAAAAATAATAACACCGATTTTTATTTTGGCGTTGGTATTGAAGAAGAATATGCACATTTTTTAGATATTCACGAAACAAAATATATTCATTATTACCCTCCACAAAAATGCCTATATATGTGCATATCTTCCTGTTCAAAACAATTTCTCACTTTTCATGCCTTAGATCCTGCTTTTGAATATATGAAAAAAAATAACCTGCAATTAAATGGTGATATTATTACTCAGATCGTCGCTTACAGTAAACCCCATGCTGATTACATCAACTGGCATAATATCTGGATTCCCATATAAAAAAGACTGTAACGACCAATAATTCCAAAAATACAAAAATGTACGAAATAATCGTACATTTAACATGTAAAAATAACTCATTTCAGCTTACGTTACAACTGGATTTTACATTTTCTTATGACATTGATGCACTTAAAAATAATCAAGAACAATTAAGAGCATCAAACTTACAAAATATATTGATTTTTCCAACTAAAATACATATGAATATGTCATTGCAATAAAAACATTAAAAGAAAGAAGTATCTATTCAAAAGGAACATTAGGACTTATCATTACTCAAGATAAGAAGCATCGAATCTGGTGTAAATTAGAAATAGCAAGATTCAACATCAGAAAATGAAGTTAAAAACGATAGAACAAAAACCAATAATTTGCGCTAAAAAACAATTTATAATAAGATGCCTTTATTGTATAAAAAGACCTTTCTTATCTAATAATTTCTTGAAAACTAATAATATAAAGTGCTCCACTAAAAATCAAAAAAAGAAGCTGTAATACTTCTAAATAATCTAAAAATCATTTATCTCGTTACAACTTCTTAATGATAACATTGTATTAATATAAATCAAGTCTCTTATTTAACCATCCAAGATTCATCACTTGGATCTTTTTTCCAGGCTTTTAACTTTTCAATATCTGCTTCTTTAATATAATCATTTTCTTTTGCTACCCCAATCAATGTATCATAATCAGTCAAAGTAACAAATTTACAATTAGCAGCTTCAAAATTAACAGTTGCTTTAGGTAATCCATATGTAAAAATAGCGACTAATCCAATAACTTCACATCCTGCTTCTTTTAAAGCCTCAACACATTCCAAAGAGCTTCCACCTGTTGAAATCAAATCTTCAACAACAACGACTTTCATACCAGGTTCTACTTTACCTTCAATACGATTATTACGTCCATGGCTCTTAGCTCCGCCACGAACATAGCCCATTGGCAACGCTAAGATTTCTGCTGTTAATGCTGCATGAGCAATTCCTGCTGTTGCTGTTCCCATCAAACATTCTGCTTCAGGAAAATTTTCTTTAATTAATTTTGCTAGTCCTGTTTCAATATCTTTACGAACCTTTGGATATGATAAAGTCAAACGATTATCACAATAAATAGGGGATTTTATCCCACTAGCCCATGTAAATGGTTCATTTGGTCTCAAAAAAACCGCTTTGATATCTAATAAATCTTTGGCAATTAATTCTTTCATCATCTTTCTCCTCTATCCTTGAAAATCTTGATACACTTTTTTATAAGTTGCATATGGATCATTAGATCCAGTAATCGTTCTTCCTACTACAATATAACTTGAAGTAAGTTCTCGTGCCATAGCTGGAGTTGTAACCCGCTTTTGATCATTTACACTATCATCTACTAGACGGATCCCTGGCGTAACAGTTAGAAACTCTTCACCTAGATTATCATGGATGATTTTAGATTCTAACGGTGAACAAACCACGCCATCTAATCCTGCTTCTTTAGCGTTTTGAGCCCATTTTAAAACAACTTCTTCTAACGGTTCATGAATCAATAATTCATTATCTAGTACATCTTGATCTAGTGACGTCAAACATGTAACTGCAATACATGCTGGTCTTTTATCACCCGTTTTTCCTTCTTCTAATCCTTCAAGCGCTGCTTTCATCATCGCTTTGCTACCAGAAGCATGAACATTGACCATATCAACATCTAATTTAGCCAGCTGTTTCATCGCACTTTTTACAGTATTAGGAATATCATGTAATTTTAGATCTAAAAAAATGTTATGTCCCATTTCTTTGATCATTTTAATCATTTCGATACCTTCACCATAGAACAATTCCATTCCCACTTTTACATACAATTTTTCATCATTAAATTTTTCTAAAAATTCTTTTACTTCTTCTTTATTTTGAAAATCCAAAGCTATACAAATTCTACTGTCTGTCATAATTACCTCCATATTGACTTATATTGTACGAAATCGCACCTACGGTACTCTTTCGTACAATAGGTGTGAAACTAACGTTTTCTTGCACGAAAATCTTGCGATTTCGTACAATCAAACTAATGCGTCCTTTGCATCGCATGTGCGAATATATGATATTCTCCATGCAAAGCACGCATTAGTTTCACACCTATTATATCAAATAATTTTCTCTAATACATTATATTTTTATTAAATCGCATAAAAAAAGGTATAGCTACCCTCTGCAAAGATAGCATATACCATAATCCTATCGGATTAACCCATACGGTTATAATATTCAACGATCAATGATTCATTGATTTCTTGATTCAATTCAGATCTTTCAGGTAAACGAGCAAATTTACCACTTAATTTAGCTTCATCAACTTCAACGAAAGCAGGTGTATGTACTCTGTTTTCTAAAGCAGATTTAATAACAGCTAAATTCTTAGATTTTTCTTTAACTTCAACGACATCCCCAACTTTAACACGATAAGATGGAATATCAGTTTTAACTCCATTTACTAAAAAATGACCATGGTTTACTAACTGTCTTGCAGCTCTTCTTGTAGGTGCAAAACCTAATCTGTAAACAACATTGTCTAATCTACTTTCTAGTAAGCAAAGGAAGTTATAACCATGAATACCGCTCATTTTACCAGCTTGTTTAAATGTGTTGTGGAATTGTTTTTCATTAACTCCATACATATGTCTTACTTTTTGTTTTTCAGCTAATTGTAATCCATATTCTGTTTGTTTTTTTCTTTTTTGACCATGTTGACCAGGAGCATAAGCTCTTCTGCTTAATTCCTTTCCAGTTTCTAAAGTAGAAAATCCTAAACGACGAGAGATCTTCCATTGTGGTCCAGTATAACGTGACATTTGTTTTCCTCCATTTATTGTTTTATTTGCATAAAACAATAACATTGCATAGATTATTTGAATTGTGTTTATATTAAGTATTTCACTTTGCAGCCAGCTACTTTACAAACATTAGTTATAAACGCTCGTTTCAAAACTCTATGTGCTGCTATCATTTGTTGCTTAATAAGCATACACTTTTTTTTAGGCTACGTCAATATTTTTTTGTTTTGAGTTTCGTTATTTTGCATGTTTTTCAAGTGCCTTTTTAAAAATGATTAATATTTATATCTAACTTCATGATTTTTCTCACCTGTTTTTTGTTTTTGTGTTATTTTTTTCAAGCTAAAAAAGTGTCATTTTCATGACTTTTTTTATTTATCATTACCTTTCTTCTCATAGCTTCAATTCCAGCTGTACATATTCTTTCTTCTCTCTTATTCCCTGAAATTCTTTAATCCCTTTGTGTGCATATTTCAATATCTCCTTTATCCCCCTGCTTATCTGATAATACCATAAATATGTCCTGCCTTTTATCGATT
>NZ_JMLH01000093.1 GCF_000686665.1 Thomasclavelia saccharogumia DSM 17460 | reverse complement strand
GATATGAATTATGACGGCTTGAAAGATGATGTTGTCAAATTATTGGCTGGAGAAGAGGTATATTTGAATACAGACAAGTTTCAAAATGATATGACGACGTTCAAATCAAAAGATGATGTTTTAACACTGTTGATTCATCTAGGATATCTAGGATATAACAGTTCTGATCAGACATGTTATATTCCAAATAAGGAAGTAACAAGTTCATTTGTAGCATCAATTGAAGATTCATCATGGAATGAAACAACGAAAGCGTTATTAAACAGCCGTGCCTTATTAGAAGCGACATGGAATAAAGATGAAGAATTAGTAGCTAAGTATATCGAAGAAGCGCATTTGGATACAGCGATACTAACATATAATAATGAAAATGCCCTGTCATATACAATTTCGATCGCGTATATATATGCAAGAAATCATTATACGATAATAAGAGAGATGCCAAGTGGTAAAGGGTATGCAGATATGGTGTTTATACCTAAAGATGATAAACCAGCAATGATAGTAGAATTGAAGTGGGATCAGGAAGCCAAGACAGCTATTAATCAAATCAAAGAGAAGAAATATCCAAAGGGATTGGAAGAGTATAGAGATAATTTACTATTAGTGGCAATAAGCTATGATAAGAAGACAAAGAAACACAGTTGTGTGATTGAAAAATATAAATAAAAAAGCCAATTAGTTTTTGGCTTTTTATAATATTTTACCAGTTCCACCACAATAATAAGTAATGACGGTAATTAATTCTTCAGCGACATTTTTAACATAGTTATAGTCAGTTTTTTCGTTTCCTTGTACAATAAAGAAAATATCTTTAGAATCATTAGTAACTTTAGTTTTATTGACTTGACGAACTTCAAGATAACAGATGATTTCATCATTATCATCAATATAGCTATATACATTAGCAGGAACTTCTTTGGGTTCCTCTTGACCAAGGGGAATGAATAATTCCTTGCCATCTGTTAATTTTAAACTTACATTACCAGTAATTTTATCAATATCATGGGCACCTAAGGCTAATTTAGATTCCATAGAAATAATATTATAAATATCAACAACCGGATTGATTCTTGTAATATCATGACGTTTTTTTAATAATTTAATTAAGTTTTCACTGGCAGGTATATTCTTACGTTTAGAAACACCTATTTTTTTATGTAAGTCATAAAAACCTTGAATAATTGGATCGTTTACATTTGATGATTTAAGTAGTCTTTGGCTATGAATGTTTAAATAGTCATTGAGACTATCACTATAATGATGATTATTTATTCCTGTAATACGTACGCCGATACATTTTATACCTAGATCTTTTACTGTTTGTTCAACTGTGAATTCCATACACATCCCCCTTTTCCTATTGGTATAGTATGAATAAAATATATATCAAAATAATAGTTTTTTCAAGCAAAATGTTAACGTGCTATTTTATTAATACTTGTGTATAATATAGACGAGGTGAGAAAATGGCAAAAATATTAATTATCGAAGATGAAGAAAAACTCCGTGATGAATTAAAAGTTTATTTAAAGAATAATGGTTATATAGTAGAAGTAATTACTTCTTTTGAAAATACATTAGAAAAGATGATTTCTTTTGATGGTGATTTGATTTTATTAGATATCAACTTACCGAATGTTAATGGACAGTTTTTATGTAAAGAATATCGAAAAAACTCATCGAAGCCAATCATTATTGTAACAAGCCGTAATAATGAAATGGATGAATTGATCTGTATGAATTATGGTGCGGATGATTTTGTTACTAAACCTTACAATCCTTTAATTTTATTAGCTAGAATTGAAGCTGTTTTAAAAAGAACTAAAGTGGCTTATGATAATATGCTTAGCTATCGAGATATTAAATTGGATGTATCAAAGAGTTTGATCATAAAAAATGATCAAACAATTGAATTATCTAAAAACGAATTAAAGATTTTATATTTTCTTTTAACTAATCGCGGTCAAATTAAATCCCGTGAAGAAATCATGACATATTTATGGGATAGCGACATGTTTGTAGATGATAATACTTTGACAGTTAATATAAATCGTTTGCGTAAAAAATTAGAGGATATTGGATTAAAAGATGTAATCTGTACTAGAAGAAAACAGGGTTATATAATTTTATGAAATTAAATGATTATCTGAAAAATCAAATAATTAATATTATGATTGCTTTTTTTACGATTGCTTTAGTATGGATTATTTTGTGGGCTTTTGACTGTCCGAGATTTTTAGTTTTTTATGTACCATTTTTAATGTTGATTTCGTTTAGTTTGATTTGTGGATATGATTTTTGGCGAAAAAGAAATTATTATAATCGTTTTGTTCGATGTTTAAATAATTTAGACGAAAAATATTTAATTACAGAATTAATTGAAGAGCCTCAGTTCATTGAAGGGAAAATAATGGTTGATAGTATTTATGAGATAGATAAAGCAATGAAAGAGCATCTTAATAAATTACTATTTCGTCAAAGTGAGCTAAAAGAATATATAGAAATGTGGTGTCATGAGGTAAAAACACCAGTGGCAACGATTCAGATGATTATTGAAAATAATAGAAGTGAGATAAATGATAGTATTAAAGAAGAATTGGTCAAAATCGATGATTATGTTGAACAAGTTCTTTTTTATGCTCGAAGTGAAAATGTTGAAAAAGATTATTTGATCAAAGAGGTTTGTTTACAGGATGTTGTAAATACAGTTATTAAAAGGAATAAAAAAGATTTGATCAGTAAAAAAATCAAGATTGATTTAGATGATCTAAATATAGTTATACCTAGTGATAAAAAATGGTTAGAATTTATTTTGCATCAAATTATTAATAATGCAATCAAATATAGTCAAGGTCAGCCTTTTATTCATATTTATGCGCAAAAATATAAAGATCATGTTGAATTAATGATTCAGGATAATGGAATTGGAATTTTAGAAAGTGAGATTGATCGTGTTTTTGATAAAGGGTTTACTGGCAGTAATGGTCGTGATTTTAAAAAAAGTACAGGAATTGGTTTATATTTGTGTAAAAAATTATGTTTGCGTTTAAATCATCAAATAAAGATTACTTCAAGTCACGGAAATACAGTAGTGACGATAATATTTCCTAATAATTCTTACATAACCTTACATTAATGTAAGGTTATGTTATTTTATTCGATGGTAGAAAAATATGTAATAGATATAATAGTTATTGAGGTGAAGATAAATGGAAAAAATACTAAGAATTGAAAATGTTGAGAAATATTATGGTAATAAAAGCAATCTTACTAAAGCGGTAGATAATATTACTTTTGATGTTGATGATGGCGAGTTTTTAGCAATCATGGGTGCTAGTGGTAGTGGAAAAAGTACATTATTAAATTGTATTTCAACTATTGATAGGGTTACTAGTGGCCATATTTATTTACGAAATGAAGATATTACTAAATTAAAGGGCAATAAATTAACTAAATTTAGAAGGGATTCGCTAGGTTTTATTTTTCAAGATTTTAACTTACTGGATACTTTAACATCATTTGAAAATATCGCTTTAGCACTAACGATTCAAAAAACCAATTACAAATTAATTGATCAAAAAGTCATTCAGATAGCCAAGGCATTAGGAATTGAAGAAATTCTTAACAAATACCCCTATGAACTATCAGGCGGTCAGAAACAAAGGGTAGCCTGTGCTAGAGCAATTATTACTGATCCAGATTTGATTTTAGCAGATGAACCAACAGGTGCTTTGGATAGTAAATCAGCAAGAATGCTGTTAGATAGTTTAAATGTATTAAATTCAAAATTAAATGCAACAATAGTCATGGTTACTCATGATCCATTTACAGCTAGTTATGCTGATCGGGTTATTTTTATTAAAGATGGGAAAATTTTTAATGAAATAATTCGTGGCGAAAGTTCACGCAAAGTATTTTTCAATAGTATTATGGAAGTTCAGACATTATTAGGTGGTGAGCTAAATGAAGTTATTTAATTTAGCGTTTAAAAACATTAAAAAGAGTATTAAAGATTATTCGATTTATTTTTTAACTTTGGTTATTGCGGTTGCTATCTTTTATATTTTTAATTCAATTGATAGTCAAACTGCAATGATGTCCCTTAATAAATCAAAAATGGATATGATTGAAACATTGGTAGATGTTTTAAACTACCTATCTGTTTTTGTTTCTATTGTTTTAGGTTTTTTAATTGTTTATGCTAATAACTTTTTAATTAAACGACGAAAAAAAGAAATTGGGATATATTTTACTTTGGGAATGTCTCGAGCAAAAGTTTCATTGATCTTAGTTTTAGAAACAGTGATCGTAGGAATTGTTTCATTGATAATTGGATTGATCTTGGGCGTAGTTTTATCACAATTGATTTCAATATTTACTGCTAAATTATTTGAAGCCGATATGACTAGATTCTCATTTGTTTTTTCTAGTGATGCATTGCTATATACAATTGTTAATTTTGGAATAATCTATTTGATCGTGATGGTTTTTAATATTATGATTTTAGGTCGGTTTAAATTAATTGATCTATTATATGCAAGTAGACGAAATGAAAAAGTTAAGATAAAAAACAGCTGGGTAATTTTTGGAATATTTATTATCTCGATAGCGATGATTGGTTATGCTTATAAAATTTTATATGATGGAGTAATACTGTCGGGAGGGTCAGACTTTTTAATAATGATTGTTTTAGGAGCGCTAGGAACGTTTTTATTTTTCTTATCAGTAGCTGGCTTTTTATTAAAAGTGGTGCAGTTAAGAAAAAAGACATATTATAAAGGATTAAACATCTTTATTTTAAAGCAGGTTAATAATAAAGTTAATACCCATGTAATTTCGACGACAGTAATATCGCTGATGCTGCTTTTAACGATTGGAATCTTATCTTCATCATTATCAATGGCAAATGCCATGAATGATTCATATCGAAATAATTGTCCAAATGATTTTACAGTATTAAGCAGTCAAGTTGATAAATTAAAAGATTTTAGAAATAATATAGCTTATCAAGATACTGTCAAAGAAGAATACCAATTTAGTTTTATTAAACTAGAGGGGATAACGCAGGGTGATTTTATTGATGCAAAAAGTGATAAATATGCTAATATGGAATATATGGAAAAGCAGCCAATGCAGGTTATTAAGGAAAGTGATTATAATCGGATTTTACAGATTCAAGGAAAGAGTGGACAGGCAGTTGATCTGGGTGATAATCAATATCAGTTAGTTGCTACTCTTCCGATGGCTTTAGAATTTTATAATGAATTTCTTGAAGGTAATAATGCAATCAACCTAGATAACATGACTTTGACTAGCAAGACTAAAGAAGTTGTTGAATTATCGATCGTCAATGGTGAAGGTAATGAAGGGTTTATTGTTGTAAATGATGAGATAGCTGAAAAATATGGTAGTGAGATGGAGGGTGTTAATAATTATATTATTGGTAATTATACTCAAAATGATGAAAATTATGAAAATAAGTTTAGAAAATTAATTGATCAGTTTAATCAGGATAATCAAGGAGAATATATAATTTCATTTACCCGGGTTCAGATGAGTGAATCAGCAATTGGTACTAGTGCATTATTTACTTTTATTGGATTGTATTTAGGAATTGTCTTTGCTATTAGCAGCGGTACAGTTTTAGCGATAGAACAATTATCAGAATCTTCTGATAATAAAGAAAGATATCGAATCTTAGGACAATTAGGGGCTAGTAGACCAATGATAAACCGCGCTTTGCTATATCAAATTGGTATTACTTTTATTTTTCCTTTAGTTGTAGCTTTGATTCATAGTTTTGTCGCTTTAAATGAGATAAGTCATATTATTAATCTGATGGTAAGTATTAATATTGCTGATAAGATTTTAATTACTAGTATTTTTATTGTAATTGTTTATGGTGGATATTATTTAGCAACATATCTTGCTAGTAACCGAATCATTAATGAAAGCTGATTGGAAAATAAAAAGGAGATTTCGATGAAAGCTCCTTTTTATATTTTGATGATATAAATATGAAGCAGCTTTACTTTAAATATTTAAATTGTTACTATTGATAAGGGGTGCGAAAATGAAAAGAAAAGAGCCGGTAATTAATAATTTAGATGAATCTTTGTTTGATGATCGGGATTTGTATTATCAATGTTTATTTGTTGCAGATCCTCAAGATACTGTGATAATAAAAAACACTTCAATTGATGAATGTAAATTTGTAAAGATTGATTTTAATAAAATAAAATTAGTTAATACTCATTTAGTAGATTGTGTTTTTGAGGGATGTGATCTATCGAATTTAGAGTTTAATAAAATCAGTATTCATCGCTGTCATTTTATTAATTGTAAAATGGTTGGAACTGGTTTTATTGATTGTTCAATTAGAGATGTTTTATTTCAAGATATTCAGGGACGTTATATGAATATAGCTTTAGGAAATATGCGTAATGTTGAATTTAAAGATGCGTGTTTAGATGAAAGTAGTATTACCGAAGTAAGTGTGAAGCAGCTGGAATTTAATCATGTTAGTTTAATTAATGGTGAAATATTTAAAACTAGTTTATGTGGATTGGATTTAAAGCACGCCAATATTGAGGGAATTAGGATTGATATGTATAGTTTAAAAGGAGTTCATGTTGATAGGTATCAAGCAATAGCGCTTTCAGGATTACTGGGAATAATTGTTGATTGAAGGTAAGAAATGGGATATTATTGACAAATGAAAAAAAATAATGACAAAAAATAATTCTGTGCTATAATGATGAAGTTATAAGAGAGGTCATGATAATGAAGATAAGAAATATTGCAATTATAGCTCATGTTGACCATGGGAAAACAACACTCGTGGATCAATTGTTAAAATTATCTGGTACATTTAGAGATAATGAACAAATTACAGAAAGAGCGATGGATAGTAATGCTCTTGAACGAGAAAGAGGAATTACTATTTTAGCTAAAAATACTGCGATTAATTATAAAGATTATCGTATTAATATTATGGATACACCTGGTCATGCGGATTTTGGTGGTGAAGTTGAAAGAATTATGAATATGGTTGATGGGGTATTGCTGGTAGTTGATGCCTATGAAGGAACGATGCCACAAACTCGTTTTGTCTTAAAAAAAGCTTTAGAAGCTAAAGTAAAACCAATTGTTGTTATTAATAAAGTCGATCGTCCAGTAGTAAGGATTCAAGAAGTAATGGATGAAGTATTGGAATTATTTATGGAATTAGGAGCTGATGATAATCAGTTAGATTTTCCAACGGTTTATACTTCAGCATTACAAGGAACATCAAGTCTTGATGCCAATCTTGCAACCCAAGTGCCTAATATGGACTGTTTGTTTGATATGATCATCAGTGAGATTCCTGAACCGTTAGTTGATGAAGAAGGACCATTGCAGTTTCAACCAGCTTTATTAGATTATAATGATTATGTAGGAAGAATTGGGATTGGTCGAATTCAGCGTGGAAAGATAAAAGTAAATGAAAGTGTAACTTGTGTGCGAGCTGATGGCAGTCACAGTCAATTTAGAGTTCAAAAATTATATGGCTTTTTAGGATTGCACCGAATTGAAATTGAAGAGGCTAGTGCTGGGGATATTGTAGCTATTGCGGGACTTGCAGATATTGGTGTAGGTGAAACGGTTTGTACACCAGGGAAAGAGGAAGCTTTACCGTTATTAAAAGTGGATGAGCCAACTATTCAAATGGTATTTGGAACAAATACTTCACCTTTTGCTGGACAGGATGGGAAGTTTGTAACAGCGCGTCAAATCGAAGAGCGTTTGCTTAAAGAAACTAATCGTGATGTTTCTTTAAAAATTGAAAGAATTCCTAATAGTGAAGAATGGATCGTTTCTGGACGTGGTGAATTACATTTATCGATCTTGATTGAAAATATGCGTCGTGAAGGATATGAGTTACAAGTATCTAAACCAAAAGTAATCATCAAAGAAATCGATGGTGTTAAATGTGAACCGTTTGAAGAAGTAAATATTGAAGCTCCTGATGATTGTATCGGTAATGTTATTGAATCTTTGGGGTATCGTCGTGGAGTGTTAGAAAATATGGTTAGCAATGATGGCCAGACTAGTGTTACATATACTATTCCATCACGGGGAATGATTGGTTTTATGACTAACTTTTTGACGATGACTAAAGGATATGGGATCATCTCACATTCATTCTTGGAGTATCGTCCAATGGAAGGTGAAACAGTTGGAGAACGATCTTTAGGAGTTTTGATTTCGATTGATAATGGTCAGACTACAGCTTATGCTTTAGGCGGTGTAGAAGATCGTGGGGTAATGTTTGTCGGTCCTGGCGTTGAAGTGTATGAAGGAATGATCGTTGGTGAACATAGCCGTGATAATGATTTAGTAGTTAATGTTACTAAAGGTAAACAATTGACAAATACGCGTTCTTCTTCTAAAGATTCAACAGTTGTTTTAAAACGACCACGAACATTTAATCTTGAAGCTTGTCTTGATTATATTAATGATGATGAATTAGTAGAGGTTACTCCTAATAATATTCGTTTAAGAAAACGTTATTTAAGTGAATTAGAACGAAAACAACAAAATCGATTAAAAGTAAAATAGAATGGTTA
>NZ_JMLH01000092.1 GCF_000686665.1 Thomasclavelia saccharogumia DSM 17460 | reverse complement strand
CTCCAGTCAATAGCCGCTTCAAGTTTTCTAACCTCATGATGAAGCGGAACCAGCTCATCAATAGTGCTTAAAATAATGTGATCATGTTTAATTGTATTTACTGTCATTACCATTTTTATTACCTCCAAATACGTGTATACCTGAATTATACCATATTTTGATTTCTTTATCTTAAATAAAAAAGTCGTGGAGCTTTAAAATGTTTACGTATTTGGAAAAAAGTCATCCACGACATTAGTTATATTATCATATAATCATTAAAATAAAAAGACTGTTTCAAATATTTTTATTTGTCAACAGCCTGAACTGTTGAAATTTTCAACAGTTTTTTTTCATAAAAAAATTATTTTTTGAAGTAAAATCAATAATTTGAGGGTAAATAATAATAAGAGGTTTAATAAAAGTGTGGGGTTAGATAAGGAGGAAATGAAAAATGAATGAATTACAATTATGTAGTCAGATGCAAATTTCTGGTGGTGGATTTACAACTATTTTCTTTTGTGTGGTTATGGGTGCTGCTGTTTATAAGATGGCAAAGTCAACGGCTGGAAGAGTATCGATACCTAGAATTATTTCAATTGAGTGGCGTTAAAATGAAAGAATTACCTGTTTCATCACAAAAACAAGTCAGTGGTGGGTTTGCTTTACCTTTTATTATTACATTGATTGCCGTTAGCGGAGCAGTTAATGTAGCAAGAGTAATAAGAAGTCATTATTCGGTTACGAGAAGTCGTTAATATGAAAGGCTAAAAAGCCTTTCATATTTTATAGCTATATGCATATTCTTTATTGGAGGTAGAATATGAAGATAGTTAGGTTAGTAGTTGTCGTATCAATGCTTTTATCATTGTTATTTGGAGGATTTTATCTAAAGTTTTTTTCATCTACTCAAAGTAAGATCAATGCTTACATAGTGCAGGTAGGAATTTATAAGCAGGATGAAAATGCTAATGAAATGGTAGCAAAATTAACAGAATTGCAACAACCGAATTATAAGTATCAAAAAGATAATAATTTTGTTGTTATTACTGGAATATTTTTAGATGAAGAGGAGGCTAAAAAGATGGGAAATACAATTAGTGAAAAGGGAATTACCTGTGTGATCAAACAAGTACAATTTGATAGTAGTTTTAAAGAAGTTATTGAACAGCAAAACTATGAAGCAATTATTAATGAGCTAGGATCATGAAAATAAAAAATTATCCCCAAGAAGAACGTCCACGAGAAAAAGCTTATTATTATGGAATTGAAAGTTTAAGCAATGTTGAATTACTTGCTTTGATTTTACGGACGGGTAATAAGCAGGAGTCTGTTTTAGAGTTAGCGCAGCGATTGATCAATGAAGTTGGGGGCTTAGCTTATTTAAAAGATATAACTTATCATCAGCTTGTTTTGATCAAGGGAATCAAGAAAGCTAAAGCTATTGAAATATTGGCAGTAATTGAACTTACAAAAAGATTAAGACAGGTACAAGGAATATCGTCAGTTATTAAAGAACCTATCGATGGTTATAATCTCGTTAAAGATAAATTGATGTTTGAACAGCAGGAAAAAGTAATAATTTTATGTTTGAATTCAAGATTAGAAGTGATGAAGGAAAAAACAGTATTTGTTGGAAGTAACAATATTTCAATTATTAGTGGGCGTGAGCTATTTAAAGAAGCACTGATTTGTGGCAGTAGTCGAATCATGGTGATTCATAATCATCCTTCAGGTAATCCTACACCTTCACCTGAAGATATCGAAACGACGAAACGTTTATATAAAATGGCTGAAGAATTGGAGATTGAAGTTATTGATCATTTAATAATTGGAAGAAATAAATTTTATAGTTTTGCTGCAAAAGAAATTATTGAAGTCTAAAGTTAATTGATTATTTTATATTAATGTCTTATAATGGTATCAACATGTGAGGTGATAATTTGAATAATCGAAAGAAACAACGAAACAGAAGAATCATTTTAATAATTACAATTGCAATTATTGTTTTTTCAAGTATCTCATTGATTTTTTCAAGAACACAGTGGGGAATTGAAAGAATGATCAGTGATTCAGTGGCGGTAGTAGAGTATTATGTGATAAAAAAACCAATTGAGTTTGTAAGCAGCTTATTTAGTGAATACAATGAATTAAAGGATGTTTATAACGAAAATAAGATTTTAAGAGCTAGATTAGCGGCTTATGCAAGTGTTGAAGTTAATACTGATGTTTTATCAGGGGAAATAGATGATTTGAAAAAAGCTTTAGATCTTAGTCATTTACCAACTGATTATAACGTAAAGACGGCAACTGTCATTGCTCGTGATGCTAGCAGCTGGACTAATGAAATAACGATTGATTTAGGAAGCATGGCTGGAGTAAGCAAAGATATGGTAGTTGTTGCGTCTAAAGGAATGGTGGGGAAAGTAACTTCGGTAACTGAAGTTAGTGCTACTGTTCAATTATTAACAACAGAAAATCCAGTTTCTGATTTACCGGTTCAAATTATGAATGGTGATCAAAATATTTATGGTTTATTAAAGCGTTATGATGTTGAAAGTAAATGTTATGAGGTAACATTATTGAGTGATGTTGATAAATTAGAAGATAATGCTAAGGTTATTACTTCTGGATTAGGTGGGGATCAAAAGGCCCCTAAAGGAATTTACATAGGAACGGCTGAGGTTATAGATGTTTCTAATGATGGTACAACAAAGACCCTTAAAGTTAAACCGGCTGAGGATTTTAGTGATTTGAGTTATGTTTCAGTAGTTTTTAGAGGAAATGATGATGAATAAAAAATTATATCGTTATTATTTAGTAATGGCGCTTAGTTTTGTAATTGATAGTGTTATTAATTATTATCTTCCTTTTAATTTTGATAAATCGGGAATCACAATTATACCTTATATTGGTTTGATGATGTTTACCTTGTTAAATAATACTATTGGTGATGAACATCGTTACTTTTTTGCAACAGTAACAGGATTATATTATGCAATCGTTTATGCTAATAGTTTATTGATATATGTTTTGCTGTATTGTTTATATGCTTTTTTAGGAAAAAAATATACTAAATTAGCGACTTTTACCCTTTTAGAAATGTATATCGCTGTAATTGTGACAATAATCGCGCAGGAGATCGTGTTATACTGGTTAGTGTGGATAACAAATATTACGCAACTTTCGATAGTAACTTTTATGATAAATCGTTTGTTGCCAACTGTAGCAGCTAATTTATTTTTAATTGCACCAGTATATTTTATCCATAAGAAATTAGGATTCGAGGGTAAGATCAATGCATATCAAAGTAAAAGGGATTAATGGTCATCTAGTTTTTGTTTTTGATGATAGTCAAGAATTTAATAGTTTAATAAGTGAATTAAAAAGTCTTTTAGAGTCTCCATTACTTAAAAGTGATGGGTATTATCCAAAGGCTTTTTTTGATTTTAAAAGTCGAATTTTGAGTATTCATGAATTATCAAAATTATTAGAACTATTATTTGAAAAACAAGTTTTGTTATTTGATGGCATTAATATGATAAAAAAAGAACATAAAAATAAGATCAAAGTAATTGAAGAGACGATTCATTCAGGTGAAGTTTTAGAATTAGATCAAGATACTTTGATTATTGGACAGATAAATCCTGGAGCAATCGTGCGTTTTAGCGGAAAATTATATGTGATGGGAAAAGTGTGTGGTTTTGTTGAGGGAATGAATGCTGATGCGAAGATCAGTGGACAATGTTTTAAAAATGCTCATGTTAGAATTAATGGAGTATCTCGACAAAATTATACAAGTTTTGAACTTACGATGCTTTATTATAAAGACAATGAAATATTCTTAGATAAGGGGGACATGATTTATGTCTAGAGTTATAGTAGTTACTTCTGGTAAAGGCGGGGTAGGTAAAAGCAGTATAAGTGTCAATCTGGCTAGTGCTTTAGCGTATTCTAAATTTAAAGTTTGTTTGATTGATGGTGATTTTGGACTCAAAAATTTGGATGTTATGATGGGTTTAGAAAATAGAGTAGTTTATGATTTAAATGATGTAGTTGAAGGTCGTTGTACAATTGAACAGGTTTTGGTTAAAGATAAAAGAATAGCTGGATTGAGTTTATTACCGTCGTGCAAATCATTATCATTTGAAAATTTAGATACAAAGATAATGAATTCTTTGATTGAAAGGTTAAGTAAAGATTTTGATTTTATTATTGTAGACAGTCCGGCAGGTGTTGAAAAAGGATTTGAATATTCAGCATCATTAGCTAGTGAAGCAATCGTAGTTGTCAATCTTGATGTATCATCATTACGTGATGCCGATAGAGTTGTAGGGTTATTGATGAAAAAAGGTATTAATACGATCAATATGGTAGTTAATAAAGTTAATCTCGATGATATTGAAAGTTCTCGTTCGTTAACGATCGATGATGCTAAAGAAATTTTATCATTGCCGTTAATAGGAATTGTATATGATAGTCATGATATGATAGAAGCTAATAATCGAGGTGTACCGATCTTTTTAGATCAGCAGCACTTATTACATACTTGTTTTTTAAATATTGCAAAACGTTTATTAGGACATCAGGTTCCATATGTGAAATATAAAAAGAAAAGTTTAATTCGTCGATTTTTTTATTCATGATCTAAGTCTTTAATATAAATTGTTATCATATAATGAATTAGGTGATATGATGAATGATCTTGATGATATAAGAAAACGTATGCATAAAAGGCGTCAAAAACCTTTAAATGATGATAATTTTAAGCGGTTTTATAATTTTATGGTTAAATTTATGGTCGTGATTTTAGTTGTTTTAGTTTCGATGTCGTATGTTAAATTAAATCCTGATTCAAATCTAAAGAAAATAATTTTAAATGATGCTAATTATAAAATGGTTACCAGCTGGTTATCAGATACGCTATTTTCGTTTTTACCTTCAAATGAAACACCGGTATCTAGTGAAATCAGTTATCAGCATGTAAAGGATGATTACTATAAAAATAATAGTAATGAGGTTTTAAGCATTGAAGCAGGAAGAGTTATCGAGGTAGGAACAGATGAAAATTTAGGTAGTCATGTTGTTATTTTAGGTAAAAATAATGTAACGATCACTTATAGTGAGATCGATAATGTAATGGTGACGCTGTATGATGAGGTAGATCAAGGGATGGTTCTAGGAAGTTATAATGAAAAGTTTATTTTGCAGTTTGATTATCTTGGTAAAGAGATAAGTTATGAAGAGTATCAAAGGATGGAATAACTGGTATATCCATCCTTTTACTATGATGTATATCTTGATTAGTATTATAAATAATAATTTTTTTAATTATATTAGTGCTTTAATAATTGTTTGTATTCATGAGTATGGACATTATTATTTTGCTAAAAAATTTAATTTTGAAATTGAAAAAGTTGAGATATTTCCTTTTGGGGCTTTTTTAAGTGTCAATGATTATGGAATGCATCATGTTTGTGAAGAACTGATCATGTTGATGGCAGGGTTATCAGTACATTTACCTATTTATTTTATAATTGAAATATTTATTCAAAATCAGTATTTATTAGAAGTTAATCGTTTGGTATTTATTTTTAATTTTTTACCTATTTATCCATTAGATGGTTCTAAGATCTTACTGCTTTTATTGTCTTTGATCAAAGATTATTATCAAGCAATCAAATTACAAATAAAAATATCTTTGTTTGCTTTATCGATATTAATCGTTTTATATAACAAGATTGGTTATTTGCTGGTGTATTTTTATTTACTGTACGCTAACTATGAATATATTAAAGAATTTCGATATATGATCATCCGTCTTTATTTAAAAAGGATGCAGGGTAGTCAGTATAAGCATTGTAAGATCAATTATAATTTTAATTTTTACCGACCTTACTATAATATCTATGTAATTGATGGAAAGACATATAATGAAAAGCAAATGCTACAATTTTTAATAAAAAAGCTAAAAACAGATTGACTTTAGGCCATAAATTTAATATAATGCAACTGTTGTAGACCTCTAGCTACAACCGCACATAAAAGGTATTAAAGCAATGCTGCCTTGGTTGGCGAGTCTTAGAATATTTATAGGAGGTGCGATATGTACGCAATTATTGAAACAGGTGGAAAACAAATCAAAGTTGAAGCTGGAGATACTATTTTTGTAGAAAAATTAGATGTTGAAGCAGGAGAAAAAGTAGTTTTTGATAAAGTATTATTAGTTGGTGATAAAACTACTAAATTAGGAGCTCCTTATGTTGAAGGTGCAACTGTAGAAGCTACTGTTGAAAAACATGGTAAAGAAAAGAAAGTTGTTGTTTATAAATACAACCCTAAAAAACATTATCACAAAAAACAAGGTCATAGACAGCCTTATACAAAATTAGTAATCAATGCTATCAATGGATAATGATCAAAGTATTAATTAAAAAAAAAGAAAATCAAATCATTAATTTCAAAATAACTGGTCATGCTAATAGCGATGTTTATGGCAAAGATCTAGTTTGTGCAGGTGTTTCTACAAGTAGTATAGGAACATTAAATATGCTAGTTAAAAAAGGATTTTTAGATGATCATATTGGAACGATCGAAGTTAATGAAGGATATATAAACATAATCGTAAAACAAGTAGATGAGATTTGCCAAGTGGTGCTAGAGACGCTTGAGACAACTTTGGATACTATGGCTGAAGATTATGGACAATTTATTGAAATATCTAAAGTGGAGGTGTAACATATGATGTTCAAATTAGATTTACAATTATTCGCTTCTAAAAAAGGGGTAGGGTCAACTAAAAATGGTCGTGATTCTAAATCAAAAAGATTAGGAGCTAAATTAGCTGATGGGCAATTTTGCACAGCAGGGTCTATTATTTATAGACAAAGAGGAACTAAAATTCATCCAGGTACTAATGTAGGAAAAGGTGGCGATGACACTTTATTTGCTACAGTTGATGGGATCGTAAAATTCGAAAGACTTGGTAGAGATAGAAAAAAAGTTTCAGTTTATCCAGCTGCATAATTTAATCCCTGAAAAGGGATTTTTTTGTATCGATTGGTAAATAATAAGAAAAGAGGTGGATTTATGCAATTTATTGATAAGGCAAAAATTAGAGTTGAAGCCGGTAAGGGTGGTGATGGAACAGTTGCTTTTAGACGTGAAGCCCATGTTCCTAAAGGTGGACCTGCTGGCGGTGATGGAGGAAAAGGTGGTAGTGTCATTTTTGAAGCTACAACATCACTTTCAACTTTATTGGATTTAAAATATAATCGTTTATATAAAGCGCCTTCAGGACAAAATGGAATGGCTAAAAAAATGCATGGTAAAGATGCTATTGATACGTTGATCAAGGTTCCGGTTGGAACAGTAATCATCAATGAGGAAACAAATCAGATCATGGCAGATTTAACTGAAGATAAACAGCGTGTAGTTATCGCTAAAGGGGGCCGTGGTGGTCGTGGAAATGCCCGTTTTGCAACTTCAAGAAATCCAGCTCCGCAAATTTGTGAACGCGGTGAACCTGGGGAAAAATTTGATTTGCAGTGTGAATTAAAGTTATTGGCTGATGTCGGATTAGTAGGCTTTCCATCGGTTGGAAAATCAACTTTACTTTCGGTTGTTTCTAGAGCTCGTCCTGAAATAGCTGATTATCATTTTACAACGATCGTACCAAATTTAGGAGTAGTACAGGTAAAAGACGGGCGTAGTTTTGTGATGGCTGATTTACCAGGGCTGATTGAAGGAGCAGCTCAAGGCAAAGGTTTAGGACATCAATTTTTAAGACATATCGAGCGTTGTCGAGTTATCGTTCATATTATTGATATGGGGGCTGTTGATGGTCGGGATCCATACGAGGATTATGTGACGATAAATAAGGAATTAGGTGAATATCAGTATCGTTTATTAGAACGGCCACAAATCGTTGTTGCTAATAAAATGGATGAAGAAGGAGCTGAAGAAAATCTAGCTCGTTTTAAAGAATTAGCTGGTGATGAAGTTAAAGTTTTTCCAATTAGTGCTATCATCCATGATGGCGTTGACCAAGTATTATATGCAATTGCAGATACGTTAGCTGCTACTCCAACGTTTGCACTGGAAGAAAATGACGAAGAAAATACAGTTCTTTATACAATGAATGATGAAGAAGAAAAACCATTTGAATTACATAATTTGGGTAATGGAAACTGGAAGATCACAGGTAAACGGATTGAAAGAATGGTAGCGATGACTTCATTAGTAAGTGATGATTCTTTAAAACGTTTATTGATCAAATTAAGAAATATGGGTGTTGATGATGCTCTAAGAAATGCCGGAGCTAAAGATGGCGATAATGTTGCTATTGCGGATTTTGAATTTGATTATTATGAGTAATCAAATTATCATTTTATAATGTTGAGGCTAAATAAAATAACTAATCAGGTTATTTTGTTAAGCCTTTTTATTATTTATCGAAAAAGTTAGAAAAATAAAAGAAGTGTTTTAGATATAAAGATGGTATAATGATATGGAAAGGGTGATAGCATGGGAATATATTTAAATCCAGGGAAGATGTCATTTTTACAGGCGACAAAGAATCCGATATATGTAGATAAATCATTACTGATAGAATATACTAATAGTTTGATGGGAATCAATGATTGTAAGATCTGTGTCTCAAGACCAAGACGGTTTGGAAAGAGCACTGATGCTAATATGTTAGTGGCTTATTATTCTAAGGGCTGTGATTCATTGGATATATTCAATGATTTAAAAATAAGTAAAACAGAATTATATCAAAAGCATTTGAATAAGCATAATGTGATTCATCTCGATATTCAAAAGTTTTTAAG
>NZ_JMLH01000091.1 GCF_000686665.1 Thomasclavelia saccharogumia DSM 17460 | reverse complement strand
TGCGATGTTCATTAGAAGTGTAAATCTAATGAGTTATATATATGCGATAGTAATTACGATGTTTTTTACAACTTTTATTAATTTTGTGATGCGTAAAGTTTTAAATCGTATTGATATGGTTGAGTCTTTGAAAAGTATTGAATAACAAATTCTTTATGGATATAAGAATTATTATTTAGGAGTATATTAAATCTTAAGAAATTCTAAAGAAAGTTTAAAAAAATTTTTCCTTCAAAACATAAGCCAGGCTTATGTTTTGAGAAAACAGCAGAAATGAAAATGCTTTCATAGGTGGATTTTTGAGATAAATAGTAATATAATTAGACATGGATATATTATTGAAAGGAGGGAACGAATGGATATAAATATTAAGACGAAACTAACAAATGTGTTTGATGAGTACATTGTTAATCGTAAAGCAATGTTCATTCCGATTGTAGCTGTTGCAAGTTTTATGCTTGTAGGTTATGCTGCAACTGATAAAGAAATGCCAGAAATTAGATCTAATCAAATCGAAGTTCCATACGGAGAAAAATTAGATTTAGATAGTATTGATATTGTCGACAATAAAGATAGTCGTGAATTAATTGATGTAAAAGCAGATACGTCTTCATTGAATGTAAATCAGTTAGGTGTATATGATGTTGAAGTTACTGCTACTGATCAAGGTTCTAATGTGGCACTAAAAACGATTAAAGTTGCTGTTGTTGATAAAGAAGAACCTAAGTTTGAGATGTTAGGAACAAGTAAAGGTTATGTTATTGAAGTTCCAGTAAAAGGAAGCAGTGATTTTGCAAGTTATGTCAAAGCTACTGATAATGTTGATGGTGATGTAACTCCATTTATTGAGGCAAATATGCCGCTAAATACAGATGTACCAGGATTCCAGGATATTACTTTGAATGTCACTGACAGTTCTGGCAATAGTGCTAGTAAAACATTTACTTTTGCAGTAAGTGATTTAGAAGCACCGGTAATTAATTTATTACAAGGTGAAAATGTAACTGTTGATTATGGTAGTGCGTTTGATTTAAATAACTATGTAAGTGTTGTAGATAATTTGGATGGAGCATTAACACCAAATGTTGAAGGGTCAATCGACACTTTAAAAATGGATGAAGTGCAAACATTAAAATTATCTGTTCAAGACAGTTCAGGAAATACTACTGAAAGTACGTTAAATGTTGTTGTTAAAGATTTATCAGCACCAGTAATTACTTTAAGTGAATCAAATATTGTTATAAATGCTGGTGATAACGTTGACTTTAGTTCTTATCTTGTTTCAGCAATTGATACTAAAGATGGTGATATAAGATCTAAAGTAGAAATTTCTGCACCAAGTACTGATAAAGCTGGTAATAAAACAGCTACATATACTGTAAGTGATGAAGCAGGTAATAGTAGCAGTGCTTCTTTAACTGTAAAAATTAATAAAGTATATACAGGTAGTGCGGCAAGTAACACTTATGGAAATGGGGTAGTATCTGCTGCTTACTCTAAGCTAGGAGCACCTTATAAATGGGGAGCTGATGGACCTAATGCTTTTGACTGTTCAGGATTTGTTAAATGGTGTTATTCTAAAGTAGGAATATCTTTACCACATTCATCTTCAGCTCAAAAGAGTGCAGGAACTCAAATCAGTGTTTCAGCTGCAGAACCAGGTGATATTTTATGGAAATCTGGTCATGTAGGTATTTATATTGGTGGTGGAAAGTATATCCATGCACCTCAAACAGGTGATGTAGTTAAAATATCATCAGTTTCAGGTTCAGGTTTTGTTTGTGCCATCAGAGTAAAATAAAAATTGAATATATTGAGGAATCTTAATAGATTCCTTTTTATTTTGAATAAATGGGTAGGTTTTTTTGTCCGTTTGTTTTATAATTAATACATAAAATTTAGTAGAAAGTATTGGTGATGATATGTATGTTGCAACAAGCCGGCAAATGAAAGCTTACGATAAAGCATTATTAGATGCTGGTTATACAATTGAAGAACTAGTTGATAAAGCTAGTAACGCTATTTTACCCCATTGTAAAAATTATGATAATATTGTAATTGTTTGTGGTCCTGGAAATAATGGTGCTGATGGTTTGAGTTTGGGGATCAAGTTACATCTTAGAGCTAGAAATGTTAAATTATATTGTTTTGGAAATCCAGATAAGTTATCAAGAGCGAATAATTATTATATTGATCAAGCGCAAGAAATGGAAGTACCGATAACCTTTATGGATGAAGAGGATATTTCATTGTTTGTAAGAGATGCTAAAAAAGCAGATGTAGTAGTAGACGCAATGTTTGGTTTTGGCTTAAATAGTGAGGTTAGAGGAATCGCAAAAATATTGGTTAACGAAATTAATAATTTATATGATGTTGATGTTATTGCAATCGATATTCCTACAGGATTAAATCCTGATACCGGAATCCCTTATGGTAGTGTAGTTTGTGCCAGTAAAACAGTTACTCTTACAGCAATTAAGCAGGCCTTTTTAAATGATGAATGTCATATGTATACTGGTGAAATTGCAATTGAATTATTAGATGTAAAAGATTTACGTCATGAATTAAAATTAGCTAAATTAGTGAGTCCATCATGGATCAAATATCACTTAAAACCGCGCAGTTATTATGGTCATAAGGGAGTATATGGAAAAGTATTGCAGATTACAGGATGTGATCATTATCGTGGGGCGGCGTTGTTAGCTTCGCGAGCAGCAGTATTTAGCGGAAGTGGCGTAGTTTGTGTTTGCTCTAGTGATAAAGTTATCGATGCTCTTGCGAGTACTACACCAGAATGCACATCGTTACTTAGAGAAGAAATTTTAGATGTAAATGTTTTTGAAAATCGTGATGCTGTTTTGATTGGCTCTGGTTTGGGGTTAAATGAGCAAAGCGAGCGATATGTAATTGATACATTAAAAAATGTTAAATGTCCCTTAGTAATTGATGGGGATGCTTTGACGATTGTTTCTAAGCATCTTGATTTATTAAAAAGTTGTTCTATGCCAATCATTTTGACACCTCATCATGGTGAATTTAAACGATTATGTTTTTATAATGATGAATTAGAGATGATTGAAAAAGTTTCTCAGTTTGCATTAGAATATGGTGTGATCGTAGTGTTGAAAGGACCAAATACGATTATTACAGACGGAAATGAAGTATATCGTAATATTACAGCAAATAAAGCGATGGCTACTGCGGGAATGGGTGATGTCTTGGCAGGAATGATCACGAGTTTTGTTGGACAAGGATATTTACCTAAAGATGCCGCTATTTTAGGAACATATTTACATGGCAGCTGTGGTGATATTATTGGGGATAATTCATATACTGTAATTCCTAGTAAACTAATTAATCTAATTCCTAAAGTGATGCATGAAATTATTAATGAATAAAAATAGTTTATATCTGAAAATAAAAAGATGATTTAAGATTATTGGATTAATAAAATTAAATCATCTTTTTGAGTCTTTAGTTATTTATCAGAACATCTTTTAATAATAGTAATATTTCTACCACTATCTTTATTTTTTCGGTAACTATAAAATAAATCGTCATTTTCAACTGTACAGTATGGAGAGACAGTAATATTATCTTCAAGTAAGCCGAGATTTAAGAGCATTTTTTTATTAAGACCTTTATTGTCCATTAAATAATGAGTTTCATCAGTTTTATGGTAGTAAGGTGTAGTATCAAAATCCATCGCTTTAACAAGATCGATAACATTATCCATAACTTCAAGGCAGTCTTGACAAATGCAGGGCCCGATATATGCTAGCATTGTTTTCGGGTTACAATGTTCATTATTGATTAAATGACTAGTAACTTTAGAAACGATCTGTTTAGTTGTTCCTAACCATCCAGAATGAATTGCGGCAATGATATTTGTCTCTGGAGAATATAATAGAACAGGGGTACAGTCAGCATGAAATGATAATAAAAATAGATCAGCATCTTTAGTGTAAAGAGCATCAGTATTGTCAAAAGCACTTTCTTGATCATAAATTCCTTTACCGCCATCATGAATAGTTACTTCTTTAAAGTTTGCAGAATGTACTTGATGAGGTGCTACCATATGGTTTAGATCAGTATTTAAAAGAGCAGCCAGATTTTTACGGTTATTTAATATTAACTGTTTATCGACATTATTGAAAGACATATCTCCTAATTTTTTAGTTACGGTATACGCTTCAATATTTTTTACAGTATTCCATTTAATTAATTTCATAATTTTATCCTTTCCTATGTAATTTGCCTTAGCACCAAATTTAATTAAACATATAGTATATTAAAGGAGGTGAAAATGATGTTTAGTAATTCAGGATGTGGATGTAACAGCTGTAATAGCTGCAACAATTGGGGATGGAACAGTTCTATGAATGGATGTCGTGCAATACCAATCGTAGCTCCTCGAAAAGTTTGTACAACATGCTCTAATCAATATGTGGAGCAGCCTATAATTTGTCCAATCGAATGCCGTCATGTTAATAATATCGTTTATTACCCACGTTATTATCCACGCTATGAACGCACTTGTATGACTCAAAGTGCTGGAAATCCATTTGCAAATGCGAATATGGCATCTACATTTGGTTTTAATAATAGCGGATATAATACTAATGGGGATTCTGTAATCAACGGAATGTACAACACTACAAATAATACAGGAAGTGGTTGTGGTTGTAATCGTTAGAAAAGATAGATGCTAAAGCATCTATTTTTTCTTTAATTCATTTAAACAATTAACATCAGGATCAATATAAATAGTTTTATAACTATCTAAAATAACCTGTCCAGGTTTAGCTTTATTAGGCTTTTTTAAGGTTTTTACTAAAGTATAATTTACCGGCACACTACTGCTGTTTTTACCTTTAGAATAATAGGCAGCAATATTGCTGGCTAAACGAATAGTATATTCATCTAATTTATCACCTTTAACGATCACATGACTTCCAGGCATGTCTTTGACATGAAACCAGGTATCATAGCGATGAGCATGTTTGAATGTTAAATAATCATTTTGGAGATTATTTTTACCAATACATATTTCAATTCCATCTTTAGTATAGTATGTTTCAAAAGCTGGTTTTTTGTTTTTACGAATAGTATTATGTTTCTTTTTCTTTTTTAAATATCCCAAATTTTCTAACTCTTCTTTTATTTCTAATGCATCATAGTATGATGCATTATCCATTAAAGTTAGTAAACTGTCAAAATATTCAATTTCTTTTTGAGTTATATTTATTTGTTCTTTTAAAACATTGATTGAATTTTTAGCTTTTTGATATTTATTATAATACTTTTGAGCATTTGCTTTAGGATCAAGTTTTTCATCTAAATCGACCATGATTTTAGTATTATCATAATAATTATCCAATTCAATATGTTTCATTCCTTTTTTTAATAAATGTAAATTAGAATATAATAAATCACCGATAATTCGATATTCATCACTATTTTGAGAATCTTTTAATGTTGTTTGCAGCTTGGTTAATTTAGAGATATTCTTTTGATATTCATTTGTAATGAATTTAAGTAGATTAGAAGTTTGCTGCTTAATTCGCTCCTTTTGATCAATTAGATTGAAATGCTGATCGAGGCCCTCAAATAAGGGGTATACTTGAAATGAAGTTTGTAGATGAGTTAGAGGAATTAAGTGAAAATATTCTTTTTGATCTGTTTTACTAATATATAGTTGTTCACTGGTTTTGATCTCATTCATGATTGATATAAAACTAGCGCCATTATCATGACGATAAAGGATTTCTTTGGAAAGAATTGGCGAAATTCCTTGATAGACTTTAGTTAAATTATTACATTCAATGAAATCTTGATCAAAAGGATTTAGTTTATTGAAATTTACTGGGGGTAGTTGATAGATTGCACCTGGCTGAACAAAACGTTCACTATTGATATTAGGAGTAATTCTTTTTAAACAATCAAGAATTTTTTTATCCTGATTACAAAGAATAATATTAGAATGTTTACCCATTATTTCAATAAAACAATGATATTCTATATAATCGCCAAATTCATTATGACAGCCAAAAATAATATGACAAATACGATCGAGTTCTATCTGCCTGATTTCTTTGATATAGCCGCCTTCTAGATGCTTTCTAAATAACATTGTTAAAGGATTAGGGTTTTCCGGAGTTGGATAATCTAAATTTGTTAGTTGAATTCTTGCATACATAGGATGACAAGAGAGTAGTAATTTATAATTTTTACGATTACTTCTTATTTGTATTAATAATTCGTATTTAGAAATTTGGTAGATTTTATTGATTCTACCACCTGTTATTGTGTTATTCAATTTGTTTATTACTTGATGCATCATTATTCCATCATAAGCCATTTTTATCACCCAAAATAGTATAACATAGATTGAAAACAATTGACATTATAAGGTGTATTTTGTATGATGAACATATCATAAAAAAGGGGTGTTAATAAGTGCAAAAAGGAATGTTAATAATTCTTAGTGGTCCAAGTGGAGTAGGTAAAGGAACAGTAAGAGAAGAATTATTTAAAGATGATAGTTTGAATTTGGCATATTCGATCTCGATGACAACTCGTAAACCACGTCCCAATGAAAGAGATGGAATAGATTATTTTTTTGTAGAAGAAGAAGAGTTTAAAAAGAAAGTTAGTGAAGGGAAATTATTAGAATGGGCACAGTTTGTAGGAAATTATTATGGAACTCCTAAAGATTATGTTGATCAGCTGTTAAGTAAAGGAAAAAATGTAGTGTTAGAAATTGAAGTCCAGGGAGCTCTTCAAGTTATGGAAAGATGTCCTGATGCTACGACGATTTTTATTGTACCACCAAGTATGGAAGAACTTGAAAGAAGGATCCGGGGGCGAAGAACAGAAGAAGAAGAAATCGTTCAGCAGCGTTTAGCTAAGGCAAGAAAAGAAATTGCTACTAAAGATGAGTATAAGTATGTTGTTGAAAATGATGATATTATTGAAGCAAAAGAAAAAATTGCAAAAATAATTAAAGAACATCGAACTAATCAGGGTCACTAATCCCTGATTTTTAGTGGAGGAAAGATGGAAAAAATAAAAGAATATTTTAGGCTGTTTACATATATTTTTTATCCTGGAGTTGTTTTCATTTTATATTTTGCACAAGTAGTGGAAGGAAAATTGGGATTGAATTTAATTTTTTGTCCAACAGATCTAGTTTTAATGATATTTATTTTAATAATATATTTGTTGTTAGAGGGGTTTAAGATTTTTGATAAAAAAGCATTTAGAATGTTGAAAAAGAATGATGGCAAAATAAAATTACCGGTTATGATCATCATTATCGTTTTTTTAGTGCTTTTGATGAATTTGTATGATCAATTAAAAATTTATTTTTATCTTAATAATGAGGTAAGTATTAATTTATTATTTGTAGGAATTGTTTGGTTGATTTTATATAGTGGATGTTATCTTTTAAATAAACTTGAAAAATAATTTTTGATTTAATCAAAAAGAACAGAATTTACTTATCTGTTCTTTTTAAATCATCTATTTTTTATTTAATGATGATATTTAATTTTTATCACTCGTTTGGTGGTGGATTTCAATAATATCTTTTATATACATTTCCTGTTTTGTTTAAATTCGGTTTGTAATACATGTCTTTCAAGATCGTATCTTCATTAAACTTGACGATTTTCTTTAATTATCATAGAGCAGGAATTTGAATAAGATATTATTTTTAAAGTCATTATATTTTACAAGATGCTGAAATTTTATAAAAAGGGTTTTAAAAATAATAAAAAACTGTACTATTGGAAAGTAGTTTAGTACAATAAAATTACAAAGATAAAAACACAGTCTGGTTGGTAGTCCAGACGCAGCTGTAAGTTGTCAGTAACCTGCCTCCTTAGGTTGTCCTTTCTTTGATATTATTTTAAGGAGGAAGCTTTATGGAATTAGATGTGTTTTTTGAAGATCCGTTTTGGATCGGGGTTTTTTATTTAAATGGTGATTGTGAAAGGTTTGTTGAAAGAGTTGTTTTTGGTAATGAACCTAAAGATGGTGAAGTCTATAATTATATTTTATATCACAGTCAAAATTTATCTTTTAAAGCGGTTTGTCAGTTGAAAGTAAAGTCTAGACCGAAAAATCCTAAACGGATGTTAAGAATAATCAAAAAGCAAAGTTCTGATCTTGCTATTGGGACAAAGTCAATGCAGGCTTTAAAGATGCAATATGAGCAAAATAAGAATGAAAGTAGAGTTAGTAAAAAGAAATTGAAGAGAGATAAGAAAGATTATTTGTTTCAATTAAAACAAGAAAAACGTAAGGCTAAGAAAAAGGGACATTGATTCCCTTTTTGTAATATTTCCAGGGAAATATAAGGAGGAAGTAGAATAATGTTTAAAAAAGTGATTTTTTGTTTTGGGTTTATTAATATAGGACTATTTTTACTTATGTTTAAAAAGCCGTTAAAAAAACAAAAGCAATCAAAATACGATTGTGCAATTGTTTGTGGTTTTCCCGCAAATCAAGATGGCAAACCGTCATTGATAATGAAGTCAAGAGTTGAAAAAGCAGTTGAATTATATCGGCAGGGGAAAATCAAATACATTATCTTTTCGGGAGCTGACGTCCAAAATCGGTACAAAGAAGCAGATGTAATGGAAAAATATGCTTTTAAATTAGGAGTTGATAAAAACGCAATTATTAAAGAGTCAAAAGCTAAATGCACATATCATAATTTAATGTATGCTAGTGAAATAATGAAAGAAAAAAATTTTAATAGCTGTTTAGTCATTACTAATAGCTGGCATTTACGCAAAGCTGATCATTATGCTCGTAAATTTAAATTAAATTATGCGATGGTTGTAGCTTGTAGGCCAAAGGGTTATGGAATTATAAGAGTGCTATGGCTGCATATATCGACTAATTTGATCATGTATCGTAATATGTTTAAAGGGTACTATTAGATTTTAAATAAGGATAGAATTTAGTTTATAGAGACTTTGTTTGAGTTTCGATAAAAAATAAAGAACAGGTAGAAAGTCATTCACAACTTGCCTGTTCTTGCTTGTTTTATAAGGAAAATCAGCCTCGAAAATGTTATAATTTATTTAACCAGATAAACAAAATTTAGGAGGGATTTTCCATGAACTATTTTACCACAGATTTATATGAAACCAAAAGAGAAATTGTTATTTTTTCAGATAAACTTGCTTCTGGTCTTTCTAAGCCTGAATGTAAATTTGTAATGGATATGATGTTTGGTCTTTCTAGAGGTCAAAGTATTTTATTGAGTGATGTATCTCGTGCTCTTAAT
>NZ_JMLH01000090.1 GCF_000686665.1 Thomasclavelia saccharogumia DSM 17460 | reverse complement strand
TAACAAATTTTTGGCAAATTAAATTGGATAACAGAAGTAAAAGATATGAGCTAATTAGTAAAAAATAGCAAAATATAATGGCACAAACAATCAAATTAATTTATTCCAATTTCCTTATTTACAGTGGAGCCAAATTCCTAAGAACCGTTAAAACCAAGCAAAATCTTGTTGATTTTGCTTATGAAAAAGTATAACTTAGGAATATCCACTATAAATAAGTTTTCTCGGCATAAAATAATTTGAATAAAATATTATCAAATTAAATTAGTTATATTTAATTTTAACTAATTTACGAATGCATAAACAGTAGTTTTTTGAGTCAAAATAATTTGCATATCAACAGATAACTCTTAAAAGTTTTCTAACACAATGTCCCTGAGCACAGCGATGACTTTTTCCCTGAGAGCGTTTAAGATCATAATAGTCTTTAAAAACCTTATTAAACTTGATAACAGGTGTAATGACTTGATATAAGGTCTTTCTCAGATATTTGGAACCTTTCTTGGTTATCGCTGTATGTTCAGCGTTGAATTGGCTGGATTCATAATGATAAGGAGCTACACCCGCTCTTTTTACAATCTGAGAAGGCCTGCTGTACTTGTTTATATCTCCCAATTCTGCTATGATAGATGTACCAGAGAAATGAGCAATTCCTGGTATGGAGATTATAGGAGAGTTATTTTGGATTGAGAACTCTTCTATTTTTTTATCTATTTCATCTATCTGCTCATTAATCAGTTCAATTTGGCATACAAGATGCCTGATTTGAATTTCTTCAGCAAGATAGGGCATACCAATGGAATTTTTAGCAGCTTCCTTAAGTTTTTCAGGAGTAAGTGAAATACGTCTTCCTCTGCCTTTGATGTCAAAACATTTACGAATGGTTCTTATATCAGTTTCAGCAATCTTTTTAGCACTGCCAAATGTTTTCAAGACATTCATATAGACAGAACCGTATTTAGAACGAAAAAGGCTGTTGAATTCAGGGAAAACAAGATCGATAGACTTTTGAAGACGGTTGCAGTACACATTTAATTCTTCCTTGAGATTATGATGATGTCTAGTCAGCTGCTTCTGTTCATAAAGATCAAAAGAATCAACAGTTGTGATACGATAATTCTTTTTACGACGAGGAGAAGCAAGAACATCGCAGATAGTAAGAGTATCAAGCATATCATTTTTCGTGATGCTGCCATCAAGCTTACGAGTCAGATCAGTAGTCACAGGATTAATCAAAGCGACATGAAAATGAAGATCCAACAAAAATTTGAGGATAGGAAAATGGTAATGACCAGTATCTTCCATTCCAATTAAGATTTCATCTTTGGGATAAGATGCAAGAGAATTGATAAAATAATCAAAACCTTCTTTATTGTTTTTAAAAGAAACAGGATTAACAAGAATTTCACCTGAAGAATTATCAACAACAGAGAAGAAATGAGAATTTTTACCAATATCAATACCAACTAAATAATTCATAATAAAACGTCCTTTCAAAATAAAATGATGTGAATGTGATAAAGACCACAACACTTAGACCACAAAACCTGGTGCAAAATACGAATTCAAGACTCATCTAACTCATCATTGTTTAGGAATAAGGTGTGGTAAGAACCTCCATGAAGTAGTCGAGCCACAGGAAAGAAATACAAATCCACAAACACATATTACAATATTATAGATAAAACCCAACCGTAATCAACCACGGAATAAAAAGGTTGATAGAAAGGAGAAGGTATATCAGATGACTTTTTCATCATCAGCTAGCTGATGATGAACTCATTAGATAAGTCATTTATAATATACCAGGAAGAATAATGGTTAAAATAATTGGTTTGTTGATAGGAGTTTGTATTATTGGGGCAGGAATTTTTTATCTTTTTTTAGATCGTGAGGATAAGGAAGCTAAAAAGATATATAGTATTACAATATTTGTCGGAGTTGTTATTTTGGGAGTATCACTGCTGATGTAAAGTCATATCGTTTATGATATGATTTTTATTTACTTTTAGGTGAAAAATCACAGGAGTTAACGAATAACTTTGTTAGAAACTGCCAGGCAAATCTACATTTTGAAGAAGAACTGGCACCAGCACATCGTTATTTGTCAATAGCCTGTGGATTGGCATCGGTCGTTATTTTAGGATTATCGCTGTATTTAAATCAAAAGCAAATAATCTTAGTGTCTTACTTGATGAAAGTTATTTTATTTGTATTTGATTTATTCACGCCCATTAAAGCTTTTTATAGTCAAAATACCAGATTAACAGTAATGAACAGCTGTATGGATCGAATCGAAGAAATATTTGCTCAAAAAGAATTATCAGATGATGGCAGCTCATCATTAAACAATGATGATTTAGAAATCGCGTTTGAACATGTGCACTTTGGCTATGGTAAAAAAGAAGTACTTCATGATATTTCATTTACAATAAAGAAGAATCAGATAATTGCATTAGTAGGGACATCTGGAAGTGGTAAATCAACACTTGCTAATTTATTAGCCCGTTTTTGGGATATTCAATCTGGAAGTATCAAAATAAAAGGTGTTGGCATCCGAGATATTCCATTATCACAGTTGATGAATTCAATCAGTATGGTTTTTTAACGAATTTATTTGTTTCAAGATACGATTTATAACAATATTGCTATGGGTAGGCCCGAGGCAACGAAAGAAGAAGTTATTGAGGCTGCTAAAAAGGCCCAGTGTTATGATTTTATCATGGCTTTACCAAATGGTTTTGAAACAGTCGTTGGTGAAGGCGGCGCTTCTTTATCTGGTGGTGAAAAATAAAGAATTGCGATTGCGCGATGCATTTTAAAAGATGCCCCAATCGTTATTATAGATGAAGCAACGACAAAGTATTGATGTTGATAATGAAAGTTATATTCAAGAAGCTGATTAGATTCTTGTAATCGAGATCGTCCAACAAGACAAACATGAGCAGTTGTTACAAAGTGAAGGTATTTATAAGCAGTTTGTAACTTTGCGACAATCAAAACAAATGTTAGATTTAAAATCAAGTGGTTAGTCAATATGACTGACCATTTTTAAATAAGAAATTTTATTAATGATATTCTTGACTTTTTTAGATAAACATGATAATTTTAATATAAGTTAGCTAAGGCTAACTTATAAAATAAAATATTAGTTAGTCTAAACTAACCAAGGAGGAAGTTATGAAATTTGTATATGCATCAAGAACAGGTAATGTTGAATCAATCGTTGAAAGATTAGGATTAAGTGAGCCTTTAAAAATCGAAACCGGAAGTGAAAGCTGTGATCAAGATTTTATTCTTTTCACTTATACTGATGGTTATGGTGATGTACCTGCAGAAGTAGAAGATTTTTTAAATGATAATGGTAGTTTGTTAAAAGGGGTCATCGTCAGCGGTGATCTTGGCTATGGTGATGCTTATTGTCAAGCTGGAGATACGATCAGCGAGCAATATCAGGTCCCATGTTTATATAAGGTAGAGAATGAAGGAACTGATGAAGATATTGTAAAAATGACAGAGATTATTAATAAACTTTAATAATGCCTACTAATGGTGATATTTTTCAAGAAAAGTTAGCACTTTATAGTGCGCCAACTTTAGCTAATTTAAAAACGGCTAGTCTTTTTCGAATCACGAAAAAAGATTTCCCTAACTGTCATGAATGTTTGCAATATTTTAATCAAAAGTTTCGTCAGTATGGTTTGCAGATCTGTATTTTAAAAGAATATCAAACTAGTTTTTTGATTTATGTGTATCAAAATGATAAACTTTATCATACTCTAACTCATTTTTCGATTCAGAGTTTTTTAAAACAGTATCAATATCCCTGTGATAGTGCTTTGAAAGCTATAGAACATTTGAAAATGCGTTTATTAAACGATGATTTTCCTCATGAAATTGGTATTTTTCTAGGATATCCTCTTTGTGATGTGATTGGGTTTATTAATGATAAAGATCATTATCGATATGCGGGACATTGGAAAGTTTATAGTCATGTGAAAAATAACATCAAAACTTTTAAACGTTTTGATTCTTGTACAAGAACGATTAAAAATAAGATATCTTGTGGTGAGTCAGTTTTTGATATTATGGCAAGAGTTTTTTAAAAATGATGAATTGATCTTCATCATTTTTATTTTAGATAAATATTGAGTATTTATCTTGACATCAGCAATATAAGTGGTAAAATAAAATTAACAAATGAACAATTGTTCAAATGAATAATAAAGGAGATATAAAAAATGAAAAAAACTTATAAGATTGATGTAGATTGCGCAAACTGCGCTAATAAAATGGAAGAAGCTACTAAGAAAACAGCGGGAGTCAAAGATGCTGTTGTCAACTTTATGACTTTAAAAATGACAGTTGAATTTGAAGATGGTGCAGATGTAAAAGCTGTTATGCAGGATGTTATTAAAAACTGTAAAATTGTTGAAGATGATTGTGAAATTTTCTTATAATGGTTCAAACGCTGCATGACTGTAGCGTTTTTTAATGGAGGGACGAATATGAATAAGAAACAAAAAAAGGTTTTACAAAGAATTGTTATTGCATTGATCTGTATTATCGCTTTAGAATTTATTGATGTTAAAGGATATTTAGAATTTGGATTATATATGATACCTTATTTGGTTATCGGATATGATATTTTAAAAAAAGCAATTAAAGGAATTTTAAATCGCCAGGTCTTTGATGAAAATTTCTTAATGGCAGTTGCAACGATAGGAGCTATTGCTCTAGGTGAGTATAAAGAAGGCGTTGCGGTCATGCTCTTTTACCAGATCGGGGAATTGTTTCAAAGTTATGCTGTTGGTAAAAGTCGTCGCAATATCAGTGATTTAATGGATATTAGACCCGACTATGCGAACATTGAAAATGAATCTGGAGAAGTTGAAAAAGTGGCTCCTGATGAAGTGGAAATTGGAAGCATCATCGTTGTGAAACCAGGTGAAAAAATACCTCTTGATGGAATCATCATTGAGGGAAAAACTACTTTAAATACTAGTGCGCTTACAGGAGAAAGCTTACCACGTGAAGTTAGTATAAATGATGAAGTAATGAGTGGCTGTATTAATTTAAATGGTCTAATAAAGATCAAAACAACAAAAGAATTTGGCGAATCGACAGTATCTAAGATATTAGATCTAGTCGAAAATGCCAGCTCTAAGAAATCAAAATCAGAAAATTTTATTTCTAAATTCGCTAAATATTATACACCGGCCGTTTGTTATGGCGCTGTTGCTTTAGCTTTTTTACCACCAGTTATTTCCCTATTATTTTTAAATATTGATGCAAATTGGAGTGAATGGATCTCAAGAGCATTAACGTTTTTAGTTATTAGCTGTCCTTGTGCTTTAGTCATTAGTATTCCATTAAGCTTTTTTGCGGGAATTGGTGGTGCTAGTCATGAAGGGGTTTTAGTTAAGGGATCAAATTATTTAGAGACGCTAGCCCAAACGAAATATGTTGTCTTTGATAAAACGGGAACAATGACACAAGGTGTGTTTGAAGTAACAGGAATTCATCATGCCAATATCGATAAAGATAAGTTATTGGAATATGCGGCTTTAGCAGAAAGTTATTCAACCCATCCAATTAGTAAAAGTTTACAAAAAGCATACGGTAAAGAAATTGATCAGCATCGTGTTTTAGATGTTCAGGAAATCAGTGGTCATGGAATCATTGCTAAAGTTGATGGTCAAGATGTTGCTGTTGGAAATATTAAATTAATGAAAAAATTAAATATCTCATGTCAACAATGCCATAGTGTTGGAACCGTTGTTCATGTAGCTATCAACAATGAATATGCTGGTCATATTTTAATTTCTGATTTAATGAAACCACATGCTAAAGAAGCGATTCAAGCTTTGAAAAAAATTGGTATTAAAAAAACGATCATGTTAACTGGTGATATAAAAAGTGTTGCTGATCAAGTAGCCGAAGAATTGAAAATAGATGCAGTATACAGTGATTTATTACCATCTGATAAAGTTGACAAAGTAGAAGAAATATTGCAAAATAAAGGAAATAAAGAAAAGGTTGCTTTCGTTGGTGATGGTATCAATGATGCTCCAGTTTTATCAAGAGCAGATATTGGAATTGCTATGGGTGCTTTAGGAAGCGATGCGGCAATAGAAGCAGCTGATGTTGTTTTAATGGATGATGATCCTTTAAAAATTGCTAAAGCAATAAAAATATCGAAAAAATGTATTCGAATCGTTTATGAAAATATTTATTTTGCAATCGGCGTTAAAGTAATTTGTTTGATTTTAGGTGCTATTGGTATTGCTAATATGTGGATGGCAATTTTTGCTGATGTTGGAGTTATGGTATTAGCAGTTTTAAATGCTATTCGAGCTTTACGGGTCAGTCATTTATAGAAAGTGAGGAATATTGTGAGTAGTCAAAAAGTAGAATGCTGTGATACAGTTGAAGTCCATGAAGATTTATTAAAGATAGTCGAAGAAAAGATGCCGCCAGAAGAAGAGTTATATGATTTGGCTGAGCTGTATAAGGTTTTTGGCGATTCAACTAGAATTAGAATCTTATTTGTTTTGTTTGAAGCTGAAGTGTGTGTATGTGATTTAGCGGCAGTGCTTAACATGACGCAATCAGCGATATCGCACCAGTTAAGAATACTTAAACAAAATAAGCTAGTAAAAAATAGACGAGAAGGAAAATCAATGTTTTATTCACTTGCTGATGAGCATGTTAGAACGATTATCAATCAAGGTTTGGAACATCTTCAAGAAGACTAAAAATGAGCTATTTAAGCTCATTTTTTAGTATATTGGCATATAAATGTAATTGTTGTAATGAATGGATATGATCATTTAACTGATGCAGCTGGATTTGTCTTTCTATTGGTAAGGAAAGAAAATAATTGCGAGAACTTGTGCTTGATTGAATTAAATGGTTTAGATTTTGATATTGCATGATTTCACCTCACTATAGTATGGATAGAAAAGAAAAATATAGTCTTATTTTTGATGATTGAAAGAAAGAAATAGATATGATAAGATAGTTAGTGTAAGCTAACTAGATGATAGGAGTATTAGTGATGAGTGAAAAAATAACAATTAAAAAAGATACAGTTCAAGAGACTTTGCTTTTACCTTTGTATGGAAGAGCATATTGCGCCAAAAAATATCCCCATATTTTTAATGATCCAATTTCATTAAAAATAATAGATCAGATTGATTATGATTTTGAATCATTAAATCTAAAGGAATTTCAAATTACGACATGGGCGATTCGTCAGCGAATGTTATGCGATAGAGTTAAAACATATTTAGAAAAATATCCTAATGCTACGATCGTTGATTTAGGATGTGGATTAGCTACAGGATTTGGAAGTGTTGATAATGGATCATGTCATTGGATCAATATTGACTTACCAGATGTAATAGCGATTCGAAATCAATTGATTTCCTGCCAGGAACGTGAAAGTAATCTTGCTTATGATGCCTTTGATTTTACTTGGATGGAACAGATTGAGATGGAACAAGGCGTTTATATTATTTGTGGAGGTTTACTTTATTATTTTCAACCAGAAAGAATCAAAGATTTAATGATTGCACTAGCAAAACATTTTCCTGAGGGTGGTATTTATTTTGATTGTGAGAGTTCATATGGAGTAAAAAAATCTAATAAATTAGTAGCGAAGAACGGAAATAAAGGAGCAATGATGTATTTTGCTGTAGATGATGAAAGGATGTTTTTAAAGTGGAGTCCGTTATTTAAAAATATTCAGATCGATGCCAAGCTGCCTGATGATATTCAAAAGGCTCAAGAAATTCCTTTGATGATTCGTTTTATTTTAAAGCTTGGCTGTAAAATGGGAATTATGAAGTTTGTTGAAATCTTGTTTTAAGATACATTTTATCAAAATTATAATGATTAAATAATATTTAACATAAAGGTTTGTTATCCTGATTGTGATATAATAATATTTATAGTTATGATCATGAAAAGGAGTATAAACAAAATGGAATTAAAAACACTTTATTCTTTTCTAATGGTAGCAAGAGAAGAAAATATTACTCGAGCAGCAAAACGTTTACATATAGGACAGCCAGCATTGAGCCGTCAATTAATGCAGTTAGAGCAAACAGTTGGAAAACAATTATTGATAAGAGGAAAAAGAAAGATCGAGTTGACTGAAGCAGGCGTGTTATTAAAAAGAAGAGCCGAAGAAATTATTGGTCTTATTGAAAAAACAGAGAAAGAACTTATTAGTGATAATGATAATCTGACTGGTGAAATTATGATTGGAATGGCTGAGTGTTTGTATACCCATTTATTTTTACCAGATATTATTAAAAAGTTTTCTAATAAATATCCAGGTGTGACTTATGATTTCTATACTGGGAATGCAGATTTAGTAAAAGAAAAGTTAGATCAGGGGATCATAGATGTAGGGATTCTTTTGGAACCGGTAGATTTAGAAAGATATGAATATGTTAGATTACCACAAAAAGAACGCTGGGGAATAGTGGTTTCTAAAGATAATCATTTATCTAATAAAGCATATGTAACAGCAGAAGATCTAATAAATATTCCGTTATTAAATACTAAACGTTCGATTGTTCAAAATGAAATAGCAAGCTGGTTTAAAAGTGATTATGAAAAACTTCATTTTATTGCAACTTATAATTTTTTATCAAATATAATTCCACTAATCACTCAAGGAATTGGCAGTGCTATTACGATTGAAGGGGCTTTTTATAATCATTGTCAAAATGAGATTAAATTTATTCCTTTTTATCCAGAATTGGTGACAGGTACAGTTTTTGTTTGGAAAAAGCATCAAACTTTATCTCCGTTGATCAATAAATTTATTGATGAGATCTATTATGCAATTAATGAATGATATACTATTAAAAATAAGCATTAGACATAATAATAGGAAATGGTTAAAATATAGATGTCAAAAGATATCCAAATTATGGATTAAAAATATGTGGAGGTAGATAAAAATGGAAGAATTCAAGCCCTTATTTGCAATTGGCGAAAAAAATGATGCTTATGCAAAATATTTTGTGGGTCAAAGTTATTTAGCATTGCTTGCTAACAATCAAGGTGTTGGGGTTGCTAATGTAACATTTGAACCAGGTTGCCGCAATAATTGGCACATTCATCATAAGGGAGCACAAATCTTACTTTGTGTAGATGGCAGAGGATATTATCAAGAGTGGGGTAAAGAAGCAATTGAGCTTCATCCTGGTGATGTTGTAAGTATTCCCACAGAAGTAAAACACTGGCATGGTGCAGCCAAAGACAGCTGGTTTTCACATATCGCAATTGAAGTTCCGGCAGAAGATGCATCTAATGAATGGTGTGAACCAGTAAGTGAAGAAGAATATATGAGCTTAAAATAAATTTGATGTAAGAGAAACATAATTCGAAACAACCTTATGTATTTTATCTTTTTGTTGATTTATTAGGTAAATTAAAGTGGTAAAAATACTTTGGCTTTTAAGAGTACAAAATGTTAAGGAAAAAATTGGCGTCAATTACTTTAAAAGATGTTGTTGAAGATACTAAAAATGTATTACGAATGAACGAAATAATTAACGTGTTTATAAAATTTATGTTTTAATTTAACAATAAAGGTAATCTAAAAAGATTACCTTTCAGGCTGTTGACAAATAAAAATATTTGAAACAGTCTTTTTATTTTAATGATTATATGATAATATAACTAATGTCGTGGATGACTTTTTTCCAAATACGTAAACATTTTAAAGCTCCACGACTTTTTTATTTAAGATAAAGAAATCAAAATATGGTATAATTCAGGTATACACGTATTTGGAGGTAATAAAAATGGTAATGACAGTAAATACAATTAAACATGATCACATTATTTTAAGCACTATTGATGAGCTGGTTCCGCTTCATCATGAGGTTAGAAAACTTGAAGCGGCTATTGACTGGAGTTTTATTTATCCACTGGT
>NZ_JMLH01000089.1 GCF_000686665.1 Thomasclavelia saccharogumia DSM 17460 | reverse complement strand
CAGGTAATAAGCGATTACGAGTAAAATTTGAGATTGGATCATGGCAGAAGCACTGAATCCCTTCAAGAGTAAAATCGATAGATTGATTGAGAATCTTTTTGATCTTTTTTGGTGAATAGTAGATGTTTGAATTTGAATGTTTCATCATATGTAATACCTCCTAAAAAATACATCTACTAAAAAGGGCTAGTAATGAATATTTTGCTATTCATTACTAGCCACACGATTCTCACTATTTGTCAATAGCTAAATAAAAAAGTCTCTTTAAATTACATTAAAGAGCTTTTTCAGTATTTTAATGCCTAACTTAATGACATTGGAATTTATATTCTTTTTTTTAACTATAATATTTGGATTTGTATCTACAATTGTAACTTTTCCATTATCTAATGGTGATGAGGGATATCATTTAAGTAAATGTTATAATGTTTTTTCTTCAAATCATCCAGAATCAATGAATGAGGAAATACTTAGAAATTTTGAAATGCAAGCAATTACTAGAAATTCTGATTTAGTTACAGTTCTTGATATAAAATCATTTAATTCAAATGTGTTAGATGATGTAAAAAATGATGGTATAAAATTTAATTTATTAGACGATGAAAATAGTATAGTAAAAAAAGATATAGCACATTTACCAGCAGCAATAGGAGTGCTTTTAGCACGACTAGTATATCCTAGTTATGGTTTTATGTTATTTTTTGCTAGAATTTTTAATTCAATATTCTTTTCAATTTTTATGGCTATGATTATTAAATTTAGTAAAATAGGTAAATGGTCTTTATTTATGTTGTTTTCAATACCATTTATGCAAAAAATAGCTAGTCCAAGTTATGATGTATATTCATATATTGTATTTGCAATGTTTGTAATAAACTTATTAAATTTAGCAAAATTAAAAAGCTTAAAAGAACTCAATTCTTATAAGATATATTTTACAATTTTAACAGTTATTTTACTATTATTTGCTAAAAATAATTATATTTTTGCTTTTTTAGGTTTCTGTTTTTTACCAATGATAATAATACCTATAAATAATTATTTTAAAAAATTAAAAAAAATATATAAAATAATATTTATATTACTAACTTTTTTTATAATTTTGATTATGATTTTTATCTTCAATAATATATTTGACTTGAAACAATTTATCAAATTGTTTTTTGATAATTATTTGAATATGGCGAGTGCAGGTAGAAGAGGAAAAGAATTGTTTAATATAGTACCAGCTATATTGCCCGATATGATTAATATATTATGGATATTGTTATTATTTGTTGTAATGATTTCAGAACAAAAACATTTATGGAATAAGGAAACTACTATTGGTATGGCGTCAATCTTTTTTGTAAATTGGATAGGTATTTATGCAGGTTTTTATATGATTTTTAATATTCCAACAGATTCATTTGATGATTTAAGCGGAAGATATTTACATCCATTCTTAGTTTTCTTTCTGCCTTGTTTACAAAATATAGGTGCAAAATGTGAAATTAAAATCTCGAAGCGTAGTATTAGAAAAATCGCAGTAATTTCAACCATTTTTATTTTTGTAATATATTTAATAACAGTATATTACAGAGGATACATAATATCTGCAACACCAACTTGGAATACATAATTATATATTAATTTTAAATAGATGATAATAAATCAGAACGGACAAATAAAAACTTTTTGTTATGAATAAGTAGAAATAATCTAAATATTTTAGTAAATACTGTTAATCTCAAATGTTTTAGTGATAAAATAGACATGATAGCCTTCTCTAAAACAAAATGGTGTTTTTTGTGAAGTTAATCAAGGTGAATTTAATAAGAAAAATATAAAATTTTTGTGACATTTTAGGTATTTGCATCTTGGTCATTATTATTTGAATCAATCTATCAAGTGGTTGATTCAGTAATGTTTAGCATGATAGGATATTCGTTTTTTTGTTATTATTGGACATGAATTAATAATATTGAATTTTGATAAAGCGGGATGGCGGTATGTGTTGTATAAATCTTTTAAGGTATTTGCAATGTATCAAGAGTCATCTCTTTTTATTAAGAATTGTCCTTATCGTCTTTATATATGGTGAATAAGAGATACATATAATGAGCCATTAAAATCTGTGAACTATGATTAAGACAATATCACAGATCAAGAAAAGCACTACCAGCTTTAAGAAAATTCATAGCATAAGTATGCATGAGACAATTGAAAGTAAAATGAACAGAATAGGTATATTGGTAATATTTTTATAGATATTAAAATATTTTCTAGTAGTTTCATTGCAGGTTTTAGGTACATAACTAAAAATAAAGAAATAGCTGTTAGAATCGAGTTTGATATTGTAAACGCTGAATAGCGAAGTATGCAGTATTGTCGATAGGAGTATGATGTGACTTGTTTCTTTTAGCTTGATGAACATATATGGTCATACTTAGATTTGTCTCCAGTAGAGATGTCAGAGATTTAAAAAAATGATTATGTTGATTCTAAGATTTCAGCATAAGGCAAGCTAATACAATCTATCCTTGATTATATTAAAGTAAACGGCGATAAGAAGGAATGTGATTATCCAATAAGAAGTCAATATTTTTAGGAGAGAACTCAGATTTAGGTATTCTATAAAGATTTATAGAGTTGTTCAGAATAGCAAAAAAGAAAAACGGATGTAAGAATTATTACTATTAATAGTGTTTTTGAATAAAGTTGAATGAAGATAGACAAAATATAATGTTGTGATAATTTTTCAATGTTTTTTGATACCATTCTGACGATTTCCCTTACTTTTAAAGGAGTTTATGTTGATCAGTTTTAAGATGTATTTATTTTTATAATTAGAAATCTGATTATATGAAGATTATACAATTGAAGATAAGTATTATTATGTTTTTAGATACAATTATCTTCACATTACAGTATAAAATCTTTTAAATAAAAAAGTTTATTTGTTATTGCTAGTGATAAAATGTTTAACATTTACTCTTATGATTATATTTGTTATAATTCATAAGAGCAGAGATAAAGTGCGGAGAGTTAATAATCTGAATATAAAGTAAAATGCCTGCAAAAACAAGACTTTATTCATATCTATGTGTGCCTTGTAGTCGCAGGCGGAAAGGAATGTAAGGTTAATATGAATAAAAAAGTATTAATTATAATACCTGCATATAATGAAGAAGCTTGTATTTTAGAGACGTATAAAAAAATAATTGCATATAACAAAGATAACGGAACACAATATGATGTTATTGTGATAAATGATTGTTCAACAGATGACACATTGTTAATATGTGAGAATAATAATATTCCAGTAGTTCCATTAGTTCATAATTTAGGAATAGGTGGAGCAGTACAAACTGGTTATAAATATGCATATGAAAAAGAGTATGATATTGCTATTCAATATGATGGTGATGGACAGCATGATATTAACTATGTAAGAGACATAATTAAACCAATTATAGAAAATGAAGCTGATTTTGTAATTGGTTCTAGATTTGTAGAGAAAGGGGTTAGCGAATTTCAATCATCATCTGCCAGAAGAGTAGGTATAAAAGTAATTTCAATCGTAATTAAACTAGTCACAGGTAAAAAAATTTATGATGTGACATCTGGCTTTAGGGCGGCAAATAAAAGTGTTATTGCTGATTTTGCAAAATCATATCCGATTGATTATCCTGAACCAGTAACTAATACTGAATTATTGAAAAAAAACTATCGAGTTAAAGAAGTTCCAGTTTCTATGAATGAAAGATTAGGTGGCGTTTCTTCGATTAACTCGTGGAAGACTGTGTATTTTATGATTAATGTTGTTCTATCAGTTTTAGTTGTTGGGATGAGGAGGTTTAAACATGTCAAATAATTTAGTACGAGGATTATTATGTGTTGGATTATTCTTGATTGTAGTAGTTACAGTGATTCTGAAAAGAGGCAGAATTCCAATGAAGTTTGCTTTAGTATGGTATGTTCCTTCATTTGCAATTGTTCTATTGGCCTTAGTTCCAAGTTTATTTGAATTTGTGGCTAATATTTTTGGATTTCAAACAATATCTAATCTTGTTGCAGGTTTTTTATTCGTAATATTGTTTTTAATTATAATCGCACTTACTGTTATAATTGCGGGACAAACGACAAAAATCAATTTATTGATACAAGAAGTATCTATGTTAAAGAAAAAGGTAAATGATAATGAAAAATAATTTAAAAAAGAATGTGATTTGGAATACATTAGGATTAACATTTAACTCATTTAATTCGCTTTTTTTCTTAATTATAATTAATCGAATTAATGGTATAGATGATGGTGGAATATTTAGTTTTGCTTTTTCATTAGCTTGTCTATTATTTGTTATTGGTATCTATGCTGGTAGAACTTATCAGATTTCTGATGTAAAGGGTGAATTGAATGATACAGAGTATTTAGTACATAAAATAATAACATGTGCATTGATGATGCTGATTTGTTTTGGCTATATTTTTATAAAAAATTATTCTATAGAAAAGAATATAATAATAGTTACATTAACTTTATATAAATGTTTAGAAGCTTTTAGTGATACATTATATGGATATATGCAAAAACAAAATTATCTATATTTATGTGGTATGTCACAGTTTTTTAAATCAATAATATCTATTGTTGTCTTTCTTATTATAGATTTAACAACAAAAAATTTAATATTTTCTTGTTATGGATTAATTATAGTTAATTTATTAGTAATTATTTTATTTGATTTTCCAGCAGCAAAAAAATTAACTCACCGTCAAGAAGTAAAATTTAAAAAAGTTATTAATTTATTTAAAACTGGTTTTACTATATTTGCATTTTCTTTTTTAGCAATCTATATTGTTAATGTACCTAAATATACAATTGATGGAATGATGGATGATTCTTTTCAGACAATTTTTAATATAATTGTCATGCCAGCAACAGTAATAAGTTTATGTGGTCAATATATTATGGGACCAATATTGACGGAATTAGTAGAAGCATATAATGATAAAAATTATTCAAAATTTAAATCTTTAGTATATAAAATTGTTAAACTTATCATATTATTTGGAATTGTAATAGAAGTGGCCGCTTATTTGTTGGGGATACCAGTATTAAGTTTAGTATATGCAATAGATTTATCAGCGTATAAATATGATTTATTAATAATTATTTTTGGGTCAATTTTATATGCTTTAGCTAATGTATTTTCCACAGGTTTAATTACAATGAGAAAAAATAATTTGCAGCTTGTAATTTATATTAGCAGTGCTATTGTAGGATGGATGTTGTCAAATTTATTAATAACAAAATTTGGTATTCATGGTGCAACATATGCATATTTCGGAACGATGTTATGGCATGGAGTGCTATATACAATTTATTTTAAATATGAATATAAAAAATTAATAAAAGAATAGATTTATAGTATTAAAAAAGTTTTGAGATTTTTATTAAATACATATCTTTTGAATACAGTCGGAAAGGAATGGCAGGTTATAATGGAAAAAAAAATATCAATAATTTTACCAGTTTATAACGCACAAGAATATCTTAAAAGATGTTTAGATAGTATTTTTGAGCAAAATTATAATAATTTTGAATTAATTGCAATTGATGATGGATCAAGAGATAACTCATGGGAGATATTAACTGAATATCAAAATAAATTTTTAAATAAGATGAAAAGTATTAAGCAAGAAAATATGGGTGTTTCTCAAACTAGAAATAAAGGGATCGATTTAGCAACAGGGGAATACTTATTATTTATTGATAATGACGATTATTTTGATAGTGACTATTTAAATACTTTTGTTTCTGAGATTGAAAAAGGCGATTTAGATGTTGTAATTGGAGGATATAAAAGGCCTAATAGTGATAATAAAATTGTTGATCAAGTTATATTAGAAGACTATGAATATTCAAAATTTAAAATTGTTGCTGCTTGGGCAAAAATTTATAGAACATCATATATCAAAGATAATGGGATAAAATTTTTAAACTCTAATATTGGAGAAGATATAAATTTTACGATCCAGGCAGTTACCCTTACTAAAAAAATAAAAATTATTAATTATGTAGGGTATAACTGGTTTTATAATGAAGCAAGTGTGTCTAATACAGCACATAAAAGTTTATCAAATGGTTTACAGTTTGATTATTTATTAAATTCAATATACGATAAGCTAATAGATAACAATATTGTTATTGATGATTTAATAGAATATTATTTTATTAAGTTAAATGTATGGTATATGTTATATGCTACAAGACATACTCCTTATGAATTGGTAAGAAATACATTGAATGAAAATATAATTTGGTTAAAAGAAAGATTTCCAAATTTTAATAAGAACAAATATCTAGGAATTATTAAAATAAAAGGAGAAAGTATTAATTATCAGTTGATCGTATGGCTTTTTGTGAGGATGATTGATTTTAAAGTAATCAATTTATTTTTAAAAATTTATTGTACAATATAGTTAGGGAGCATAATATATGAGCTATAAAATAGAAGATTTTTATGTGATTTTGGTAATATATAATAAGAATTATCATGATTCAAAAACTATTCAAGATTTAAGAAAGATAAAAGATATTAATGTAATTGTTGTTGATAATAGTACAAAAAATTTTGATAATGAAGATATTGTAAAAGACTATAATTATCAGTATATAAGTATGGGTGGGAATAAAGGGTTACCTAAAGCCTATAACCAAGGATTACAACAGATCGATAAAAACTCAAAATTAATATGTATATTTGATGATGATACAACTGTCAGGAAGCAATATTTTGAAAAAGCATTAAGATATATTAATAATAAACCTGGTGATATATATTTACCTGTGGTAGAAGATCAATTAGGGTTGTTGTCACCATCAATTATGAAAAATTTATATTGTCATCGTGCAAAAAATATTGATATGCTTAATAATGAAAATATGTCAGCTATTAATAGTGGAATGATAATTAAAAGTGAAATTTTTAAGGATTATCAATATGATGAAAATATGTTCTTAGATTTTGTTGATCATGATTTTATGAGAACGATGAAAAATAGAAATAAGAAATTTGTAATTATGAAAGATAATATTTTAATTCAAGATTTTTCATTAGTAAGTGACTCTGGTAAAAAAGCAAAAATACGTTTTAAAATATTAAAACGTGATTTAAAATATTTTTATCGAGGGCATTTGATATATTATTATTATATCATTATTAGAAGAAAACTAGGAATGTGTTATTATCAAAAGAGTATTAAGCCATTAATATGGTAGGTAGAAATATTAATAGCAAACAGATATATAAATATTTTAAAATTTAAAAATTATTATTATAAGGAGAAATCAAATGAAATTATTAGTAACTGGTGTTAAAGGACAATTAGGATATGATATTGTCAATGAATGTAAAAAAAGAAATATTGATGCAGTTGGTGTAGATGTTGAAGAAATGGATATCACAGATGCTAAAAAAGTAGAAGAAGTAATAAAAGAAGGAAATTATAATGCGGTAATACACTGTGCAGCATGGACAGCTGTAGATAAAGCTGAAGATGAAATAGAGGCTTGTACTAAAGTAAACGTAGAAGGAACAAAGAATATTGCTAATGTATGTAAAGAATTAGATATTCCAATGATGTATTTTTCAACTGATTATGTATTTGATGGACAAGGTGAAACACCATGGAATGAGTATGATAAAAGACAACCATTAAATGTTTATGGTCAAACAAAATATGAAGGAGAATTAGCAGTAGAAGCATTAGATAAATTTTTTATTGTCAGAATTGCTTGGGTATTTGGTGTTAATGGTAATAATTTTATAAAAACTATGCTTCGTTTAGGTAAAGAACGTGGAGCTGTTAGTGTTGTAAATGATCAAATAGGATCCCCAACTTATACATATGATTTATCAAAATTAGTTGTTGATATGATTCAAACAGATAAATATGGAATTTATCATGCGACAAATGAAGGAATATGTTCATGGTATGAATTTGCTTGTGAAATTTTTAAACAAGCTGGAATGGATGTTGAAGTAACTCCTGTTGATTCTAATGCATTTCCTGCTAAAGCTAAAAGACCAAGCAATAGTAGAATGTCTAAAGATATGTTAGATAAAAATGGATTTGATCGTTTACCTGCCTGGCAAGATGCTTTAAATAGATATTTAAAAGAAATTGATTATTAATAGTAGAAATGCTAGTATTATAAAAAATACTAGCATTTTTAGGAGTTGGTTTAATGAAACATGCTAAAACAGAAAATAATATATATTTTGAAGAAAACGAGATAGAAAATAACTTAAATGCGGATTATGAAGTTGAAGATAAAGAGAAAGAACATAAAACCTTTCATAAAGTTATATCTATGATAATTGTAATTATAATGATGGTATATCTGTTTAGTAAATACCGCCCAATAGATAAACCATTTAGTTTTATAATCATTTATACAATTGTTTCAATGTGTATTTGTGTATTTCTTTATTTAGGTATTAATCAAATACTAAAAGATGAATATAAGCTAGAAAAAGTATTTATAACTTGTGCAATTCCTTTAGGCTTGATTTATACTTTATTAATTCCTCCAGGAATAGTACCCGATGAATGGGTACATATGCAAAACACATTCTCTTTATCAAGTCAAATAATGTTAAAAGAAGAAAATAACAAAATAACTATGAAAAATAGTGAAATTGAACTATATAACCAGCAAACAACAGTTGGCAATAATGATTACTATAATTATATTTATAATAATATTTTTAGTCTAAGCAAAGATAATAATTACTCAAATATAGATGTTGAATCCCCAGGATTAGGACAGTTATTTGGCTATTTTCCAGCTGTTTTAGGAACAACAGTATCAAGAGTACTTCATTTAGGAGCTGTCACTACCGTGTATGTGGCTAGATTATGCAATTTTATTTTTTATTTAGCTCTTACTTATTTAGCTCTTAAAAAAATTCCTTTTGGAAAAGTGCTATTGTTTGCAATTACGATGTTACCAATGGCAAGTCATCAGATGTTTTCATTATCTTATGATACGATTATTAATTCAGCGTCGTTTTTTTGTATTGCTTATGGAATGTTTTTTGTTTATCAATCCAATGAAGTAGAATTAAAAGATGTGATAGTATATGGTTTATCAGGGATACTTTTGCTTGCAAATAAAGGCTCTGCATATGCGTTTATTTTAGTAATTCCAATACTTGCAAAATATTTTAATCCTAATGGGGAGCCTTATGCTAAAAAAACAAAAATAATTATTTTCTTAATAGTAATAATTTGTATCATTCTTTTAAATTACCGTTCTTTTTTAAATAACGACCAAATAAGTTCTGTTGAAACAGTATCAGGGGAAAGTATTGTCCCTTGGGCAGGAGCACCTTCGTATACTTTATCAGAAATGTTAAGCAATATACCTAGTACAATTCAGCTGTTTTTAAATACATTTGTACAAAAAGGCAGCTATTATATTAATACTGCAATTGGTTCATTAATGGGCTGGCTGGTAATTCCAATACCTACATGGATAATCAATAGCTGGATTGGTATCTTAATTGTTAGTGCTTTTGTTGAAAAATCAGATCGTGATGTTTTTACTCACGAGCATAAGTTATTATATTTTTTAATTGCATTAGGTGTAATTTTAGTAGTTATGCTGGCAATGGCTTTAGCATGGACACCTAGTGGCTATACAGTAATTGAAGGGGTGCAAGGACGATATTATATTCCAATCATCTTTTTGTTGTTGATTCCATTACAAAATAGTAAGCTATATTTAAATCAAAAATTAATAAGTTTTTTACTAGTGATCATCCCAATAATGTCTGCAATAACAGTTATTAATTTGATTCCATTAGTATTATAGTGAAACATAGTTTCACTCAGGCTGTTGACAAATAAAAATATTTGAAACAGTCTTTTTATTTTAATGATTATATGATAATATAACTAATGTCGTGGATGACTTTTTTCCAAATACGTAAACATTTTAAAGCTCCACGACTTTTTT
>NZ_JMLH01000088.1 GCF_000686665.1 Thomasclavelia saccharogumia DSM 17460 | reverse complement strand
GGAGGTTTAGCTCAGTTGGGAGAGCATCTGCCTTACAAGCAGAGGGTCAGCGGTTCGAGCCCGTTAACCTCCACCATAAAGTAAATAAGCCGGCTTAGCTCAACTGGTAGAGCAACTGACTTGTAATCAGTAGGTTGAGGGTTCAAGTCCTTTAGCCGGCACCATAATGGAGGAGTAGCGAAGTGGCTAAACGCGGCTGACTGTAACTCAGTTCCTTTGGTTCGGTGGTTCGAATCCGCCCTCCTCCACCATCTAATTGGGGTATAGCCAAGCGGTAAGGCAACAGACTTTGACTCTGTCATCTCCCTGGTTCGAATCCAGGTACCCCAGCCAAGATGACCCGCTAGCTCAGCCGGTAGAGCATCTGACTTTTAATCAGAGGGTCAGGCGTTCGAATCGCCTGCGGGTCACCATCTCTTATATTTGCCCAGGTGGCGAAACTGGTAGACGCACAGGACTTAAAATCCTGCGGACTTCAAAATCCGTGCCGGTTCGATTCCGGCCCTGGGCACCATTTTCGCGGGTGTAGTTCAATGGTAGAACTTCAGCCTTCCAAGCTGACTACGTGGGTTCGATTCCCATCACCCGCTCCATAGTTTGAAAGATAATTAGAGTTTCTGTTAAAGAAACTCTTTTTGTTTTAATAAATAACTAAATATAATTTTTTTTGGGTTATATCATTACATTCATTGAAAGCATGATAAAAAATTATAGATAAAAGTATCAAAGTGGTTAATGTTCTATAGTTTCACAGATGCTTTTTATTTTGCTTTAATTATTGATATGATCCTGTTATTAGCTTTATTAAATAATCTTTTTTGATGAAGAAGATTTTGTTATAAATTGTTATGTTTTGATGTAAATATGATGCAATTATGTTGTATGTTTAGAGGGGTGAATGTATATGAATAAAATTTTGATTATCGAAGATGAAAAAGCAATCAATGAATTAATCAGGATAAATCTAAGTGATGCAGGATATTTATGTAAATGTGCTTATGATGGGCTGCAGGGAGCAGATTTAATAGAAAAGGAATCTTTTGATTTGATATTGTTGGATATTATGTTACCAAAAATTGATGGATATGAACTGATGGAATATATTTATCCATTAAATATTCCGGTTATTTTTTTAACTGCGAAGGCTGAGGTGAAAGATCGTGTTAAAGGGCTTAAAATGGGCGCTGAAGATTATATCGTTAAGCCATTTGAAATTATCGAGCTTTTGGCTCGTGTTGAAACAGTATTGAGAAGGTTTGATAAAGTATCACATTATTTATCGGTTTACGATGTTAGTGTAGATACATTATCTCGAATTGTAAAGAAGGGAAATCAAGTTATTAATTTAACAGTTAAAGAGTATGAATTGTTATTGCTTTTTTTACAGAATAAAAATATTGCTTTATTTAGAGACCGGATATATGAATTGATTTGGCAGGAAAATTATCGTGGTGATAGTCGTACTGTCGATTTACATGTCCAACGGTTACGTAAAAAAATCGGATTAGAAGATAAGATTGTTTCAGTATATAAAATAGGTTATCGCTTGGAGGTTGACGAGTGAAATTTTTTTGGAAATTGTATATAGTAATTATGCTGATGGTCGTTTCTTGTTTTAGTGCAGGTGGGTATATGTTGATTGAATCAGGATTTAATTCTTCGCTGCGACGTGAAATAGAGATGGCATATCAGGAAAATAATATTTTATATTCATCTTTTACAAGTGAATTATCATCACCGTTTAATGGCTATAATGCAAGTGCTTTTACTGATACCGAAAAAATCGAGATTATTCATGAATCTATAACAACATTAACGATTCAAAGTTTTAATGGTACGATTTCGTTTTGTTTGCGTAATAATGAAGGTCAGATGATTTATCAAAACGGAGGTTTTTCTAATGATTCTAGTTTAGTAAAAAAAATAGAATCGGGAATTAGAGGATATAAAATTGTTGAAAATAATAATAAGTATAAAATTCATGTGTTAAGAAAACTTGATATTGCGGATAGTGATATTTATTTGGAAAATTGTCGTGATATTTCATCTTTATTTGAGGGGAGAAGGGATCAGTATCGAAGTTTTTTATATAGTATTGGTTTGTTGCTTTTAACTGGAACAGTAGTGATTTTTATTGTGACACGCTGGCTGGTAAAACCGATTAAAACATTGTCACAGGCGACTAAACAAATTACGGCAGATGGTGGCTTGGGTGATGAAATAAAGGTTCGTAGTAATGATGAGATTGGGCAATTAACGAGAGATTTTAATATCATGATGAAGCGTTTGATGACATCAATGGAAGAATTACAGGATGCTTTAAAGCGTCAGGAGATTTTTGTTGGAAATTTTGCTCATGAGTTAAAAACACCATTAACTTCAATGATTGGTTACGGTGATATGCTTAGAAGTAAAAAAAATACTGAAGAACAGATCATAAGTTATGCTGATTTAATTGTTCAAGAAGGCAAAAGACTTGAAAAGATGTCAATGAAATTAATGGAATTAGTTGTGTTAAAAAAACAGGATTTTGTTTTTGAAAGAATAGATGCTAGTGATTTTTTTGGAGAAATAAGTGCGGTTGTTGCTCCGGTTATGAAAAATTCAAAAGTTGATTTTAAAGTTATGGTAGCAGATGGAGAAATCATTGGTGAACGGGATTTGTTGAAGACGGTTTGTTTAAATTTACTAGATAATGCTCGTAAGGCAATAGAAAATGAAGGACTAATTAAGTTTTTGGGAGTGAAAGATGATAATGGTTATAAAATCATAATTGAAGATAATGGTTGTGGGATTGAGGATAAAGAAGTTGATAAAATTAAAGAAGCGTTTTATATGGTAGATAAGTCGCGTTCTCGTAAGGCGGGAGGCGCTGGTTTAGGATTAGCGATATGTGATCAGATTATTAAAATACACCATGGTGAAATTGTGATTGAAAGTATTAAAGGACAAGGTACTAAGGTGACGGTTTTATTTAAAGGTGGTGAAATTTATGAAGAAAGTTAAAACTTTTTTGATCGTACTGACTACAATTGCTTTATTAGTGATCGTGGCTTTTATGCCGATCATGCTGGCTGAATGGAATGATGAAAGGATGTTAGCAGATGTGGTGATAGATAAGATTGAAGATGATGATAGCTCAATGGTGCATCCAAGTAAGTTGAGTGCGAAGGAAAAAATAGCCTTATTGTACGATTATAATTATAGAAATCAAAAGTTTTTTCTTGTAAGTCAGCAACAGACTAAATCTAAAGTGGAATTTGAAAAGATAAAAGAAAGTGTGGTAAAAGAAGTAAATGAATTGCAGGATTTAAAGATATTACCAGAGTTTGATTTTAATGACGATCAAGAAGAATATATAATTGAAATATTAACTTATACTGAAATGACTGATCCTGAGAGTTGTGTTGTTGTGATGCAGGTGGAATTTTATGATGATAAGTGTAGTTTGAGTGTCTGGTTTGATGGAAATGATAGTACTATTTATCGTTGTAGTTATTATGGTGAAAATTTGGTTGATTTTGAAGCGACTGGTATTTTTGGTGAAGATGTTTTGCTTAATTATGGAATGAACTATTTAGGATTGTCTGAAAAGGAAATGATGAAATATTGTACCGCTATAGCCAGCAAAAAAAGAATTGATATTGGTATTATTAATTGATGCAGCTTTGATTCAAAAATGTGGCAGCTTTTATGTTAGTTTTTTATATGATTTAAAAAGGAGGTGTGAATGTGAAAAGAATAGTGGTTTGTCTAGTGGTCATTATTGGATATATCATAGGTTTTAATTATTTTATTAGAGAAAATAGTAGTAAAAATAAAGTGTTAAAAACAGAAGCAATTGAAGAAAAACAAATAATAAATGATGAGTTGTTAACGCTGGTTAATTATAAAAATAAAATTCCTGATGATTGGAAAGTTAATTTGGTTTCTTTAAATGACCAGCAGTCAATTGATCAGCGCGCTTATCAAGAGTTGAAAAATATGCTGAATGATGCGAAAAAGCAAGGCCTAGACATAATAATATGTTCATCTTATCGTACATATGATAGACAAAAAGAACTTTTTGTAAATAAAATTAAAGAGTATTTAAAGGCTGGATATGGTTATAATGAAGCTCAGGAAGCTGCTAGTATGTGGGTAGCTAAACCTAATATGAGTGAACATCAGCTGGGGTTAGCGGTTGATTTGGTTTCTAAGAAAAATCAGCGGTTAGATGATAGTCAGGAAAGAACTGCTGAACAACAATGGTTAATTAAAAATTGTTGGCAATATGGTTTTATTTTACGTTATCCAGCAAATAAAAGTGATTTAACAAAAGTTGGTTATGAACCATGGCATTATCGTTATGTGGGGAAAGAACACGCAAAAAAGATTGTAGAGCAGGGTATGTGTTTGGAAGAGTATCTGAATAATTTGTTAAATGATTAAAAGTTTATAATAAATTCACATCAGTGTATAATATTATATATGTGAGGTGAAAAAATGGCTAAAAGGTTTGAGTTTGATGATAATGATTTAGATACAGAAAATTTTGAATTAGAATCTGAAATGACAGATGAAGATGATTTAGAAGATACTACAGCAGATACCGCGACGAATAAAGGACGTCAAAAAACTAAGAAAAAGAAAGTAACCAAAACAAAACGTAAAACTAAAACAAAAGTAAAAAAAGAAAAAGAAGGACGTTCTATTTTTACAACGATATTATTATTTTTGTTGATTTTAGTAATTATTGCTGGAATCTGTGTGGGGGTATATTTTGCGTATGAATATTATCAAGACCAGCAAAATCAGATAGATAATCTACAGGAACAGCTTGATAATTCCCAAAAAGAAAATGATTCGAATGATAACGGTGATTCAAAAGAACAAGAAGAACCAAAAAAAGACTTGAATAAAGATGAAAATCAGATTTCTGATGATAACGAAACAGATAAAACGGATGAAACAACTAATGAATCAACAAATGGCATACCGGAAAATGAAAATCCACCAAGCGATAATGATCAAATAGAAGAAAATGAATAAAACACCATTAGCGGTGTTTTTTTTAAATTTATGTTATTTTCATAATGATGGTTGAAATAACAGACAAAAAGTGTATCTAAAAGATATTGTAAAGAAATACGAAGAGTAGGATTAGAAAAACTTTGTCAATATCTTCATATTTCAATGGTAAAAGTTATTGTAGTAGGGGATACTGATAATGATATGGAGGCATTAAAAAGCTGGATTAGCAATTGCAATGGGAAATGCACATGAGGATATTAAAAAATATCTGATATAATTGTTGAAGATAATAATCATAATGATTGTGCTAAATCGATAGAGGAATATTTGTTGAAAGGATAAGCCGTTTATTTTTAGATTTTTATGCTGGAATTAAAAATCTTAATTTCAGTTTCATTTTACAATACAGGGGGTAACAAAAGTTTTAAAAAAATTAAAAAAAGACTTGCAATAGTTAATATTAAATGTTATTATAGACGAGCAGTAGTCATTAAGGGTGCTGCTAAGGAGTAAAATGCGGGTGTAGTTCAATGGTAGAACTTCAGCCTTCCAAGCTGACTACGTGGGTTCGATTCCCATCACCCGCTCCATTGCTTGAATAGCTCAGTTGGTAGAGCAATCGGCTGTTAACCGATCGGTCGTAGGTTCGAGTCCTACTTCAAGCGCCATGGCCTGTTGGAGAAACGGTTAACTCACATGCCTTTCACGCATGCATTCACGGGTTCGAATCCCGTACAGGTCACCAATTGTAAATTAGTCCAGATTTTTTTCTGGATTTTTTATTTTATAAAAAATATCACTAATAATTATTTTGTTAGTGATATATGAATAAGGCCGATACTTTGATTAATTAGATTTCCAGCTATATATTTTAATAATTTAATTTGATTATTAGGAAATTTACTGTTGTGGGAATTGATGTGAAACATTCGATATGAATTTTCGATATAGTTTAATAACCATAATATTGATTCTTGAAAATTGCCATGAAATACAGGTTTTTCAAGAAGTGGGAAAAAACTAGTGGTATTTATATCCTGGTAAAAATGATCAAGATAAGTAGCATTGTTTTTGCAATCAGCTGAAAAATTGTGAAGTCTGATTTTTGTGATTTCATCTGGTGCAATAGTTAAGATCAAGTCATATATAGCTGCAAGATAAAGCTGATTATAAATCAAAGTCTCTATAAGTGAAGTATCCATATAATTTTACGTTCCTTTCTTTACAGTATAAGTAGATGTTTGGCTTTGAATATAAGAATTCAAAGCTTTTTATATCTAATACAGTCTATGCGTTTTTGATGAAAAAATGTTTATAGTTTTAGTTATTGATCTTAAGTTCTAAATTTGTAAAGGGTATAATGACTGGAACTATGATATACTAGATGATAAAATAGTATCTAAATTTATGATAATCGAGGTGATATTAATGTCTTATCAAATTATTAAAGCTTTTGTATATGTTATTTCAATCATGCTTTCGATGTGGGGGTTAAGTTGTTTTAATTTTGATAATGTAATTAGAAAAGCTAAATTACGTGAATTTTATTTGTTCTTTTTGATTGCGTCATTAGCTTTGGGATATTTATTAGGTTCTTTTATTTTAGAGTTTGCGACAATTCATTTTTAACATATTTTAAATAGCTGTACATATAATTAGGTGAGGTAATTATATGAAAGAGATGAGTGTAAAATTAGGAATTGTTGTATTGGTAGGAATCATTTTTTTATCAATGAATTATTATCAAGTTAAAGAAGAAGTGATTCAGGGTAAAAAAGAGGAAGCTGTAAAAGTAGCAGTAACGATTGATGACAATGTTAATTATGTGGATTTAGATGACTATCTTTTAGGTGTTGTTGCTGGGGAAATGCCTGCTAATTTTGAATTGGAAGCATTAAAAGCACAAGTTGTAGCTAGTCGAACTTTTGTTTATAATCGAAATTTGAGTGTTGATAATACGGTTAATAGTCAAGTTTATTTAAGTGAAGATGAGATGAAAAAAAATTGGGGTGATAAGTATAATGAGTATCACCAGAAAATTAGTGAAGCGATAAAAGAAACTAATAATGAAGTGATGAAATATAATAATGAATATATTTCAGCATTATTTTTTTCTTCTAGTAATGGCTATACTGAAAATGTTGAAGATTATTTTGAATCTAGTCCCTTACCTTATCTAAGAAGTGTTGATAGTCATTGGGATTTAACGATCGATCCTAAAAATACAAGACAAACTACATTTACAAAACAGGAACTAAAAGAAAAATTTAACTGTCAAGATTTGAATTTTAATATAATCGCATATAAAAAAAGTGGTCGTGTAGCAACTTTAAATGTTGATGGTAAAAATTACAGTGGACGACAGGTTAGAGAAATTTTAGGATTGTCTTCAAGTTGTTTTACGATCGAATATGTCAATAATAATTATGTTTTTACAACTAAAGGAAGCGGTCATGGAGTTGGAATGAGTCAATATGGTGCTCAAGGAATGGCTTTAGAAGGTTCTGATTATAAGGAAATTTTGAATCACTATTATACAGGTATCGAAATTGTAAATAATTAGTATAAACCTTATTTTAGTGGAAACACTACAAATGAGGTGAAATAATGAAATTATTTATGAAACGTAATCGACGTGTTTTAGTATTTAGTGTGGTAGTAATGCTATTTTTAGCTGGTGTTGGGATAGTTCAGCTGGTTATGAATCAGTATCAGCCGTTTAAAGATACTGCTGTTGTAAAAGTAGAAGATAATAAAGAAGATAAAAGTGAAGAAGATCAGCCGACTGTAGCGACAGAAAAATTGATCAAACCCGTTGATGATGATGTAACAATTGTAAAAAAATTTTATGATGCGTCCTTAAGTGATGCAGAATTAGAAAAAGCATTAGTATATTTTGAAGGAGTATATCGACCTAACTTGGGAGTAGATTTTTCTAAAGATGGAAAAACATTTGAAGTTAAGGCGGCATGTTCAGGTACGGTAACTAAAAAAGATAATGATGCTTTACTTGGTTGGATTGTAACTGTAACTAATGAAAATGGCTTTAGTACCACATATCAGTCATTGAGTGAAGTTAGTGTTGAAAAGGATACGGTTATTAAGCAAGGTGACAAAATTGGGGTCAGTGGTGAAAATGTTTATGAATCGGAATTAAAGAATCACTTGCACTTTATTTTAGAAAAAGATAATCAGGCTTTGAATCCAGAATCTTATTTTGATCAAGAAGTCACAAAAATAGCGGTATAATCAACCAAATGGCAATAATAAAAAAATTATTGCTATTTGGTTTTATTTTGTTTTTTACCTTGTAAATATCAAAAATCATGGTACAATAGTTAAGAAAAATAAGGAGGACTAATGATGGCATTATCAAAAGAAATAGGTATCGACTTAGGTACAGCAAATATTTTAATTTATGTCAAAGGTGAAGGTATCGTTGTAAATGAACCTTCTGTAGTAGCGATAGATGATGAAACAAAAAAACCTTTAGCTGTTGGCCAAGAAGCTAAAGATATGTTAGGTAAAACACCTGGAAGAGTAAAAGCGATTCGTCCTTTAAAAGATGGGGTTATTGCGGATTTTAGAATTACTGAAATCTTAATTACTCATTTTATTAATAAATTAAATTTAAAAGGAATTTTTTCAAGACCAACAATTCTAATTTGCTGCCCATCAAATATTACATCAATTGAAAAAAGTGCAATTAAAGATGTTGCTGAAAGATGTGGTGCTAAACGTGTCTTCATTGAAGAAGAACCAAAGGTGGCAGCAGTTGGAGCTGGATTGGAAATTTCAAAACCTACAGGTAACATGGTAATTGATATTGGTGGTGGAACTACTGATATTGCGGTATTATCTTTAGGTGATATTGTTACTAGTAGTTCACTTAAAATTGCTGGTGATGTTATGGATGAAGATATTATTAAATTTGTAAAAGATAAATATAAATTATTGATCGGTGATCGTACTGCTGAACAAATTAAAATGCAGATTGGTACAGCAATCAAAGGAATCAGTGAGGAAATCTTCGAAGTAAGAGGTCGTGATTTAGTAACCGGATTACCTCATACAATTACAATTACTGCTGATGAAACAGAACTAGCTTTAAGAGAGACTTGTCAGACAATTGTAAGAGAAACAAAGCATGTTCTAGAACAAACACCACCAGAATTAGCGGCTGATATTGTATCAAGAGGAATTTTCTTAACAGGTGGTGGAGCTTTATTGAGCGGACTTGATCGTTTATTGGAAAACGAATTAGGTGTACCTGTATTTGTAGCTGATGATGCATTAAATTGTGTTGCTAATGGGTGTGGAGTTATGTTAGAAAATACACATTATGTAAAATAAACATGAGATGAAAATCTCATGTTTTTTATACTATTTAAAAATAAATAATTTTAAAATCGTATTGACTTTACCGTTAGGGCAAGGTGTACAGTAGTGTTAAAGAGGTTTGAAAGAGGAGGAATAACGATGTTGACTATTGGGGAATTTTCAAATATATGTAAAGTTTCAACCAAAACCCTTCGATACTATGCAAAAATAGGGCTGCTTTTGCCTAATAAGATCAATCCGGAAAATGGTTATAGATATTATTCTATTGATCAATTGGAAACAATGTTATTTATTGAACGTTTAAAATCTTATAATTTTTCTTTGGAAGAAATCAAAGTGATTCTTAATTTAGGCAAATTACAAAACGAGAAGCTTTATGCGGCGCTTGCAAGAAAGAAAAAAGAAGTTAAAGAACAGATAGATAAATCTAATATTATTTTAGAAAGATTAAATGAAGATATGTTATGTTTACAACAAGGGAGGTCGATTATGTCGTATTTAGAAAATTTTGATATTGAATTGGTTGAGGTTTCAAAGATGAATCTTATTTCGGTTCATAAAAGAGTTCATGAAAATGAATTTGTTGAAGCATATAGTACTTGCTTTGGTGAATTATTTAAGCAGATTCAAATTGATAATTTGAATATTATTGCTTCACCGATGGTATTGTTTCATGATGCAGAATTTAGTGTACTTGGTTTAGATACTGAGTTTGCAATTCCGGTAAAAGAGAAAACTATTGCTACTAAAGAGTTTTGTCCAGGATTATGTCTAAAAACGGTTTTACAGGGATCTTATTCAAATTTACCATCTATATATGCTAAACATCGAAAATGGATAGAAGAACAAGGGTATATGTATCGAGATGCACTTTTTGAAGTATATATAACAGATCCTTCATGTGTTTCAAAAGAAAGTGAACTTATAACTGAAATATATTCCCCAATTAAAAAAGTTCAATAAAAATGGTTTGTTTTTTGATTATTATAGAAATAATTATTTAGAGCGCTTTTGTTAAATGACAAGAGCGTTTTTAGATAAAAAATTTAGATCAATAATATCATGCCAAATGATCAGCAACGGCGAGTAAATTTTTTTCTAGCTAAAAAGTATGATAAAATATAGATGACAGGGAGAGTATGGAATCATGCTCTCTTTATTTTTTCTA
>NZ_JMLH01000087.1 GCF_000686665.1 Thomasclavelia saccharogumia DSM 17460 | reverse complement strand
TCACAAAAATTCTATATTCCCTTTATTGGATTCATCCTAATCAACTCCACAATAGAATACCTCTTCATTTGGGGAGGGGGCCACTATGCCTATTTTACCACTAAACAACTTAAGAATAACAGTATTTATTTAAAATATTTTGATTATTGATACCAAAACAGTCATTCTTGGAGAAAAAAGCCATCATAAGAATTACATACGTTTTAGTACAATGAAACTTAATTCAAATTTTTATTATGGATTACTTACTATTCAGTATTTTGGATATAATTAGAAATCCTTTTTTTGTTTCCAAAAAAATTTGTTTAAGTTTATAACTTATTATAGCATTAAAATAGTGGATTGTTATATTATTTGATTAAACGGTCAATATTAAGATTGAACGGTAATATTTATATGAAAAATAGAAATATTAGACTAAAAAAGCCGTAGAAGAACTACGGCAGATAACAGAAAGCACCCGCTAAGGTGCTGTTTTTGACATGATTGAGAATTATATCAAAAACATGTCGGTTATATATGAGAAAATATTTAGATTAATACTAAAATATTAAATTACAGTAACCCCATCTCAATCATTTTTAAACCAATATCTACAGAGTTATAAGCAGCACCCTTCATTAATTGATCAGCAACTACCCATAAACTTAAGGCATTTGGATTATCTAAATCCTTACGAACTCTTCCTACGTGAACTAATTGGTCACCAACAAATAAATTTGCCATTGGGTAAACTTGGTTTTCAATATCATCATATAATTCTACACCAGTAGAATTACTTAGTAATTCAAATACTTTGTCAATATCAATTGGTTTCTTTGTTTCAATATATATTGATTCAGAATGTCCACGAAGAACAGGAACGCGAACACATGTAGCATTAACTTTAATATCTTTATTAAAGATTTTTTTAGTTTCATTAACCATTTTCATCTCTTCTTTAGAAAAATGATTATCTAAATCAAATTTATCTACTTGAGGAATACAGTTAAAAGCGATTGGGAAATGTTTTTTATCTCCAGCACAAGGTAATGTTTTTGCTACAGGTTCTTTACCATCTAAAACTTCTTGAGATTGACGGTATAATTCCTCCATTCCCGCAACACCAGCTCCAGATACAGCCTGATAAGTTGAAACAATAATTCTTTCAATATCAAAATATTCATTTAAACGATTTAAGGCACTTACCATTTGAATTGTAGTACAGTTAGGATTAGCAATGATTCCTTTATGATTTCTCAAAGCTTCACCATTGACTTCTGGTACAACTAAAGGTACATCAGGATCCATTCTAAAATGGCTAGTATTATCGATATTGATACATCCAGCATTTACTGCATATGGCATATATTTTTCAGAAATACTGCCACCAGCAGACCAAAATGCTACTTCAACATTTTCAAAACTGTTTTCAGTTAATTCTTCAACTGTAAATTTATGATTTTCAAATTCAATAACTTTTCCAGCACTTCGAGATGAAGCTAATAATTTAATACTTTCAAATGGAAAATTGAATTGAAAAATACATCTTAACATTTCTCTTCCCACAGCTCCAGTAGCTCCTACGATTGCAACTTTATATTTTTTCATTTTATATTTTACCCTTCTTTCCTAAAAATGCTTCATGTAATAATATTTGTGCTCTTTTTACATCATCACGATCTATATAACAAGAAATATTAATTTCTGAACAAGATGTCATTTCAACATTAATACCATTATTGTTCAAAGTATTGTATGCTTTTTGGAACATACCACGGTTATTTTTTATTCCTACACCAATTACAGATACTTTACCGATATTACCACGAACGATAATTCGATTGGCGTTTAATTGAGGTTTTAAATCATTAATAATATCAACAACGGCAGGAACGTCAACATCACTGATTATTAGTGAAATATCCATTTTACCTCCACCGACTAGTGCCTGGTTGAAAACATTAACATTTACACCAGCATCAGCAATTTTTTCAAAAAGACTTCCAGCACTATTATTTGTTGCATCTACTTTTACTAAAGTGATACGGGCTTCGTTTTGCGAACCCGTGATTCCAGAAATAATTAACTGATTTAAATTTTCTTTCATAATACGGTCATCTCCTATTACATATGTTCCTTTAGTATCTTCAAATGAAGAACGTGCGTGTATTGCAATATTGTGACTAGCAGCTAGTTGAACACAGCGATGGTTCAAAACTTTAGCACCATTTTTAGCTAGTTCCAGCATTTCAGCATAACTGATACATTCCAATTTTATAGCTCCAGGCACTAATCTTGGATCAGCGGTATATATACCATTTACATCACTGTAGATTTCTACTTCTCGTGCATCAATAGCGACACCAATAGCTACTGCAGATAAATCACTTCCACCACGACCTAAAGTTGTAATTTTACCATGTACAGAATGCCCCTGAAAACCTGGACAAAAAACAATATCGACATATTTTAGTTTTTCAAGAATATCTTTTCCTTCTACTTTATTAATAGTGGCATTTTTAAATGTTGAATCAGTCACGATTCCTAATTCATCATTAGTAATCGTAGCAACTCGATATCCTAAAGATGCTAATTCACTTTTACATACTAAAGTAGATATTGTTTCTCCAATACTGGTTAAGCGATCAATTTCTTCGTCTGTCAATTGTTTTGTATTAACAATCGATAACAAAGTATCAGTAGCATAGGGATCATCATAACGTCCCATAGCTGAAACTACGGCAACAACTTTATTACCATTATTAATTTCACGAATGATATTGTTGTACATTATTGAACGTGATTCTCTTGAACGAGTAGAAGTTCCACCAAATTTCTGGACAATTATGTTCATTTTATCCCCTCACTTTAAAAATTGTGTATTCTTCATCGTTTAAGACGGTTGTTAAATCGGCTAACTCAATTTCATGAGTTATATAAATATGATCATGTTTTTCTGTAAAATACATCTCATAATCGACATCTAATGGTTTATTTGCGCGAAGATAATATTTAGATTTAGTAATAGGATAGACATTAGGACAATCTTCATAATCATGATCCCATCTTTCTGCCTGGGTAGTTTTGATAATATCACTAACTACTGCTGAAGCAGTAACATATCTACCAGCACCTTTACCATAATAAATTACATTTTCAACATAATCGTTATCGATCTCTATTACATTATATGCATCCATAACATTTGCGACTAGTTCTTTTTTACTAATCAATGTCGCGGCTACATCAATCCCAATACCATCATTGACTTCTTTTGCTTGAGCAATCATTTTAAAACGATATCCTAATTTTTTTGCATAATCCATATCTGTTTTTGTAACATCACGAATACCAGTAGCAGAAATTTTGTCAAAATCAATAAATTTTTTAAACCCATTTTGAGCCAAAATACAAATTTTATGTGCAGCATCGATTCCATCTAAATCTAAAGCCGGATTTGCTTCGACATAACCCAAACCATCTGCGATAGTTAAGGCTTCATCAAAATCTAAATTTTCATTTTCCATTAAAGTTAAGATAAAATTTGTCGTTCCATTTAAAATACCAATAATTTCTTTAGTATTGTTAGCTACTAAACTTTCTTTTTGGCTAACTAATACAGGAATTCCGCCTCCAACACTGGCTTCATAAAAAATATGAACATTATTTTCTTTAGCAGCTACAAAGATTTCTTTACCATAATGGGCAAGTAATGCTTTGTTAGCTGTAACAACGTGCTTACCATTTTTAATGGCATTTAAAATAATTGTTTTAGCTATTGTCGTTCCACCAATTAATTCTACTACAACATCTACTTCATTGTCATTAATAATATCGTTATAATCTTTCGTATAGATTATTCCCTCTGGCAATTCAACTTCTTCTAATCCACAACCATATTTGATGCTAACTTCTTCATTGATAGTTTTTGATAAACGTTCTTTTTCATTAGTAAGAATTTCGACGACCCCGTAACCAACAGTTCCTAACCCGATAATACCGATTTTCATCCTATACCCCCTTATTTATAATAAAAATGGACCTTGTATAAAGGCCCTACATCATTATTAAATAGTAGAACCACAATTTTCAACAGGCATGATAATGGAACTAATTATAGTCATAATTGTTGAATTCTTGCCTATTGATAACATATTGCGATCCTCCATTTTTCTAATTTATGACATATTAACACGATTGTATACAATAAGTCAATGATAATCAATAATAATTGAAATAATCAAAATAATTTTATCGAATTATGTTATAATAACAATATATTGACTTCTTTAAATAAATTGTATACAATAATTTAAATCAAACAGGGGGTTAAATAATGGAAAAGAAATATGTAAGTACGCGAAATCTTCAAAAAGAAATTAATTTTTATCAGGCTATCGTTCAGGGGATCGGTGAAGATGGTGGTTTATTAGTACCTAATTTTGATTTTACTAAAATGGATTTAGAAGCATTGTCTAATTTGAATTATGTAGATCTAGCTACAGAAGTATTAAGTACTTTTGTACCAGAAGATGGAAAAGAGTTGATTCATGAAGCATGCTTAAATGCATATGGGAAAGGACTATTTCCTGAAATTGTCGTGCCAGTAAAAAAAGCTGGTGATGTTTATGTGGCTGAATTATTTCATGGTCAAACAGCAGCATTTAAGGATATGGCACTGTCATTATTGCCTTATTTAATGACTTTATCTTTAAAACAGTTAAATGAACAGCGTGAAGTAATGATTTTAGCAGCAACTAGTGGTGATACAGGGAAAGCTGCGTTAGAAGGTTTTAAAGATGTTGCTGGAACTTGTATTAAGGTTTTTTATCCATTAGATGGAGTATCTGCAATTCAACAGCAGCAGATGGTAAGTCAAACTGGTAAAAACGTTAAGGTTATTGGAATTCATGGAAACTTTGATGATGCACAAACAGCTGTGAAAAAAGCATTTGCATCTGATGAATTAAAAGTTGAAAGTGATAAACATAATGTCTTTTTATCATCAGCGAATTCAATCAATGTGGGACGTTTGATTCCACAAATCGTTTATTATTTCCATAGTTATTTTGAATTAGTGAGAAATGATGAAATTAATTTAGGAGATCAGGTTAATTTCTGTGTTCCTAGTGGTAATTTTGGTAACTGTTTAGCAGGATATTTCGCAAAACAAATGGGATTACCAATTAATAAATTTATTTGTGCATCAAATAAAAATAATATTTTGACAGATTTCTTTACTACAGGTCGTTATGATGCTAATCGAGAGTTTTATAAAACTAATGCACCAGCAATGGATATTTTAGTATCTAGTAATCTTGAAAGACTAGTTTGGTTTATGTCTGATGGCGATGGGGATAAAGTGCGTAGTTATATGGATAAATTAAATAGTGAAGGTGTTTATGAAGTAGATGAAGAGACTTATGAAAAAATTAAAAAGCAATTTAAAGCAGGATATTTAAATGAAGATGAAGTTTTACAAACAATAAAACAATGCTTTAATGAAACAGGTTATTTATTAGATACCCATACAGCAATCGGTTATGGAGTCTTAAAGCAGTATCAAAAAGATAGTGGTGATGATATGAAGACGATATTATTATCAACTGCATCTCCTTATAAATTCCCTGAATCTGTATACAAAGCAATTTATGATGAAGAACTTGATGTTTATAGTGCTATTGAAAAGTTAAATGAAAGAACAGCTGTCCCAGTTCCTAGAGCATTAGCAGGCATTAAAGATCGAGCTGTTTTACATAAAGAAGCAATCGATAAAACTGAAATTATTAGCTTTATTAAATCAGAAATTGAAGCAATGTAGGAGGTTATCATGAAAGTAAAAGTAAAAGTACCCGCAACAAGTGCAAATTTAGGCCCAGGATTTGATGTGGCTGGTTTAGCACTGACTTTATACAATACCTTTATCTTTGAATTAAGTGATAGTGGTTTAAATATTACAGGCTGTCCAGAGCAATTTTGTAATGAAGATAATATGACTTATCAGGCTTTCAAAAGAGCTGCTGAAGTTTGTGGTTTAAAATACCAAGGGATAAATATCGAATGTAGTGGAGATGTTCCTTATACTCGTGGACTAGGAAGTAGTTCGACATGTATTGTAGCAGGAATCGTTGGAGCTTTTGCTTTTAAAGATAAGGCTGATGATCGTCAAGAGATTTTAGAGCTGGCAACAGCGATTGAAGGTCATCCTGATAATGTGGCACCAGCCATTTTTGGGGGATTAACAGTGTCAGTGATGGAAGAAGACAATGTTTTAACACTAAATATTCCTGTTAAACATGATTATCGTTTTGTTGCTTTAATTCCACCATTTACATTATCGACTGAACAATCACGTTCGGTTTTACCGCAGGTTTTACCACGGAAAGATGCAATTAAAAATGTATCACATCTAGCATTGATGGTTGCTTCATTGATCAACGGTTATGATGAAGGGCTTAAACTAGGTTTTAAAGATCGTTTGCACCAGCCATATCGTGGTGATTTAATTAAAGGTTTTAATGATATTATGGCGGTCTTAGAAAAAGATGAGAAAGTTTTAGGTGCTTATTTGTCAGGAGCGGGACCAACTATCATGGCTGTTATTCGCGGTGAAGATAAAATGGGCGTTGTAAGAATAAAGAAAGAACTTGGTGATTTGGTTAAAGATTGGCAAGTTGTCAAGCTTGAATTGGATAATCGTGGATATACTGCAGATTATGAATAAGAAAGAGTTATAAAGAGAATTTTGGATTTAGCTTTTTACTTGATAAAGGGTAATTAAAAATAAGGAAGAATTGAAATTACAGAATTTATCTATGATTTTAACTCTTCCTTTTATATTTTTATCCTAAAGTAAGAAAGAACCGATTTTTGTAACTCTTTTTTTTTATAATAAAAAGTAATAATCATTTTAGATGATTATTACAAGATGGTTTATTTTATATAATTTATCGATGTTTAGAGCGATTTTCTTTTTTTGTATAGTCAGTTTTATCATCAGTTCTACCTAATAAATAATCGACTGTGGTTTCATGGAAGGTAGCGATCTTATCCAAGATTTCAGGAGCAATAGTTCTTTCACCACGTTCATAACGCGAATATGATTTTTGAGATACATTAAGATAATTAGCTAGTTCTTTTTGAGTTAAATCTTTATCTTCACGAAGATCACGAATTCTTTTGTAAATAACCATAGCTATCACCAAATTAATTATAAATGCGGTCAAATTTCTTTGGTTATAATTGCCTAAAATGGACTAAAGAAAAAGTTGTACCTTTATCTTTATAAATAAAATCGTTTGGTTTATAATAAGTGCGAGGTGAATTATGGAACAGTTTGCAAGAATTGTAAAAATGACCAATCAAGAATGGCTTGAAAACCTCCAGACTAAAAAAGTGGCAGTTTTTGGATTAGGTGGGGTTGGCAGTTATGTAGTTGAGGCTTTGGTTAGAAATGGAATTGGTGAAATAGTTTTAGTTGATCATGATAAAATCGATATTACTAATCTTAATAGACAGATTTATGCTTTACATTCAACGCTTGGTATGAATAAAGTAGATGTAGCTAAGGCGAGATGTTTAGATATCAATCCTAATTTAAAAATAACTACATATCAGCAGTTTTATCTTCCTGATCAAGGGATGGAAGAGATTTTTTCTGATTGTGATTTTGTTGTTGATGCTGTTGATACTGTAAAGGCTAAAATAGCATTAATTGAAAATTGTCACAAACTAAAAATTCGTATTATTTCCTCTATGGGAACAGGTAATAAGTTGAAACCAGAATGTTTTGAAATAACTGATATTTTTAAAACTAGTGTATGCCCTTTGGCCAGAGTAATGCGAAGAGAATTGAAAATTCGTGGAATAAAAAAATGTCCTGTATTATATTCAAAAGAACAGCCACAAAAAGTAGCTGATGCAACTCCAGGAAGTGTAAGTTTTGTTCCTAGTGTCGCCGGTTTAATGATAGCTGGCTATGTTATTAAAGAGCTTGTAAAGGAGAATAAGTAATGGAAGGTATTACAGAAATTGATAAAACAGAATATATAGATGATTGTTTGAAAATTGTTAAAGAAATGGTAATAAATGAAGATTTTACAGATGAAATATGGCTTTTATTAACTAGTGAGATCATGGATACTTGTTTGTTTATTGGTGGAGATTTTGGTGAGGAAAATATACGTAATATTACAAATCAATATATTAATAACGATGGTATTAAACGCTTTAAAAAAGCGCATAAGGTGTTATAATGCAACATTATTGTGAAATACCAACACCAAAAGGTACAATGAGAGGTTTTTTTCATAAACCAAATAAAGATAAGCATCCAGTTTGTTTGATTTTTCATGGTTTTACTGGCCAAAAGACCGGTACTAAATTTAGCTATGTACAATTAGCAAGAATGTTAGAGTCTAAGGGGATTGCAACCTTTAGATTTGATTTTTTAGGTAGTGGTGAAAGTGATTTAAACTTTAAAGATATGACTTTTAAAGATGAATTAGCATGTGCAAGAATAATTTTAGAAGAAGCTTTGAAGATGGAAAATTGTACTGAAATATATGTCTTAGGACACTCAATGGGAGGAGCTGTAGCTAGTGAATTAGCTAAACTTTATCCAGAAGAGATAAGTAAATTAGTATTATGGGCACCAGCGTTTAATTTACCGTCAGCTTTAGATTATTTAACGGGTAAAGTTGAAGCAAATCAAGATGGGTTATATGATCATGGTGGATTCGAAATTTCTCAAGAGTTTGTTGATGATATGTTAGCTCGTGATTTTTATGATGGTTTAGATATTTATAAAAACGATTTACTAATTATTCATGGTACAGAAGATACGACTGTTCCGTTTGATATTTCTAAACTATATGTACCTAAGTTTATAAAATCAGCTAAATTTATCCCAATTAAAGGAGCAAATCATAATTATGATAGTGTTGAACATATAAAGAAAGTATTAAAATTATCGCTTGATTTTTTGGTTGGACAATAAAATAATGTTATCTATGTAGATGTAATTGAATTATGTTGTTTTATTGTTTAAAGAGGCGAATTTTATCTAATATAGGTAATTTATTTATGGAAAAGGGATTGACATTATGCGATGAAGTACTTATAATGAGAATGTTCTTATGAACTCTAAGTCCCCGGTAAGGATAAAGGAGAAAAAATAAATGAGACAAACAACTATGGCTAATGCAGCCACAATCGAAAGAAAATGGTATGTAGTTGATGCAACTGACTTAACTTTAGGTCGTTTAGCATCAGAAGTAGCATCAGTATTAAGAGGTAAAAATAAACCAACTTATACACCACATGTGGATACTGGTGATTATGTAATTATTATTAACGCTGATAAAGTAGTAATGACTGGTAAAAAATTAGATAAAGTAAATTACTATCGTCATTCAGGTTGGCTAGGTGGTTTAAAAGTAAAAACTGCTCGTCAATTTAAAGAACAAAATCCAACTGGTTGGGTTGAAGCAGCGGTAAAGGGTATGTTACCACATAATACATTAGGTAGAAAACAAGGAATGAAATTATTTGTTTATGCAGGTAATGAGCATCCACATGCAGCACAAAAACCTGAAGAATTGAAAATTAAAGGGTAAGGAGGAAAAACAGAAAAATGGCAAATGTACAATATAGAGGAACAGGACGTAGAAAATCTTCTGTGGCTCGCGTTATTTTAACACCAGGTACTGGAAATATTGTAATCAATGATAAACCAGCTAAAGAATACTTACCATCAGATGTTTTATTGATGATTGTTAATCAACCATTAGAGTTAACTAATACAACTTCTCAATTTGATATTAGTGTTAATGTATATGGTGGAGGATATTCAGGACAAGCTGGAGCTATTCGTCACGGTATTTCTAGAGCGTTATTGCAAGCTGGTGATGATTATAGACCAACTTTAAAAGCTGCTGGATTCCTTACTCGTGATGCACGTGTTAAAGAACGTAAAAAATACGGTCTTAAAAAAGCTCGTCGTGCTCCACAATTTTCAAAACGTTAATTTACACAAAGAATTTCACGGTTTTGGACAACTCAAAACTATGCAAAGCCCCATTTTATGGGGCTTTTGTAGTATTCAGGTTTTTTAGAATTTCGAAAATTTTTATGAGTAAGATACACGTAAGAAGCTAGTAATATGCAAAATTAACCAACACAATTCTTAAATAAGAAGCAAAATGATATTGCATAAAATAATGATGAATGGATATATTAAGAAATGCAGCAACGGCGAGTAAATTTTTTTCTAGCTAAAAAGTATGATAAAATATAGATGACAGGGAGAGTATGGAATCATGCTCTCTTTATTTTTTCTAATAAAATCAAAAAAAGGGTGAAAGACTATGAAAAAGACAAGAAAAGAAAAAAGAATTTCAGAAAGCAGTTTTGGAAGTTTTAAAGAACTTATCAAAATCATCAGACATTATTTTCCTGATTTCAATAAGCAGTTATCACTGATTGATGATCCAAGACATCAAAGTTATATCACCTATAAGCAGGAAGAAATACTATTTACGAGAATCATAAGCTACTGTTGTCAGTTGAAAAGCATGAAGG
>NZ_JMLH01000086.1 GCF_000686665.1 Thomasclavelia saccharogumia DSM 17460 | reverse complement strand
AGCAGTAATTTCTAATAAAGATTGGGATTCAGGAGCAAATCCAGGATTTGCAATAGGAACATTTACAGATCCAAGACCAGGAATTGGATTAAACTTTACAGTAGAAGGAAGCAGTAGAAAAGATACTGGTCGATATAGTAGTGCAACTGATGGAAAATGGCATCATATAGCAGCGACGTTTGATCGAGATGGAATGATGATATTGTATATTGATGGAAAGAAAGTAGACAGTACAAGTATAAGTGCTGATTTAGGAAAGACGATAGATGTAAATGATTTGAATTTAATTTTAGGAGCAGATGGAAACAAACATTATCCAGTAAATGACAGCTATATAGATGAATTAAAGATCTATAAAAAAGTAATTGAAGCATATGAATTAGAATCTGTAGTTGCTCCATATAAAGTTGAAGCCGGAGAAGATAAAGCAACAATAACATGGGAAGCATTAGATGATAAATTTACACCAGCATATATTTTATTTAATGGAGAAAAACTAACGATTGATTCAGAGGCAGGAAGCTATGAGATTACAGGATTAACAGCAAATACAAAATATACGATCGAAGTTATTACACGCGATAAAGCATATAGTCGAAATTTAGTATTTGGACATGAGATAGAATTTAAAACAACAGGAAAAGTAGATTTTACAGCCTTAAATGATGTAATAGCAAAAACAGAAGGTATTGATAAGAATCAATACACAGCATCTAGTACAGCTGATTTAGAAAATGTATTAATTGAAGCAAAAGCACTTCTTGATAATCAAAATACTACTAAGGAAGAAGTAGCAGCAATGATAACAAAACTGCAAACAGCGATTGATAGTTTAGTACCAGTGGCAAATATCGAAACTAATAAAACATCATTAGCTATAGCTATTGAAATGGCAGAAGCTGCTGATTTAGAAAATGTCGTACCAGCTGTAGTAAGTGAATTCAATGAAGCTTTAACAAACGCTAAAGAAGTATATAGTAATGAAAAAGCTACACAAGCTGATGTAGATAGTGCCTTTGATCGACTAGCAAATGTAATGCAGATGTTAGAATTCTATCAAGGTGACAAAACAGCATTACAAAAACAAGTAGATGATATCAACGCCTTAGATGAAAATAAATATATCGAAGCATCATGGCAGGCAATGTTACCAGCATTGGATAAAGCAAATGCAGTTTTAGCAGATGAAAATGCAATGCAGGATGAAGTTGATGAAGTATTTGTCAAGTTAGTCAAAGTCTTCTTAGACTTAAGATTAAAACCAAATAAAGACTTATTACAAGAACTTATCAATAAGGCCAATGGTTTAAATACTGCAAATTACAGTGCAAAAACATGGAATGCGGTGCAAAATGCTTTAGAAGAAGCAATAGCAGTACTAGATGATTCAAAAGCAAGTCAAGAACAGGTAGATAATGCTAAAGATGTGTTAGCTAAAGCAATGGCAGGATTAGAAGAAGTTAAAACGAGTAATTCAGTCAAAGCAGGCGATACAACGGTAAGTATCAAGACTGGAGATGACAGTTTAATTGGTTTATTTGCAGGACTTAGCTTATTGAGTATGGCTACAGTTTTGGTAAGTAAACGAAAAGAAAATTAATATTTTTATTTATATGTAGATAAGATTTTATCTTTGATATTTAAACATATAAAAACCAAAAGCATTGAATAACTCAATGCTTTGGTTTTTTGTAATTGATTATTTGATAAACTGTATAGAAATTATTTAAGCTATTAATTGAAGAATATAATTTTTACATAAATTAAGATGTAGCGTTATACTAAAAAAAGTTACTTTTTTGATTTTGTTGAATTGAGATATCCTAGTAACTGTAACTAGAATAACAAATTAAATTAAGAATATAATGTTTTTAAATGATATTAGCAGTAACTTGCAGATATTAAAAGTTAAAGAATATTAAAATTTATAAATATTTTTTTAAAATTTATAAATACAACAAATTATTTGAATATTAAAATTTATATATATAGAAAGGGGTTACATTTTAAAAAAGGAGGAGATATGAAAATAAAAACAGAAATTATTTTAACCATTATTTGAGAATAAAGGAGGAAAGTATGAAAACTAAGATAGGAGCTATATTTTTAACATTAATGATGGTAATTAGTTTATTACCACTTTCAACAGTTAGTGTAAAAGCTCAAGGGACAGAATTGATCATTAATGATTCTCAAACTGGTGAAGAATTGCATCAATTTAATTATAGTAGTGGTTGGGGAACTAGTACGGGATATCCAGATCGTTTTTACGGTGGAGATGAGCATTGGTTCAATTTTAGACGCTATAATACTGGTGATCCATTGCCAAGTTATGAGATAAAATTTAAAGGAACTGGAATAGAATTATATGGTGAAAAACAGGCTGGTTTAGGTATTTATAATATTTATTTAGATGGTGAAAAGATAGATAGTGTAGATGCTTATAGTGCTAGTCGAGTTGCAACAGGAAAAATTTATGAAAAAACAGGAATTGAATATGGAGAACATATTTTAAAAGTAGAACTTTCTAATACTAAAAATTCTGCTTCATCAGCTTGTGATGGAGAAATTGATTATGCAAAAGTATTAGGAGTTATTGAAGATGATAGTGGTGAATACGTTTCTAAAATTGAAGACAGCGATGTAACTACTGGTAATGAATTATTTAAATTCAAATATACTGGTGGATGGACAGGAGGAACTGGTCATTATGATATGTTTTCAAATGGAGATGAACACTATGCACATGCTGGAGACTACTTTGAAATTACATTTATTGGGACAAAAGTAGAAATTTATGCTACTAAAGCTAGTAATCATGGAGTTTATGATGTGTTTATTGATGGAGTAGCAGCAGGACAGGCTGATGGAACAACTACAGGTAGTCGAATTCATCAACAATTAATTTATGAATCAGAAGAATTAAGTGAAGGACAACATACGATCAAAGTAATGTTACCTGAAGATGCTAGTGGTGCAATTCAGGTAGATTATGCAAAAGTTTATCATGGAGCTATCGATCCTACTGAAATTTCTTTGAGTGATACTGATGTTATTTTAGAAAGTGGACAAACTAAACAAATTACAGCAGCAGTTGCACCAAGCGTTGCTACTAATAAAGAAATTATTTGGGAAAGCGCTGATGAAAATGTTGCTACTGTAGATAGTGATGGAACAATTACAGCAATCAGTAGTGAAGATGCTAATACTGTTATAACGGCAACTGTAAAGGGAACAGATATTAGTGGTAGTATAAATGTTAGAGTTGTTCCTATGGTAGAATTTTTATCTGCTTACGTAGGAACAACAGATGTATTAGAAACTCAAGAAGATTATGATAATTTATTGACAAATTATACAGATAGCTGGCAAGATGTTGCTTGGAAAGGTGACGTTTTAAGTTCTAAGATCGTTACATGTACAAGAGATAAAGATGTTCATAATGCACAAATAACTGTTAGTGATTTTGTAAACGGAAATTCAGTTATTTCATCAGATAATATTGAAGTTAGCTGGTTGAAAGAAGTTTTAGCTAATGTAGGGCGTGGAAATTCTTCTGCACCAGTAAAAGAATTCCCAGATGTAATCTATAAAGGTGGTAAAACTGATATTGAAGCAAATTCAGTTAAATTTGGATGGATAACTATTAATGTTCCTAAAGATGCTAAACCGGGATTATATCAAGGAACAGTAACTGTTACAGCAGATGAATTAGAAAAACCATACGAATTCAATTATGAATTTGAAGTACTTGATTTAGTACAACCTGAAAGCAGTGAAACAGGTACACAGATTCAGATTTGGCAACATCCATTTTCAGTTGCTAATTATTATTTAGGTTTAGGTGAAAATCCTTCTGGTGGAATTTCAAATGACCTTGCAGAAGATTTCTATTTTACAGAAGAACATTTTAATTTAATGCGTGCCTCTATGAAAGAATATGCAGCTATGGGTGGAAAAGATGTAGTTGCTAATATTGTGGAAGAAGCATGGAATCATCAGTCATATTATAGTGATCCTTCAATGGTAAAATGGACAAAGAAAACGGATGGAACATTTGAATTTGATTATACATGGTATGATGCATGGATCAATTTCCAGATTGAATGTGGAGTAATTGATCCAGAAAACGGAATCGGACAAATTAAATGTTATAGTATTGTTCCATGGAACAATCAAATCGCATACTATGATGAAGCAACAGGAAGTACAGTTAAAAAGTCATATACACCAGGAAATACTGACTGGCAAGAAATCTGGACAACATTCTTAACAGATTTCATGAACCACTCTAAAGAAAAAGGATGGTTTGATATCACATATATTTCAATGGATGAAAGAGGAATAAATCAATTAAGACCAGCAGTAGAATTAATCAATGGTTTAACAGATGAAAATGGTGATAGTTTCAAAATTTCATCAGCATTCAATTTTGATAATAATTCAAGCTATGATTTTACTGATCAAATCGATGATATTTCAATCAACTTAGGAAATGTAGATCAATCAGCTAATCAAGCAACAAAAGCTCTAGCAACACATCGAAAAGAACTTGGATTAATGACAACGATCTATACATGTACAGGTGATTATCCAGGTAACTTTACAATCAGCGATCCAGCTGATAATAATTGGGTAATATGGTATACATTAACTCAAAATACAGATGGATTTATGCGCTGGGCATGGGATAACTGGGTATATAACACTCAAGAAAATGTCACATATCGTTATTGGGAACCTGGAGATGGATGGTTTATCTATCCAATGTCAAGAGATGAAATTGATGAAAGTTATAATGCATCTTTCTATAGTACACCAAGATATGAAATGTTGAAAAAAGGTATTCGAGATATCAATAAAGCAAAATATCTAATGGAACAATCAGAAGAATTACAAGATAAGGTAAACGAACTAGTAGCAACGCTAGTAAAACCTAGTCAAACAACAAGCTATGGCAGTGCTGTGGCAGCCAATGAAACAGTACGTCAAACAGTATTGAGTGATGTAACTCGGATGAAAGATGGAATTATTGAATTATCAAGAGAATTTATTGCAAATCAGCCAAGTGCTGATATCGATAAAACAGCATTACAGATAGCTGTTGATACTGCAAATACTTTAAAAACTCAAAATGCATTAGATAATGTTGTACCAGCTGTAGTAGCTGAATTTGAAGCAGCATTAACTGAAGCTGAAGGTATTTTAGCTGATTCTAGTGCTGATCAAACAACGATCGATACATCATTCTATCGTCTAGCTAACGCAATTCATATGTTAGACTTTGTAAAAGGTGATAAGAGTGCTTTAGAAGCCTTACTAGAAGAAGCAAATGGTTATGAAGAAGAAAATTATACAACTGATTCATGGGCAGCATTGCAAGAAGCAATCGAAGCAGCAACTGAAGTCATGAATGATGAAAATGTATTAGAAAGTGATGTAACAGAAGCGTTAAATAACTTAACTAATGCTATTGGAAACTTAGTTTTAAGAGCAGATAAGACAAGATTACAAGAAGCATATGACATGGTAAATGGCTTAGATAAGAGTCTATATACAGAAGCAAGTGTCGCTGGATTAGATGAACCAATGGCAAATGCCAAAGCAGTATTAGATGATTTAGATGCAATCCAAGCAGAAGTCGATAGTGCATATGAAGCATTAATAAGAGCATACTTAGATATGAGATTGATTCCAAATAAGGATCTATTACAAGACTTAATTAATAAAGCAAATGGACTAAATGCCACAAATTATAGTGCAAAGACATGGAATGTAATGCAAGATGCCTTAGATAAAGCAAAGGCAGTATTAGATGATCCTGAAGCAAGCCAGGAAGAAGTCGATAATGCTAAAGAAGTTTTAGCAAAAGCAATTGCGGGATTGGAAACAAGTAATTCAGTCAAAGCTGGCGATACAACAGCAAGTGTAGCTACTGGAGATAATGGATTAATTGGTATTTATGCAAGTTTATCAGTTTTAGCAGCTGCAGGATTAGGATTATTAAGAAAAAAAGAAAATTAAATATTATTAAAATAAAATGATAACGCCATATTATAAATTATGGCGTTATTTTGCTTATTGAATATGTATATATTAAAATAGGTATATGATGAATTATATAAGTAGATCAATAGGAGAAAGGAAAATGGAAAATGGAAAGTAAGGGTGTAATATTAGAAAATACTAGGGAATTGGTTTGTAAAAATGGTTTTGATAAAGTGACTGTGAAAATGATTTGCGAAAAAACAAATATATCTCGAAAAACATTTTATACTTTTTACCAAGATAAATATGATATTTTAGAACAGATTTTAGTTAAGGATGTAATAAATGAACTTAATGATTTATTAGATAAATTTGGTAAAATTGATCTTAATCGACCGATTATTTTGGAACAAGTGTACCAAAATATATATGATAATAAAGAATTTTATAGTAAAGCAATTGAATCCAAAGGAGAAAATTCATTAGAGTCTTATTTGTTATATTATTTTATAAAATGTTATTATAAAATATTAGCTGATGCAAAGGTTGATAGTGCAATCGAAATGGATTATCTGACGTATTTTTATTCAGCGTCACATGTAATGCTGATTAAAAAATGGATTACTGATGGCTATATTTTAACACCAAGACAGGCAGCTGGGTATTATCAGGAGTGGGCTGTTTCAGCTTTAGTAAATAATTATTTATTATAAATAAAAATATTGATTCAGGTAACATTTAGAGTGAAGTGTTACCTTTTTTAATACATTCAAAAATAACTGGTAATATTAATCGTATTTGTCAAATGTTATAATATAAACAAGGTAGTAGTTTTAATGTTTAATATAAATACATATAAAATTAAAATATCTAACCCCTTTCTATAATAATGTTAGATTAAAATATTGTTATAATTTTTATGATGTATTTTGAGTAACAGATTATAAAATACTACCTCTATTTTTATATTGATCGATGGGGATAATGTTTTTATGGGAAATGAATTGAAAGGAGAAGAAAATGAAGGGGATAGTCAAGAAATGCTTGCGATTAATGCTTGTTTTAGGTCTTGTTATTTCTGGTGTTATGGGACAAATAAGTTTGAATAATGTTTTGGCGGCTACGGAAAAGACAAGTTTATCGTTTGAAAGCAGTAAAAAGAATTATTTGGAAGTTGAAAAAACATTGGATTTCATTCCAAAAACACTGGAAATTTCAATTAAATTTGATAAACCAGATAACAGTAGAAAAGTGATAATGGGTAACTATGTTTATGGCAAGAACTGTTTTTCATTAGAACTAACTGCTGCTAATCAGTTGCGTTATGTAGAATATGTATATGAAAATGGAAAGACGGTTAGTGCAATTGATTATAAAGTAAATATACCAGAATTATTTGATGAAAACTGGCATAATATATCTTTAGTACGTGATGTAGAAAACAATAAAATATTATTGTATGAAGATGGAACATTAAAAGATACGTTAGAATTAAATGGTACAGGAACTAATGTATTAAAGGATAATGTACCATTGGATCAAGTTCATTATGTTGGAACGGATGCCAGAAAATCATTTTATTTAGATGCGGATATTCATGAAATTAGAATGTGGGATGTTATTAAAACAGCAGAAGAAGTAGGTAGTGAAGACGAACTTACTGGTCAAGAAGCTGGTTTGATGAATAACTGGGTGTTAGATATAAATGATTTAGATACAGAAAATAACGTTGTTTTAAATAAGGTTGAAAATCAGCCGAGATTAACAGCTGTTAATTTTGATTTACCAAAAGCAAAAACATTCTTAGAATTTGATAGTACTCAAAAAAATTATGTAGAGATTACTGAAAATTTAGAAAAAGCACCAAAAACAATAGAATTTTGGGCAAAATTTGATGAAAATCCAAATAAACGTCAATTGATCTTTAGTAACTATGTATATGGAAAAAATGGAATGGGCGTAGAAATAACAGCTGATAATCAATTGAGATATGTAGAATTTGGCTATACAAATGGAACATTAACAGGAAGTCTTGATGTAAGAACAACAGGAGCGGATATCTGTAATGAAAAGTGGGCACATTTTGCAGTAGTAAGAGATTTTGAAAACAGTGCGGTAAAGATTTATAAAAATGGAACTGAATTAGTTAATCAGGAATTAACGAATCAGGGAACAAATAAATTAACAGAAGATTTGAATTTTAGTAATAAGCATTATATTGGAACAGACTTTAGAAGTTCAAACAGTTTCTATTTAGATGGACAAATCGATACATTTACATTATGGGATAGTAGTAAAACAGGTGAAGAAGTAAAAGGATTAATGGATTTAGAAGTAAGCGGTAATGAAGCAGATTTATTACACAGCTGGGATTTTGATTTTAATAGTTTAAGTAATATAAGTCCTGTAATTAAGGATAAAAAAGCTGATGGAATTGAGGCATTAGCAGTTAATTTTAATTTTGATGAAAATAATGATAGTATTTTAAAGGGAAAATCAGTATTATTTGCTGGTGATAGTATAACAAATGCAGTAAAAGATCCAGAAAAACCATATTATGGCTGGGCTGGCAGAATTGGTACTGCTAATGATATGGATTGGAAGAATGCGGGAATCAGCAGTGCAACTATTTCAACAGCATTAGCATCATCATATCCAGAAAACAGAGTCGTAAATCAATTGAATCAAAATAGATCATATGATTATGTAATATTACATGGTGGAATGAATGATTCGATTGCAATGACAGAAATCGGACAAATGAGTGATTCATATAATTTAGAAGATTTTGATATTAGTACATTCTCTGGAGCAATGGATGAATTATTATATAAAGCAAAAGAAATGTATCCAGATGCAATCATTGGTTACATCGTAAACTATGCAACACCAAATTCAACATGGGGTGGATATAGTAATAACAATAAAGCGTATTTTGATCGTGCAAAAGAAATTTGTGATAAATGGAATATTCCATACATTGATTTATACGATGGTGGAGTAGAAGAGGATGGAGTATATAAATCATATAGCTATGATATATTAGAAGTAACAAGTGGTAAAAACATGTATAATGGATTATCAACAGAAATACATGTGGGTAGTAAAGGATATGATGTTATTTCACCATATATTCAAAAATGGATGGAAGAAATTTCGCAATATTCAAACGTAGGAACAGATTTTTCAACTGGCGATATCGAAGTTGAAATGATAGATGCTTTTGACCAAATTCCATTAACTTTTGAAACATGGTTAAAGATGCCGGAATCAGCAGCTGCTAATAGAGGTGGCGTAATTGCTGGAAATTTATTTGATTCATATTATCGTGATATTCCAATCGTTAATTTTGAAATATATAGTAATGGAGTACCACGCATTTATTGGACAGTAAATGATAAATCTTATGATTATAAAGCAACAGGTATTAATGTCTGTACCGGTGAATGGATTCATTTAGCGATTGCATATGATCAAGTTAATAAAAAGATGGCAACTTACGTAAATGGTGAAAAAGTACATGAATCAACGATTGATATAGATGTTAAAAAATTAAATCAGCCAATGAAAATTGGTAAAGATTCTCGTGATGCATATAATTTCAAAGGTGAATTAGCAGATTTAAGAATTTGGTCTACAACAAGAAGTGAAGAACAAATTAAAAATAATTTCAATAGAGAAATCGAAAATGAAATAGGATTACTTGGAAGCTGGAAGTTGGATAAAGAAGTTAATGGACAATATTTAGATAGTTCTCTAAATCAAAATCATGCTGAAAATTACTGGATCGATGGTGACTTATTTGCTAAAAGTGCAGATGGTTATAAAAGTATTGCAATTATTCCAGATACTCAAACTCTAGCTTTGTATGCACCATCTAGTTTCTCTAAATTAACAAGCTGGATAAGAGATAGTCAGGAAGAATTAGGTATTGAATTAGCTATTCATGTAGGTGATATTGTTAATGAAAGAGATAGTCATAGTCAGTGGACAACTGCTAAAAATAGTATGAAGTTATTAGATGGCGTGGTTCCATATGTTTTCTCTGCGGGAAATCATGATGTTATAATTCAAAAAGTTGATGGAAAATGGCATGGAGTGCGCAGTACACCGTTAATGAATCAATATTTCCCATATGATGAAGTATCAAGTCAACCATCATTTGGTGGTACTTATAAAGAAGGTGAAGTTGACAATACTTATAGTTATTTTACAATCAACAATGTAGAATTTATGGTAATTTCATTAGAAGAATCACCACGTCTTGAAGTTTTAGAATGGGCAAATAAAATAACTGCAGAAAATAAAGATAAAAAAGTTATTGTAACAACTCATGAATATTTAAATTTTGATGGAAATTTAATCAATGATGAAACTCAAGATCATTTACCTTTTATTGGTGGTTCAACTAATGGTGAAGAAATGTGGGAATTATATGTAAGAAAACATGAAAATATTACAGCTGTAGTTGCTGGACATGTAGGGTTCCCAGATCTTGTATCCACAAAAAAAGTTGGAGATAATGGTAATGTTGTAACTCAGATTCTTTGCGATGCTCAATTTATGGATCGCGATGACTATAATAATGGTTCAGGTCAAGGAGTTGGAATGGTAATGATTTTATCGTTCAAAGAAAACTCTGATGAAATTAAAGTAAATTGGTATTCAACAGTAAGAAATCAGTTTTATCGTGCTAAAAACCAGTATACTGATACAATGGAATTAACTAATAAAATCAATAAAACAGAATTGCAAGCATTATATGATGAATATTTAACTCTTGATGAAGGAGATTATACTCAAGAAAGCTGGAAGGAATTTAAAACAGCAATGGATAATGCTAAAGCAGTCTTAGAAAAAGCTGATATTACTCAAGAAGAAGTAGATAACACATTAACAGCATTACAAAATGCAAAAGAAGCTTTAACAAAAGTAGAAGCAGCAACAGTAAGTAAAACAGCATTATCAATAGCTGTCGATATGGCAAACAATGTAACCGAAGAACAGTTAAATAAAGTGGTGCCAGTAGTCGTTAATG
>NZ_JMLH01000085.1 GCF_000686665.1 Thomasclavelia saccharogumia DSM 17460 | reverse complement strand
CAAAAAACTACTGTTTATGCATTCGTAAATTAGTTAAAATTAAATATAACTAATTTAATTTGATAATATTTTATTCAAATTATTTTATGCCGAGAAAACTTATTTATAGTGGATATTCCTAAGTTATACTTTTTCATAAGCAAAATCTTCTTGATTTTGCTTGGTTTTAACGGTTCTTAGGAATTTGGCTCCACTGTAAATAAGGAAATTGGAATAAATTAATTTGATTGTTTGTGCCATTATATTTTGCTATTTTTTACTAATTAGCTCATATCTTTTACTTCTGTTATCCAATTTAATTTGCCAAAAATTTGTTAAAATAAAATGCTAATCAACATTTATTTAGTCAAATATGGGACAAATTGTGAAGGCAGCACAGTAAGGGCATATTGCGTCATTGTTTCTGGTGACTCCTGCATTTCTCTTGAAAACCACATTTGAAGATGGTTGAAAATTCCGCCGATATAAAAAGAAACTTTATATTGTTCGTCTATAGGCTTACTTGTATCAATTTGTGAATGGAAATGTTTCTCTAATACGTTTAGAAGTATAAGCGACAATCCAGAATTATATATGATGAGTATTTGTTTTTTATATTTAAGATAATGATGAAACATATTTTGGAGATATGATTTTAAATCAAGCTTTTGTGATTTAGTTTTTTCGAGATATTCACACATGATCGAATCTAAAAAATAAAAGATAACATCTTCTTTTCCATTGAAATGCCGATAATATGTAGAACGATTAACACCGGCTTTTGTAACGATTTCTCCAACGGTAATACTTTGAAATTCCTTTTCTGCCATAAGAAGCAATAGACCATCAACAATATAAGACTTCATCATTTCGGAAGTAGTAGATTTTCTTCTCATAAAGCGACAACCCCCCTTTAAATGTTGCAGTTAAGACGTAATTTATTGAAAATGTCTTCCAAATTGTTATAATAAAGAAACATTCGTCTCTTTTTATTGTAATGCAATGTGCATAAAAGTCAAGACGGATAATTTAACAATTTTCAATGAAAGGTGGTATATGTGGCATGAATGAAAATGCAAATAGTTTTTTGGGGGAAGCGCCTATTGGGAAACTAATGGTAAAATTCGCTATCCCCAGTATTATATCTATGTTGATAGCTGCGCTATATAACATGGTAGACCAAATCTATATTGGACATGGTATAGGTTATTTGGGAAATAGCGCAACTTCTGTTGTATATCCATTAACAGTAATCGCTCTTGCGATTGCTTTACTATTTGGAAGCGGCTGCGGGGCGTATTTCAGTATCTGCCAGGGCAAGAAAGAATATGAAAAAGCGTGCAAAGCAGTAGGCAATGCTTCTTTAATGACGCTGATATGTTCCCTTGTTTTAGTCGCTGCTTACTGCATATTTCAGCAACAATTTTTAAACCTGTTCGGGGCAACAGAAAATAATGTGGGATATGCAACGGAATATTTCAGTTATTTGATAATCGGCATACCGTTTTATATGCTTTCCAATATGCTGAATATCATTATACGCGCAGACGGAAGCCCAAAGCTGGCTATGGGAATCAACTGTATCGGCTGCGTTCTGAATATTATCCTTGACCCGGTTGCAATTTTTGTGCTTGACTGGGGCATGATGGGTGCTGCCGTTGCAACTGTATTCGGTCAGACCGTTTCTGGCGTTCTGTCTATTGTTTACCTGTTTCATACCAAGAGTTTCCGGCTGGATAAGCACAGTTTTAAACTGGAATGGAAAACTCTCAAAAATGTGATGACATTGGGAATCAGCAGCTTCTTTACACAGGTAACGATTGTGATTGTAACCGCTGTTTTGAATAATGCCCTTGTTAAATATGGGGCGCAATCGAAATATGGGGCAGACATACCGCTTACAGTAATCGGTATCGTGATGAAAATCTTTTCTGTCGTTTCCGGTATCTGCATTGGGCTTACTATTGGCATACAGCCAATCACAAGCTATAACTATGGTGCTGGAAATATGGGGCGTGTGAAAGAATTGTTTAAAAAAATGCTACTTTCCGAGTTTTGCATTGGTGCGGTTGCCCTGATTGCTTTCGAGGCTTTCCCAGCGCAGATTGTCAGCATATTTGGAAGCGGCGATGCTTTATATATGGAGTTTGCCACACTAACCATGCGTATCTATCTGAGCGGCATTGTGTTTACCTGTATTCAAAAGGGCTGCGGTTCTTTTATGCAGGCAGTCGGAAAACCTCTTTTTTCTGCTACGATGTCGTTGGTTCGTGAAGTTGTCCACATTGTGCTGATATTGGTACTTCCTGTTCACTTTGGCGTTATGGGGATTTTGTATTCCGCTCCGATTTGTGACATTGTAGCGATTATTGTGACTGAAATATTGACAGTACAGCTAATCCAGCATTTAAATGTAAAAGAGGAAACTGCATTTTCAGAATGACGGACAGATAAATGGAGGGTAATAAAATGGATAAACGTATTATAACAATCAGCCGTTAATTTGGTAGTGGCGGCAGGACAATTGGAAAGAAAACAGCGGAACGGTTGGGAATCCCATGCTATGATAATGAACTGATACAAAAAATTGCAGAAAAAAGCGGTTTCACTAGTGATTACATAAAAGAAGCTGGTGAATATGCTCCGGGTGGATGGCTTGCGGCTGCTTTTTCTCCAAGAACTATCACACCAACAAATCAAGACCAACTTTGGGTAATTCAGCAGAATATTATTCTTGAATTAGCAGAAAAAGAAGATTGTGTTATCGTTGGTAGATGTGCAGATTATATTTTGAGTGAAAGAGAAAATTGTCTGAAAGTATTTATTCATGCAAGTATGGAAAAAAGAGCGGAACGGATTGTGCAGAAATATGGTGAATGGGAACAATCGCCCGAACAGCGTTTGAAAGACAAAGACAAAAGACGCGCCACTTATTATCGCTTTTATACGGATATGAAGTGGGGACAAGCACAGAACTATCATATTGCTTTAGATAGTGGAGCGTTAGGAATTGAAAAATGTGTTGAGCTGCTTGCTGAATTATATAAAAGTAATTAAGTACAATGCAAACGTATTTCAAAAATAAAATAGTACAGCTTTTTATAGAGGAAAAGAAGGAATTCCATGACTTGTACAGAAGTGGAGCATATCGTTTGCACATTTTCATGCCTTTTGTAGAGTTGTTATCCGCAACAACCATGTATATAGCAGTACAGACGAGGAACAGGAAATCCAAAAAATATTAAATATTAAAAACCGATATCTAATATCTAGATTTCGGTTTTTAATATTTAAATCATTATTGAAACTTATTATAATCAGCACAAATACTAGTAGCATTTATCCCACCTATCTATTTGACGTATACTTTTATTTATTATTCTTATAAAAAGAAAATAATTTTTAAACTAATTTTTTAAGAACTTGAATAACACCATCTTCTTCATTAGATTTAGCGATATGCTTAGCAATCGTTTTTAATTTTTCAACTCCATTACTCATAGCATATGATTCTTCACAGTTTAATAACAATTCATAATCATTCATTTGATCACCAAAAGCCATACATTCTTCTTTACTAATATGAAAATAATCTTGAATAAATTTTAACCCTGTCCCTTTATTAACATTTTTATTAAAAATATCAAACCAAATCGTACCAGTTGTAACGGCTTGTAAATGATCAGGCAGCTGCTGTTTTATTATATCAACATACTTTTTTGATTCTTCGTTAAAATCAGCTATAGAAAATTTCATAATTTGATCATCGATCATTTTATAATCATCAACAAAAACATAATTATGAAGAAACAATTTTAAAAAATCTTCTTTATCTTGAAATTTTGTAGAAATATAAGAATGTTTTAATCCACAATAAACAATCAATAAATCTTCAAATTCTAATAATAAATTTAGAATATTTTCCTTATCCTCTTGTTTTAATATACTTGTATATAATACTTTATTTTGATATACGATTTTATTACCATTTTCAACAATATATACAAGATCATCTTTTATTAAATCAAATCTATTTTTAACAAGCTCATATTGATTTCCAGTGGCAATAACAAACACAATATTTTTTTCTTTTAATTTATAGAAAATATCATAAAATTCTTTATTAAAACTTTTGTCTTCTCTTAATAAAGTACCATCTAGATCGGTTGCAATCAATTTAATCATAATCCTAACTCCTTTATTCTAATAACACTATTTATTGTATACTAAAAATAATTACGAGTAAATTTAATATTTTGAAAATATTATAAAGAAAAATTAAAAAAGCGTATAACGCTTTTTTAATCAAAAGTCACATATTGATTCTTTAACGGTGGAACAACCTCTAATTGATCAACAGTTAAGATTGGGATATTTACCTGATATTCAGGATCATAATTTATTGAAATTTTTCCTTCAACAACGATCCATTCTTCAGGAATAAGTTTTTTAGCTAAAGGACTAATACAGACCAATCCGATCAATGAAGTATCTTCTTCACAGCATACCATCGCTTGACGTCCTAAAACGAAGCCATTTTCAACCAAACGATCTAAGCCAATAAATTTACCTTTTATCTTAATTATTTTATCAGCATATTTATCAGGATGATCCATAGCATCCATACAAAAAATCCCAAAATCATGATCTTTTATTTCTAAATGATCTTTATTTATATCAAAAGGCAATTCTTCTTCAGTATTCATTGTATCGATCGTACCATTAGGAAATTCATAAATAATTTGGGTATTACTATTAATTGCTTTGATATTATTTCTAAGCATTGATTTTTTAATATTAGCATCGTAACGATTAAAAATAACTAAATCACTAAATAGTACTTGACCATACACTAAAGAACGCATGTTATTTAAATACATAGGAAAGGTAGTTGTATCAATAGTGGTTAATACTTGAGCAACGAACCAGTTTTTAGGAATTATTTCTTTAACAAAGATATTTAGATCCATCATACCATTTGCTTCAATTATAATTTGTGTTGGGTGGTATTCTAATTCTAATTGTTTTAAATCATTTGTAGTAAAATTTTCATGATCTAAAGTAACTAAAGAAGTGTGAGATTTTTTTAAATAAGTTTCATCATAAGCAACTTCACCTTCTTCAAAGCTAATCAATAAAGTGTCTTCATTACTATAAAAATCAGGATTCATCAAAGTATCATTAATAAATGAAGTTTTACCACTATCGAGAAATCCTGCAAAAATATAAACGCGGATATCCATTAGACTGCCTCATTAAATAGAGTTTCTAATTTTGATTGATCAAGATTTTCACCAATAACACAAATTCTACCAGTAAAATCAGCTTTACCGGTACGAATTTCATATTCACCAGGAACTAGATCAAAATACCACCAGTTTTCTTCATCGCTATCAACATAACCTTTTGCTCTTAAAATATTACCAAATGTATGATCAGTACTCAATTTTTTAAGAATATTGTCTAATTGTATTTTTGAATATTTTTTTGGTGTCTGCTCTCCCCAGCTTGTAAAGACTTCATCAGCATGATGATGTTCATGATCACAACAACAATCATGGTGATGTTCATGGTCGTGATTGTGGTGATGGTGCTCGTGTTCATGATGATGTTCGTGATCATGGTCATGGTGATGACCACATTCAGGACAAATATCTAATTGCTCTAATAATTCATTTTGAAGATCATCACTATTACTGAACGCATTAATTATATTTTCCTTAGTTAATTGATCCCATGGTGTAGTAACGATATTAACTTTAGGATTAAAGTTTCTAATAATTTTTAAACATTCATCAAGTTGAAATTCAGTAATATCTTGAGTTCTACTCAAGATAATCAATGAAGCATACTGAATTTGATTGTTGAAAAACTCACCAAAATTTTTAGTATATAAACGACATTTTTTAGCGTCAATAACAGCAAGATAATTATCTAGAACAAGTTTATCGCTATGAACATCATTGACAGCTTTAATTACATCAGATAACTTACCTACCCCAGAAGGTTCAATAATGATTCGATCAGGTTCATAAGTTTCTAAAACTTCTTTTAATGAAGCTTCAAAATCACCTACAAGACTGCAGCAAATACAGCCAGAATTGATTTCGGTGACTTCAATTCCTGCATTATTCATGAATGTTCCATCAATACCTATTTCCCCAAATTCATTTTCGATTAAAACGATTTTTTCTCCTTGATATACTTCATTAACTAATTTCTTTATAAAAGTTGTTTTCCCAGCTCCAAGGAAACCGGATATAATATCTACTTTTGTCATTTGTTTCATCTCCTATCTTCAAGTATTATAACACTATGATTTTTAGGGTTCAAATATTGTAATCGATAGAATTATAGCCAAACTTGATAATATCTAAAAATAAAAACTTACAAAATCTTTTTAAATGTGTTATATTATTTAGGCAATGAGTATTCTTTTATGGATGTAATTCCGATTGTAAAAGAATACTTTTTTGTATTTTGAGGAGGTTAAAATGAAATATCAAGTAATTACAATTGGCCATGAATATGGTAGTGGTGGCCGTAAGATTGGAAAATTATTAGCGAAAAAATTAGGCTACAAGTATTATGATAGTAAAATCACAGCACAGTTAGCTAAAGAAAGTGGTTATGCTTCAGAATTTGTAAAAGAAAATAGTGAGTATGGTGATACAAATACTATTTTATTTGGATTTAATAATTGGTCTAGCGGGGGGATCACGCCAATTGATCAATTATATGTATTACAGCGCAATTTAATAATTAAATTGGCTGATCAAGAGCCTTGTGTAATCGTTGGACACTGCAGTGATTATATTTTGAGAAAAAGAAATGATTGTCTAAATGTTTTTATTCATAGTGATATTGAAGTTAGAGCTAGAAGAGTAACGGATGAATATCGTGAGGATTTAAAAAATCCAATCAAGGAATTGGATAAACGTGATAAAAAGAGAAAGACATATTACCGTTATTATACTAATGGTAAATTAAATGATTTGTCTAATTATCATTTATGTATTGATAGCAGCGATCTATCATTGGATGATTGTGCTGAGCTTATTTATGATATGGTTATGAAAACTAAATAGTGATTCAATGAGTAGCTAAGGCGTAAATCCAATTGAGATTTGCGTTTTTATTTTAAGGAGTGATTATATGGAAATGAAAAATAAGATGGGCTATGTTCCAATTAATAAGTTAATGTTTACAATGGGGATGCCGATGATTTTATCAATGGTCGTCCAGGCATTCTATAACATTGTTGATACTTTTTTTATCTCAAATATTACTTCATCATCAATTGCTGATCTAGCTGATTATGCAATCAATGCTTTAACATTAGCATTTCCGATTCAAATGTTGATGGTTGCTATTGGTGTAGGGACTGGAGTGGGAGTTAATTCATTATTATCAAAATATTTAGGTGAAAAGAACTATGAAAAAGCTAGTTTAGTAGCTGGAAATGCAATTTTTACTGCTATTTGTATGTATATTTTATTTTTACTTTTTGGATTCTTTGGGGTTGATATATTTTTAAAGAGTCAAACTTCTAATGAATTAGTATTATCTTTAGGTTCATCATATTTAAAACTTTGCTGTATTTTATCTTTTGGATCAATTGGTTCGATGATTTATGAAAAACTATTACAAAGTACGGGGAAAACACATTTATCAACTGTTGCCCAATTAGTAGGAGCGCTAACAAATATTGTTTTAGATCCAATTTTGATTTTTGGGTTATTTGGTTTGCCTAAAATGGATGTTGTAGGAGCGGCTTTAGCGACAGTTATTGGCCAAATTTTAACACTAGTTCTAGACATGATCTTTCATTATTGTTTTAATAAAGAAATTGATGGTAAATTGGTTTATTTAAGACCTAATAAAAAGACTATTATTGGAATATACAGAGTTGGGATTCCGGCAATTATCATGCAGTCATTAATGTCTGTTATGTCATATGGAATAAATATTATTTATGGTTTAGTTAGTGAAACAGCTGTTACTGCATTTGGTATTTATTATAAGATTCAACAATTTGTTTTCTTTGCGGCTTTTGGAATAAATAATGCAATGATTCCAATAATTGCATTCAACTATGGAAAACAAGATAAAAAACGTGTTAAAGATGGAATTAAGTATGGGATGATTTATACTCTTGTTTTAATGGCAATTGGATTGTTGATTTTAGAAATATTTGCTGATCCTTTAGCTAAAGTTTTTTCTTTAAATCAAGATTCGACAAAAATGACAGTTTTAGCTTTACAAATAGTACCTTTAGGATATTTATTTGCAGGAGCTAACATTGCTTTTCAGGGAATTTATCAAGCTTTAGGATTTGGAATAAAATCATTGATCTTATCATTAGTCAGATTGATCATCGTGACATTGCCTGCAGCATGGATCTTTACATTATTTAGTAATGCTGATACGATGATTTGGTGGGCTTTTCCTCTTGGTGAGCTGGTAGCGTTTATTTTAGGATTATATTTCCAGAGAAAAATCAATCAGGATTGTATTAATAAGATAAAAGATAATTAAGGATATACTTTGGTTATATCCTTTTTTTATAGAATAAGAAAATTAGTAACATAAGTTAAATTATGTTAGAATATAAAGTATAGAGGAGGTAATACTTATGAGTAAAAAAATTATAACTATTGCTAGGGAATATGGTTCAGGGGGCCGGCTTATTGCTCAAAAAGTAGCTGAAAAATTAGGGCTGGTTTACTATGACAATGAAATTATTGATTTAGCAGCGAAAGAAATGGGATTTAATGTTGATGTGATAAGAAAAGTGTCAGAAGAAAAAGCATCGGGATTTATGTATAGTTTATCATCAAGTGCTTTTACATTACCGTTAAATGATCAAGTATATACAATGCAGTCAAAAATAATCCGTCATCTAGCTGATTGTGACAATTGTATTATTGTTAGCGGTTGTGCTGATTATATTTTAGAAGATTATGATAATGTATTAAAAGTTTTTATTCATGCGCCATTAGAATCAAGAATTCGTCGTGTTAAGGAAAGTTATAAAGAAAAGCAAGATGACTATAAAAAATATGTAATTAAAAAAGATAAAACGAGAAGTAATTATTATAATTATTATACGACCAAAAAATGGGGTCAATTAAAAAACTTTGATTTAACAATAAATAGTGATTTAGGAATTGATAAAGTGGCTGAGATAATTGCACAAATATATCTAGAGGGTAATTTTTAATGGCAGTTGAAAATAAAATGGGGGTAATGCCAGTAAATAAATTATTAATTTCAATGTCTTTACCAATGATTATTTCAATGCTCGTTCAGGCTATGTATAATATTGTTGATAGTGTGTTTGTGGCTCAAATTAGCGAAAATGCTTTAACTGCTGTTTCTTTGGCTTTTCCGTTACAAAATTTAATGATTGCTTTTGCAAGTGGAACTGCAGTTGGTGTAAATGCGTTATTGTCTAGGAGTTTAGGGGAGAAAAATCAAGATCAGGTAAATAATACGGCTATAAATTCAATTTTTGTCTATATTATTACAGCTTTAATTTTTATGATTATTGGTTTATTAATGTCAAATTTATTTTTTAAAATTCAGACTTCAAATCAAGAAATAGTTGATTATGGAACGGTATATGTGATGATCGTTGTGGGGTTATCGTTTGGTTTATTTGGACAATTTTTGTTTGAACGATTATTACAAGCGACAGGGAGAACTTTATTTACAATGCTGACACAAAGCATTGGAGCAATTATTAACATTATTTTAGATCCGATTTTTATCTTTGGAATGTTTGGAATGCCAAAAATGGAAGTTGCAGGAGCGACACTTGCTACAGTGACTGGTCAAATAGTTGCTTTTATGTTAGCGTTGATTTTTAATATCAAATATAATCATGATATTTCTTTTCAGTTTAAAGGGTTTAAACCTAATTTACATATTATTAAACAAATTTATTCAGTAGGCATTCCTTCAATCATTATGTTATCTATTGGTAGTATAATGACATTTGGAATGAATAGTATTTTAATTAGTTTTTCAACTACTGCAACAGCAGTATTTGGAGTTTATTTTAAATTACAAAGTTTTGTATTTATGCCAATCTATGGTTTAAATAATGGGATGATTCCAATTATCGCTTATAATCTAGGGGCTAGAAAGATAGATAGAATGTTTAAGACAATCAATCTAGCAATAGTTTACGCCATTGGAATTATGATCATTGGCGTAATTATTTTTGAATTTATGCCCCAAACCTTATTAGCTTTTTTTAATGCTTCACCAGATATGATCAAAATTGGGACGACGGCACTTAGAATAATAGCGATTCATTTTATTCTAGCAGGATATTCAATTGTATGCAGTGCTGTATTTCAAGCAGTTGGTAAAGGTACTTATAGTTTATTAACATCATTAATTAGACAATTATTTGTTTTATTGCCAACAGCCTATATTTTATCTTTTTTTGGAAATATTGATTTAATTTGGTTATCTTTTCCAATTGCCGAGGTAGTGGCGGTAATTATTTCTGCATTTTTATTTATGAAGACAAAGAATCGCTTAAGTTTTTAAAATATTGATGTTATTATGCTGTAAAATATAATTATATTGTGATAGTTATTTGAGTTTCGATAAAAAATAAAGAACAGGCAAAAAGTTATGATTCTTACTTGATAATAGGTAATTAAGAACCAAAGTTATTCACAACTTGCCTGTTTTTGTTTACTTTACAAGGAAAGTCTGCCTCGAATATATTGTACTAAAACGCTACGCGTTAGCTCAATTCTTTCTTTATGTTTTCTATATTTTTTTGTTTGCCATCTTTCTTATGATGGCTTTTTTTATTTATAATTTAGTTGTCATTTTATAACAGAAAGGACTGATTAATTATGAATACTAAATCTATAAATGACAAAATCAAACAATTTCCTATCCTTAATGATGTTAGGATCGCTCTCGATTTAAAAAACCTTGCCGATAAAACTATTATCAATTATATGGACGGTATCGCTCGTTTTCTTGATTTCATTAATTATGACAATCTTTTTGATATTAACGAAGACCACTTCAGAGATTATC
>NZ_JMLH01000084.1 GCF_000686665.1 Thomasclavelia saccharogumia DSM 17460 | reverse complement strand
AGCCATTTACCATGTCATATGCTTCTTGTAATCTTGTCTTATCAGCTCTTAAGACTAAGTTTCCAATAGCATTAGTTAAGTTATTTAACGCTTCTGTTACATCACTTTCTAATGCATTTTCATCATTCATGACTTCAGTTGCTGCTTCGATTGCTTCTTGCAATGCTGCCCATGAATCAGTTGTATAGTTTTCTTCTTCATAACCATTTGCTTTTTCTAGTAAGGCTTCTAAGGCACTCTTATCACCTTTTACAAAGTCTAACATATGAATTGCATTAGCCAAACGATAGAAGGCACTATCAACTTTAGTTTGGTCAGCACCAGTATCCACTAAAACATTTGTTGCTTCTTGTAAAGCAGCTTCAAATTCAGCTGCTACAGCTGGTATGACATTATCTAATGCATTTTGAGTTTTTAAAGTATTTGCGGTATCGACAGCTATTTGTAATGCTGTTTTGTTTATTTCTACCTCATCACCATAAACTCTTATTTCCTTAATATGGAACGATTCATTTGCTGAATTATATTTACCGCTTAATTTTAAATAACGAGCTTGTAAACCGTCATCATATGTGTAAGTATCACCCTCATTTGTTCCAATTGTTTGATCTGTTTTATGTTCAATTTGAATCCAATTTTCACCATCATTACTAATATAAAGATCATATAAATAATATCGATTAGCAACATATGGTAAAATATTGATTTCTTTAATTATATAAGATTTCTCCAAATCTATGATGATCCATGGATCATTTGTTTCCCATTCACCACCATCCCAATATGTATCAGGATTTCCATCATTTGCATAAGAAGCATAACCGCCATTTGATCCTGGTGAATTTCTTTCTTCATTTGCCCATGTTTTCTTATCAAGTGCGATATTTCCGACATTTTCAGGGCGTTCAATAATCACTGAACAATCGTTCAATACTTTTTGAGCCACTTCATAGATTTGTTGTGGAGCATCATTTGCTTCTCTTGTATATTCAGGTGTATTCATCACCCATTCCCAATAGAAATGGAAATATTGTGATTGATTTAGTCGATCTACAGGTGTGTTATCAATCAAATATTGTTCTTCTTTATCTAAAAACATTTGCCATCTTGCTTTATATACATCTATCATCATTCCTTGGTAATTACGATATGCATAATCTGGTAGTGCACTTGCACTAGCTGCACCAGCCCAAGTAGTTATTAATGCCTTAGCATTCATTGGTAAAACATTTTTAGAAAAATCATCATCATTTTCAGCCCAGTCTTCTGCTTTTCCGATCCACTCTCCAACTAACTGGTCTACCTGAGTACTTTCTACTGCATCACATATATCAAAAGCATTTAAAAACTTTTCTTTTTCAATCCTAAATTTTTCTAAGTCTTTTTCATTAAATGCTGCAATAACATTATTGTACTGAGCAACTGCATAATTATTTACACATTGCCTCATTATTTCTGTCAAATCATACAAATATGCTTCACTTGAACTTAAAATATCAAAATCTTCTAATAAAAGCATTAAAGCCCGCTCAAGTTTTTCAGTATTATAACCAACAGATTGTGTGCCTACATTTTCTGGTAATCGTGCCAATGTATATGTAGTATTCCCACTTCTTCGATATACTGATTCTTCTAATAGATCCCAGGCTTTTCTAGCACTTGGACTTTCACTACCGTATCGTCTAACTACATAATCGTCTAACCAGCTATCAATATCAATTGGTTCGCTTTCCCAAGCCATATCCCAAATTAAATCATAAATAACTGGATTATCATATTGGGCTTCAGCAATAATACCAATTCCTTTCATATGCTCTGCCTGTTTATAAGCATTTGGAATATCTTTGGCCATTTTAGCTAGCTGTCCATCCATAGATGGATTACCGCCATAATTTTCTAACATACACCATACCCAGTCTGTACCATTAAATTCTGGGGCATCTAACTTGGTACTGCCATAACTTGTTTTATCCCATTTAGGTGCTTCTAATCCTGTCAAATCAAGAATCATCACATGATCTTGACGATATTCACCCATTCCATTTAATAAATCATTTGTTGGATTACTCCACCAGGCTTGTACCATCCATACTGCATCTTTATCATATTCCAACAATGAGTCAAGTACTTCTGAAGCAATCGTTGTATCAGATAAATCACTTGGACGAATACCACCTTCATGGAATGGATCAGCAGCATAATAATTACTAGTTTCACCAAAAGCCCATTCTTGTGCTTTGTAGAAAGTTGCAGCATATTCATCATAAAGCGCACCATCAGTACGAATCATATCAGGACGATTTAAGCCACACCAGCCTCCTTGTTTCAAAATTTCAACATCTGGCTGATGATTTGCAAAATCTGTAGGTATCATTCCTGCATATCCCTGCAAAACAGTATCGATTCCTAAAGAACGTTTCCAGCGCTGATTTTCTCGAGCCATCTCTAATCGTCCCTTTACCCAGCGATCGGATACTGGACCACCAAATATCTCAAGATTATCCATAAACTGCCAAGCATAATAAGAAGGTCCTGCTAACCAGTCTTTTGCTTCGTCAAAAGAATAATTATAATTCATTAAAAAGTTGATCCATACAGCTTCTTGACCAGCTAGATCAAGTACCACATTAACACCATTTAACGCTAACCAGTCATATTCTTTTTGAAAGTCTTCTGCTCCAAAAAATGCAAATGTATAATCCATTGTGCAATAATTAAATGCATAACGAACTTTATAAGGTGTTGTTCTTCGCGTTGGTATGACCGCTACAATTGATTCAGGCATCTTATTTTGAATCGTTTGCTCAGAAACATTTATATTACAATAATTTTTATAATAATAATTTAACCCTGCTGAAAGCATTACACCTTCATTACCACTTATATGAACTTTACCATCTTTCATCGTTAATTCATAAAAATCATCTTCATTTTCTAAATTATCTACTAATTCAAAACTAAACCAGTCCCGATATTGGCTACCCACTGTACGATCTATGATACCATATACATTTTCAATCGTTTCATCTTCAGTAATCAATGCCGCGTATTCTGTTTCATTAAATGGTTTAATTTCTAAAATATCCTCAATTGATCCTGTTCGCAACTCTCCGGTATTCTCTCCAGTTGGGGTTCCAAAAGCCCTGATTTCACTAACGCGAGCACTACCACCATCATTACAATACTCAAGATATAATCGAATAAAGCGATATGATTTATTTTTTAAACCTTCTATAGTTGATAAATCAATAATATCGCCATCTAATGTTGTTGATGTTTTATCTCTTTTTTGGTAGAGTTCATCAAAAACAGAATAATCATTACTTCCATATATTGTATAGTAATAATACCTATCTTCTTTTACAGGAAAATTAAGAATTAATTTATTTAAATCATATTCTTCCATCAAATCAATATCAATTGCCGCTGGATAAAATTCCCCAACATAATAAGTCGCATCAGAACCATCTGTCACTCTTTCTATTCCCTCATTTGAAACATGACATCTTGCTGGCTTTCCATAAGCAATATTATCTGGATACTTAGTATCAGAAGTAGCTGGTTCTGGTTCTTTATAATCTGGATCAGGATAACCCCAAGCTTCAAATTCTTTCATATGGACAGAAGGATTTGCGGAATTATATGTCATTATAACCTGAATATAACGAATATTTGCTATTTCATTCAACTCATAAGTTTCACCACTACTACTAGCTATGTTATTATTATCCTTTTTAGCTAATAGTTCATAATTTAATCCATCCAAACTACCATAAATTTCATAATGATAGTATCTATTATCACCATAATATGTTAAAGCTTTAAATCTAGAAATAAAGTGTCCTGTTCCTAAATCAATAATAAATTCTGCTGGTGCTGCGCCACCATCCCAAAAAGCACCTGTAGCACCATCTGTTATAACCGCTCCATTAGTGCCATTACTTACTTCAACCGGCTTATTTAATGCAACATTGGAAATTTCATTTTCATGATTTCCTACATTATCTACTGCATATATTTCAATTTCAGAAACAGCAGGCCAAATAGTTGTCCCTTCAAGTCTTTCTGTAATCGTTACTTTGATATCATCTGTTTTTACTGGTATATCAAAAACAAATTCTGTATCATAGGTATTTGTTTTTTCATTTAGATTTAATCCTTCATAAAATTCTATATATTCTTTTGTAATATTATCTAAATAAGAAAGCGTAAAACGAATTTTTTGATTAACATCTCTTTGCTTTTCAAAATAAATTTTAACACTGTTAACATCATAAATTCCATCTAATTTAATACCGGCACTAGCTGGACATGATGAACTAGCAGCAATCCAAAGATTGCTAGTATTCCCGTCATTTAAAAAACTTGCTGGATTATTTTCTGAATCAGCATATGCTGCACCATATTTTGCTACATTTACTAACTCTTCAGCAAAGACATTCGTACCCATTTTTAAACAGCAGCTAAGAGCAAGTAAAAAACTCAAAAAATATAATCCGATACATTTTAATTTAATTCTTATTTTTTTCATAATCTTCTCCTTTCATATCATGTTATCTATCTAAAATGCCAAAAAATAATAATTAAAACCTCCTTCCTGTTTTTTTATTTAGGCATAATAAATCCACGTAATATTACTACTTTAAAACACAAAATTTTTATTATCGATTATAAATTATATATAAAGTCTACTAAAATTTATTATAACAATGTAATTAGTAACTACTACATATAGATATGAAAATATGCTATTGAAATATTATATTTATTATTTTTACAATCATGTATACAACTTAAAATAATTATTATAAATAGTATGATTATCTTTTTCTAATTATAGAATTTTAATTTAATAGTAAATTTGTAATTTATATTTATATTATACCGCAAAATAATAGTAAAATAATACAAATTATAGCAAAATAATACACATGAATTCATACTTGTTTAAACATGAATCTATATTTTATAAAAACTAAATAAATACCAATTTACTAACTCTGTTTTATACAACAGTACAATTATAATTCCCATTACAAGAAATAACCCAAAAGCAATATGCTCGCTTATTTTCACTTTACCTCTAAATAATAGATATCCAGCATATATTCCCCCAATAATAAATGCAATAAAAACAGCAAAAATATTACCTTTCCAGCCTAAAAGCATTCCTGAAACAGTTACTAACTGAATATCTCCAAAGCCAAAACTAGTAGGAATAATTAAATTAATCACAATCATCGGTATGCTTATACATAACATTCCTGCTAAAAGATCACTAGGATTCATTTGCATGATCAACTGATAAACAATTACTAATATAAATAAAAATAAAATTGTGGATAAATAAATATTCATTGTTTGCTGATCAATAACTGCAATTACAACTAGTACCATTATAATAAAAAACACAATTATCATTTCTGCTGTTAATTTTAACTGTTGAAAACATAAAATCAATAATAAGCCTCCTAAACATTCAAATAAAAAATGATTTACAGATATCCGTTCATTGCAATAACGACATCTTCCTTTCAAAAAAAGATAACTAATCAATGGCAATAAATCATACCAATGAAGAGTATGATGACACTTTTCACAAAAACTTCTTCCTTTTAAGATTGAAATATTTTTAGGCAAGCGATAAATCACAGCATTTGCAAAACTAGCTACACAACTTCCTACAATAAATAAATAAAAATAAATTAATTTCAAGACTTTTTTCCTCCCTTTAAAATTATTAACTTATTATTATTTACTCCATAATTTTTTTAATTACTTCTAAATTTCCAATAAAAAATAGTAATTTAAAATATCACATTTTAAATTACTATCATTTACAATAATTTTTCCCATAATCCAAATAAAAATATAAAAATCACGATCAATGGTAAAATCCAGCTAACATAAAATCTAGCTCTTTCAGGAAAGCTTAAACCTTCACCTGCATTAGCTTCAGTTATAAAATTCTTCCATCCCCAACCTGATTTTCGTGTACAAAAGAATAAAAATACTAATGATCCTAGTGGCATAATTACATTAGAAACTAAAAAATCTAATAGATCCAGCACCGCACTTCCAGCTCCTAAAGGCTGAAATCCAGATAAAATACTAAATCCAATGGCACAAGGAATACTACCAATAACGATAATAACAAAATTTAAAATAACACTCTTTTTTCTTGACCATTGAAATAGATCGATCGTAAAAGAAACAATATTTTCAAAAACAGCAATGATTGTTGATAATGCTGCAAAATTCATAAAAACAAAAAATAATGTTCCCCAAATTTGTCCACCATCCATTGCATTAAAAATATTTGGTAATGTAACAAACACTAAACCGGGTCCACTACCAGCATCAACATTAAATGACATACATGCCGGAAATATGATCAATCCTGCCATAACTGCTACAAAAGTATCTAATATCAACACCCTTAAACCTTCACCAGTCAATGAATGTTTCTTATCAATATAACTACCAAAAATAGCCATACCACCCATACCGATACTCAAAGTAAAAAATGCTTGACCCATAGCTCCATAAATAGCATTAAAGATTCCATTTTCTTTTAAAATATTAAAATCTGGGATTAAATAAAACTCAACACCTTTCATAGCATTATCTAAACTTAATGATTTTATTACTAATAAAACCATTACCCCTAGCAATAATCCCATCATTACCTTAGTTACTTTTTCAACACCGCGCTGTAACCCAACAGCACAAATCCCGCAGCCAATAATAACGATCAATATCATCCAAAAAACACTAGCAACAGGATCTGCCTGTAAACTCGTAAAAACATTACCTACTTGATCTGGTGATAAGCCGATAAAATCTCCCTTTAACATTTTTACAAAATAAGCTAGCATCCACCCTGCAATAGTCGTATAAAACATTACTAATAAATAATTTCCAGCCATGGCAACATATGAAAACAAATGCCATTTCTGTCCCTTTTTCTCTAACACGTGAAAACTTTGGGCAATGCTTTTTTGAGATCCCCGACCAACTGAATATTCCATAACAATAATTGGCAGGCCTAAAATAATTAAAAAGAACAAATAAACTAATACGAATGCTCCTCCACCATATTTACCCACCATATATGGAAACCGCCAAATATTTCCTAAACCAATTGCACATCCTGCGGATAATAAAATAAATCCTAAACGTGAAGATAATTTTTCTCTTTTCATCAATTGTCTCCTTCTTAATTGGTAACTTTATTGTAAAGGATATTATTACTACCGTCAATCAATAAGAAAAAAATGTATCAAAATAAGCACATTTTATCTAAATTAACTTTTATTTAAGCAATATCAATAATTCCATTTCATAATAAATTATACTAAATTATTTTTATCAAAATCATGTATTATTGATTACAAAAATTTAAGGATACTAAATCTAAGTATCCTTGCTATACAAAATTTGAGCATTCATCTTAGATCCATTAATTTAAAATTAATAAAAAATATACTTCTTAATCCTTAGTTCTAATGTCATCAATACTATAAATATCTTCAAATAAAATCTTTATATCATTTTCTAAGATAAGTAATCGCTTATAATCATCAATTTTTATAACTTTATTACACTCAGTTATATAAGCACCACCAGTTTTTTTATGATCCTGTTGAAAATAAGTAATAGTTATTTCTGGACGTTCTTCAATATATTCTTTGATATAGTTTAGCTGATTATTAATAATAACTATTTGGCTTTCATCTAAATCTAATTTCTGACCAACAAGTCTAGCAGTTTCTTTTACTGCTTCACTATGTCCTGTTAAAGCTGCAAAAGGTGAAAATTGAGCAGCTCGCTCGTTCATTGTCATTTTTGGATGAATTTTTGATACATGATGAGGAAGATCGATAATATCACTATAATCTTTGTTTTTTATCATGCTTTATGTCCTCCTATTTGCTTATTTCTATCTATAGTTGTTGCATCTTCTTCTAGGTCCATTCCTTTTAAAACACTATTTTTACCAAATTTTTTTTTGATTTTTATAATAGCTTTTTGCAATTGCTGTTCTTCTTCAAGTTTTGCTTTTTCTTTTTCCATTTTTTCTTTGTTAATATCCGAATATGAAAAAATATCTAACTGTTCATGAAATTCTTTATTTTCTATAGATTTACTATCAACAAGATGATTTGCTGAAATATTTATTCTTCTTATAAGTAAACTACTATCAATAATACGATCATACAACTTTAAAACAGCTTCTGTTATTAACTTTGTCGATGAGGTTGGAAACTTTAAATTAGCAGTTCCATGTCCATGTTTAGGTAATTTCCGACCATAACGATCAGTCCCAATTTCACCACGATATGACTTTTTTGTAAGATTTTTAATATCATAACCAACAGTTAAAACAATTTGATCGGTAACCAAATTTTTATCTACTAGATCTAAAGCTAGCAAATCAATCATTTCTTTAACGACGATTCTTGCCCTATCATAAGTATATGGTTCATGTAAGACCTGCCCAGAGCCAATACTTTTATCTTGCGGTTTATAGGCTTTAACATCTTTGATAGTACATGGTTCATAACCCCAAGCATGATCAATTAGTAATTCAGCATTGATACCAAACATTTTATACAATAATTCTTCATTATAATAATCTTTTTCATCACCTAATGAACACCTTGCAATATCTCCCATAGTATATAATTGTTCTTTTTCTAACCTAGCTGCATACCCCTTACCAATTCGCCAAAAATCAGTAATTGGTCGATGATTCCATAATAACTTTCGATAAGACATCTCATCAAGTTCAGCAATTCTTACCCCATCTTTATCAGGCATCGTATGTTTAGCTACAATGTCCATAGCCACTTTGCATAAATACATATTAGTTCCTATACCGGCAGTAGCAGTAATACCCGTTGTTATCAAAACATCTTTGATGATCGTTTTTGCTAATTCATGGGCTGTCATTTTATATGTCTTTAAATAACTTGTTGCATCGATAAAAACTTCATCAATGGAATAAACATGAATATCTTCTGGAGCAATATATTTTAAATAAACATCATAAATTTTGGTACTATACTCAATGTAATATGCCATTCTTGGCACTGCTGCTATAAAGGATACTAAAAGATTAGGATCTTGTTTTAATTTTTCATCATCAAATGATTTAACAGTTAGTTTTCTTTTAACTTTTCTTTGTCTTTGATAATTAACTTCTTTAACTTTTTGAATGACTTCAAAAAGTCTAGCACGCCCTGGAATACCATAAGCTTTTAATGAAGGAGAAACAGCAAGACAAATCGTTTTTTCTGTTCGACTAGCATCAGCGACGACAAGATTTGTTGTTAAAGGATTTAAGTGACGTTCAACACATTCAACCGATGCATAAAATGATTTTAAATCAATTGCAATATAAATACGATCATCCATCATTTATATTCTCCTTCCTTAATATATTTATATTTTAACAATAATCAATAATCTTTTCATTATTAAAAATTACATATTTTTTTACTCAAATCTATATTCTTTAAATATATCATCACGATATACTTTACTGATGATATCTAACAAAATTAGATTTTTTTAATTCCCGATTAATTAAAGAAAACTTATTTTTTATTATCTTTTGTATAGTAATAAGCATAATTAAATTATGTTGCCTGATTTATCATCTTCCTGATCACAATATTTATTAATAAGAGCAACATCATCTTTATTATTTAATTTCATAGCTAAAAAAGAATTTCTATGTCGTTATTAACTAAAAATTCATAATCAAAATCCATTAATATTTTTATTATTACCACAAAATTTTAAAATAAACTCATTAGCTTAAATTCAAATAAAAAGACCTAGAACTTTTTATTGATTAATTCCAGATCTTTTATATTTATTAAAACAAAAATAATTGATTTTTTCGTGAATATACTAAGTTTGATGCATAATTATACCTAATTAGCATTACCCTAAATAAAATACATGATTACATTTTCATTATTATTTCAAGTTTTAATAATATGTAAACAAACTATTTTATCTAACAAGAAATGACATATTCCTACAAACTGGAATTTATACCATTCTTAAAATGGTTTCCTTCCATTAAGCCATCCTTTATTTTTCCAATAATCTGCATCAGTTTTATTCCATCCATTCTTTTGTGTCATTCCAAATATTTTGAAAAATAATTTTGTTTTTAATCCTACTTTTCTATTATTTAAGCTTTTCTTAATTTGATTTGCTTTACTTTTTACTTGTTTTTTTATTTTATCTTTATGTTTATAATCTATGTAATTACCACTCATTTTCATCGTAGTAACACCATAGCTATAAATTTTTGGTATTCCCCAATAAAACAAATTATTCTTTACCAATTTAACTGTATCTTTCACACCAGAACCTCCTGCTGATGTTACAATTAATCCTACTTTATTAAACATACTTTCTTTGGGTCTGTGAACTAACCATAGGTAAGCAAGATGGTCTAATAATGCTTTTAATCCACTAGAGCAAGACATAGCATATACAGGTGTAGCAATTATAATTAAGTCTGCTTTTTCTATTTTCTCAATAATAGGATTTACCAAATTGAAATGCGGGCATTTTTCTTCGCCTTTTAATATGCAATTTGCACAACCATAACAAAATTTTTGAAAATCATTTGGAAGAATTACCTCATCAAATTCATTATTCTTCCCTTTAAATTCATTCAAAAATAAATCCGTTATTGCTCTTGTATTTCCATTGTGAGATGTTCCCATAATTACTAATATTCTCATAATTCTCCACACTCCTAAATTCTAATTTATCACTAAATTATTTTATCCCATTGAATTTAATATTTCTATTCTTTTCCTTATCGCTGTATTCGTTATATCACATTTTTGTATATCATATCCATGCATTGTTTTTTCAGTTTCATATAATGATACATCAACTCCACTATTTAATAATTTATTAGCAAATTCTATTCCCTCATCATGCAAACAATCAAATTCTGCTACTTCAATATATGTAGGTGGAATTTCACTTAAGTCTTGTCTTTCATTAGGAGAAATATATTCCCTATTGCCTAAATAATATGTCCACATTTTTTTATTTAATTTTGCATTCCACATCGGCGTATCAGTATATTTATTCATAGATAATGTCATCATTCTTTTATCTAATACAGGATAAATAAGCATTTGATAATATGGTTTTATTAT
>NZ_JMLH01000083.1 GCF_000686665.1 Thomasclavelia saccharogumia DSM 17460 | reverse complement strand
TTATGGTATTATCAGATAAGCAGGGGGATAAAGGAGATATTGAAATATGCACACAAAGGGATTAAAGAATTTCAGGGAATAAGAGAGAAGAAAGAATATGTACAGCTGGAATTGAAGCTATGAGAAGAAAGGTAATGATAAATAAAAAAAGTCATGAAAATGACACTTTTTTAGCTTGAAAAAAATAACACAAAAACAAAAAACAGGTGAGAAAAATCATGAAGTTAGATATAAATATTAATCATTTTTAAAAAGGCACTTGAAAAACATGCAAAATAACGAAACTCAAAAGACTTTGATGATGAAGTCTCTTTTGTTTTATGATAGAATAGGAAAAACGGAGATGATAACAGTGTATATTGTAGAAGTATTAGTCGAACATCCAACTCATGCTTTAGATACAACTTTTGATTATTTATCTAAAACTAAAATATTAACTGGTGTGCGGGTTGCGATTACTTTTGGGACTCAAAAAATAATTGGATATGTAATGGCATCTCATTATAGTGAATTAACTAAAAGTGAATTAGAGCAGGAAGCAGGATTCAAATATCGTTATATAAGTGAAATTATTGATGAAAAGCCGCTGTTAAATCAAGAATTACAAGAATTATCACTTACTTTAGCTAAATTGACTTTAGCACCGCGAATCAGTTGTTTACAAGCAATGTTACCAGCTCAGCTAAAACCAAGCACTAATAAAAGTGTTGGTATTAAATATCAAAAGGTAATCAAAGTTATTAATGAAAATGTTAAAACACCTAAGCAAAAAGAAGCTCTTGCTTATTTAAAAGAAAACAATGATACAACTTTAAAAGATTTTCCATATAGTCGAGGATTACTTAATAAATTAGTCGAACAACAGGCTGTACAAATTGTCGATAAAGAAATTTATCGAGATCCTTATTCTGGGAAAATAGAAAAAGAACCTGAATTTTCTTTGAATTTAGATCAACAAAAAATCGTTGACGGCATTATCGCTAAAAGTGATTCTTTTCATACTGCATTAATTCATGGCGTAACCGGTTCGGGGAAAACAGAAGTATATTTACATTTATCAAAATATGTAATCAATCAAGGGAAGACAGTTTTAATGCTGGTTCCAGAAATTTCTTTGACACCAATGATGGTCGATGTTTTTAAACAGCGCTTTGGTAAAAAAGTAGCTATCATTCATTCTAAACTTTCTTCTGGAGAAAGGTATGATGAGTATCGAAGAATTTTAAATAATGAAGTAAAAATCGTCGTTGGGGCAAGAAGTGCCGTATTTGCACCTTTAAATAAAATTGGTTTGATCATTCTTGATGAAGAACATGATCCAAGTTATAAACAAGAAACGAAACCGCGCTATCAAACGATTCAAATTGCCAGGTTGCGTGGACAATATCATCATTGTCCAGTTGTTTTAGGAAGTGCTACTCCTTCATTAGAATCATACAGTCGGGCTTTAAAGGGTGTTTATGATCTTTATAATTTGCCTAAACGAATCAATCAATTTCCGTTACCTGAAATTGAATTAGTAGATATGGCTAAAGAAATCAGGGATAAGAACTATTCTTTGTTTTCTAGAGAAATGAAAAAAAGAATTGAGAATTGTTTGGATAATCAAGAACAAGTTATCCTTTTATTAAATAAACGTGGTTATGCCACATATATTCGTTGTCTTGATTGTAAAGAAGTGATAAAATGTCCTCATTGTGATGTGACTTTGACATATCATAAGCATGATCACAAATTAAAATGTCATTATTGTGAGTATCAAATGGATATGCCTGCAAGCTGTCCTAATTGTAAAAGTCATTACTTAAAACCTATAGGAATTGGAACCCAAAAGGTTGAAGAACAGTTAGAAGCAGCTTTTACTAAAGCAAAAGTAATTCGCTATGATGTGGATACTACCAGGAATAAAGATGGACATCATAAGTTATTAGAAAAATTTGCGAGAAAAGAAGGCAATATTTTATTAGGAACGCAGATGATAGCTAAAGGCCTGGATTTTGAAAATGTTACGTTTGTTGGGGTTTTAGATGCGGACATAAGCCTAAATATTCCTGATTTTAGGGCTAATGAAAGAACTTTTCAGCTGTTGGAACAAGTTTCTGGAAGAAGTGGACGAGGGCGAAAAAGAGGAACTGTCTTGATTCAAACCTATAATCCTGAACACTTTGTCTTACAATGCGTAAAAAATCATGATTATCTAGGTTTTTTTAAAGAAGAAATGAATTTTCGGAAAATGGCTCATTACCCGCCGTATGTTCATTTAGTTAGTATCTTGATTCAGGGACATGATGAATCCATAGTAATTCAAAGTGCTGATCAAATTAAAACTTATTTACAAAAGCAGTTAAGTAAAGTAATGATTTTAGGACCAGCAAATAGTTTAATTTATCGGATGCATGATATTTATCGCAAACGAATCATGATAAAGTTTATTAATAGTAAGGAAATATATCCAGTATTGGAAAAGATGAGCAGATTTTATAATAAAAATGGGACTAAAATAAATGTTGTGTGTGATTTTAATCCCTATAGTCAAATGTAGAAAGGAAATTTATGGCAAGAGCAGTTGCATTAGAAGTTTTATTAAAATATTGGAATGAACAGAGTTATTTAAATATAACTTTGAATGAATATTTACAAAATAGTGATTTATCAAGAAATGATAAAGATTTAGCGACACGAATAGTGTATGGGACGATTCAAAATAAAATATATCTTGAATATCAATTAGAACCGTATATTAAGGACAAGAAAGTTAAAAATCGGGAAAGATTGATTTTGTTGATGTCATTATATCAATTGATATTTTTAGATAAAATACCATCATATGCAATTATTGATGAGGCTGTGAAACTGGCTAAAAATAAAAATTTATATGCTGGTAAATTTGTTAATGCCATTCTTAGAAACTATCTTCGAAACGGTAAAAGAAATATTGATGAAGCCGATGAATTAAAACGATTATCAATTGAAACCAGTCATCCTTTGTGGATGGTAAAAATGTTAAGTAAACAATACGGTTTAGAAGTGACAAAAAAGATTTGTTTTCATGATAATATGCCCCCAGTTAGAGCGGCAAGAGTCAATACACTAAAAATAAATAAAGAAGAGCTATTGAAAGACAGCGCTTTTAAAAAGGGAAATCTAGCTTTAGATGCTGTTTTATATGAGGCTGGAAATATTGCTGATACAAAATATTTTAAAAGCGGATCAGTGACGATTCAAGATGAATCCAGCCAGCTTGTAGCGCCGTTATTAGATCCGCAAAAAAATGAGTTGATATTGGATATGTGCTGTGCTCCTGGAAGTAAAACAGCTCATTTAGCGGCATTGATGGAAAATAGTGGCAAGATCATTGCTTATGATTTGTTTGAACATAAAATCAAATTAGTTAATGATAATTTAGTACGTTTGGGGATAACTAATGTAGAACTACATGTCAAAGATGCGACAACTTTGAAAGATGATTATCCAAAAGAAACGTTTGATAGGATTTTATTAGATGCGCCATGCAGTGGTTTAGGGGTGATGAAAAGAAAACCGGAAATTAAATATCATGATTCTACAGTGATGGATACGCTGATCCCTTTACAAACAAAATTATTAGACAATGCCTACTATTTATTGAAAAATAATGGTAAAATGGTATACAGTACTTGTACTATAAATAAAAAAGAAAATGAACTGATGATAAAACAATTTCTTGATAAATATCCAGATATGCGGATAATTGAAGAAAAGAAGATTTTGCCATATGTTTATGATAGTGATGGTTTTTATATGTGTAAATTAGAAAAAGGAAAATAAGATGAAAAATATTTATGATTATTCTTTAGAACAGTTAACTGAATATTTTGCTTTAATAAAGCAAAAGCCATTTAGAGCAAAACAAGTGTTTAGCTGGCTTTATCAAAAAGATGCTTATCAATTTGATGAGATGTCAGATTTATCAAAAGAACTTAGAAATAATTTGAAAGAAGAATTTAGATTTGATGTTTTAAAGATCAAAGAAAAACAAATATCTAAGGACGGAACAATTAAGTATTTATTTGAATTACTAGACGGAAGTTTGATTGAATCAGTATTAATGGTTCATGATTATGGTAAGTCTTTATGTGTAACAAGTCAGGTAGGCTGCAACATGAAATGTAAATTTTGTGCCAGCGGACTGCTTAATAAACAGCGAAATTTGACACCGGGAGAAATGGTTGCTCAAATCATGAAGGTCCAGCAGGATATAGCACAGCGAATAAGTCATGTAGTTGTAATGGGGACTGGGGAACCGTTTGATAATTATGATAATGTGATGAGTTTTGTGAGAATCATCAATCATCCCCATGGTCTAGCGATCGGAGCACGACATATCACAATTTCTACTTGTGGTTTAATTGATGGTATTAATAAATATAGTGATGAAGGTATTCAAACTAATTTAGCGATTTCTTTACATGCTCCAAATGATGAGATCCGTAATCAATTAATGCCGATAAACAAAGTGTATCCAATGGATGATTTACGAAAAGCAGTTAGTGATTATATTAATAAAACTAATCGGCGGGTTACTTTTGAATATATTTTGTTGAAAGATATCAATGATGATATTATCTATGCTCGTCAGCTTGCTCATTATTTAAGAGGGTTAAATGCTTATGTTAATTTGATTCCTTATAATAGTGTTGATGAACATGGCTATCAGCCTAGTTCTAAAGAACAGGCCGAAATATTTAAAAGCGAATTACTCAGATTACATATAAATGTAACGATGCGTAAAGAACATGGGCGCGATATCGATGGTGCTTGTGGACAGTTAAGGGCTAAAAGAAGTGAGGTGAAATAATGAACTATTATGCAAAAACTGATATCGGTAAGGTGAGAAGTAAAAACCAGGATCAAGCAGCAGTAATCGTTAATACAAAAGATCAAATCGTTGCAGTTGTTTGTGATGGGATGGGTGGTCACCGTTCGGGAGAAATAGCTTCGAGAGTAGTAATTGAACATGTGGTAAGCTGTTTTAATTGTATTCCGCCGTTTGATAATGTTGATGAGGTAAAAAAATGGATAAAGGAAACGATAATTGAGGCTGATATTATTGTGAAAAAAACAGCGATGCAAAATATTGAGCATCGTGGTATGGGGACGACGATCGTTGTGGCAGTTTTTATGGATAATATGCTGTACATATCTCATGTTGGCGATAGTCGTGCATATGTTTTGAAAAATGATAATTTGATTCAGGTAACTAGAGATCATACTTTAGTTAATGAATTGATTAAACGTGGCGTGATTAGTGAAGAAGAAGGAAAAAATCATAGTCAAAAACATGTTTTGATGCAGGCAATCGGTGCCGATACTAAAATAGAACCTTCATTGATTGAATTAGAATTTGCAAATAGTTTATTATTACTTTGCAGTGATGGTTTATATAATAGTCTTGATGAAAGTAAAATAATCGAGGTGTTAAGAAAAGATATAAAGGTTCCTTATATGGTAAATGAATTAATTGATTTAGCTAATGAAAATGGTGGTTATGATAATATTGCTGTAGCTATTATTGATAATAGGGGAGGTAAATAGGATGTCAAAAATAATTGCAGAACGTTATGAATTATTAGAGCTTATTGGTCAAGGTGGTATGGCGGATGTTTATTTAGCTAAAGATATTATTTTAAATCGGACGATTGCGATTAAAATTCTTAGAACAAGTTTAGCTAAAGATCCTATTTATGTAACAAGATTTCAACGTGAGGCTAGCGCAGCAGCAGCACTTTCACATCGAAATATAGTTGAGATATATGATGTCGGTGAAGATGACGACAAATATTATATTGTTATGGAATATATCCCGGGGACAACTTTAAAAGAGTTGATTTTAAAGCGTGGTGCTGTGCACGTTGTAGAAGCAATAGACATTATGAAACAGGTAGTTAGTGGAATTGCTAAGGCACATCAGTTAGGGATCATTCATCGCGATTTAAAACCGCAAAATATTTTAGTAACTGATAGTGGGGTAGCTAAGATTGCAGATTTTGGAATTGCATCTATGCAGTCATTAGCACAGGTGACACAAACGGATGTAATTATGGGATCTTTACATTATTTGGCACCAGAGCTGGCACGTGGTGAAAAAGCAACAGTACAAAGTGATATTTACGCTTTAGGAATCGTTTTTTATGAACTGTTACGTGGTGAAGTTCCTTTTAACGGTGAATCTCCAGTAAATATTGCTTTGAAGCATATGCAGGAAGATCTACCTTCGTTATTAGAATTTAATCCTTCAATTCCACAATCAGTCGAAAATATAATTATTAAAGCGACTGCTAAAAATTTGAATGATCGGTATAATAATGCAAATGAAATGCTGGAAGACCTTAATACTTGTATGGATCGTTTAGATGAGGAAAAACTTAAATTTACTTATGATAGTGAGCCGGAACCTACGATAGTCCTTGATTCTCGTTCTGTATTTAATACTGGAAATACAGCGGATATTCCGCCGGTAAAAGAAGCAATAAAAGAGGCTAAAGAAGAAAAAGGGTTAAAAAAATTAATTACCAAATTTAAGGGATTAAGTACTAAGGCTAAGGCGGCAATTATCATTGGTACAATATTTGTTGTTGCTGTAATTGTATTTGCACTTTATGTTAATATCCGGCCAGATACAAATTTAATGCCTGATCTCGAGGGAAAAACACAAAAGCAGGCAGAAGAATTGTTAAAAGATTATAAAGTGACCATTAGTGATGATATTATTGAAGAATTGTCTGATGAATATGATGAAGGTAAGATTATTGAAACAGATCCTAAAAAAGGAACAACAATAAAAGAAGGGGATGTTGTTAGGTTAACGATATCTAAGGGTAAATATATTGTTGTTGATGATTATGTAGGAATGGATGTTGAAAAAGCTGAAAAAGCTTTAGATAAATTAGGATTTGATGTGATTATTGAATATGAGGTTTCTTCAAAGACTAAAGGCACTGTAATTGACCAAAGTATCGATGAAGGTGAAAAAGTAGATCCTACTGAGAAAGAACGTGAAATCACATTAACGGTTTCTAAAGGAAATTATATAGTTATTTCAGATTATGTAGGAATGGATGTTGAAAAAGCTAAAGAGGCTTTGGCAAAATTAGGATTTGAAGTAATTGAAGAGACAGAAGAATCTGAAAAGCCTCAAGGAACAGTAATAAGGCAAAGTTTACAAGAAGGGCACAAAGTAGATCCTGATGAAACTGATCGAACAATTACACTGACAGTTTCTGGTGGCCTTAAAATAGAAGTTCCTAATGTTGTAGGAATGGAAATCAATGCAGCAAAGAGTCGTTTAGAGAGTAAAAACTTTAATGTTGTTCTCAACAAATTATCAACTGATTCATTGAGTGAAGATGAAATAAAAAATATTACTATTAATCGAGTAATAAGACAAAGTCCAGATGCTTTTAGTACAGTTGATAAAAATGGTGAAACCATTACATTATATTATTATGATTCAAAACCGGAAATTTCTACAGATGATTAAGGAGGAAATTAATGTCACAAGGTAGAATAATTAAGGCGTTATCAGGGTTTTATTATGTTGAAGATGGTGATAAAATAATTCAATGTCGGGCAAGGGGTAAATTTCGCAAGGACGAAATTAAGCCCCTTGTTGGTGATTATGTTGAATATCAAGATAACTATATTATGAAATTATTACCAAGAAAGAATTTTCTAATTCGCCCACCAATTTGTAATGTTGATCAGGCTTTAATTGTTAGTTCATGTAAAGAGCCGGATTTTTCTTCGATGTTATTAGATAAATTTCTATTAGTGATCGAACATTTGCAGATTGAACCAATAATCGTTATATCTAAGATAGATTTAGGTGACAAAGAAGTAAAAAAATATATCAAGGATTATCGAAAAGCAGGGTATCGCGTTTATGAAGTGAGTTCGAAGAATAACTTAGGAATCGAGGAATTAAAAACTGTGTTTAAAGATAAAACAACAGTGATTACTGGGCAAAGTGGGGTAGGAAAAAGTAGTTTATTAAATGCTTTGGATATTAATTTAAATTTAGAGACAAGCGATATTTCTAAATCATTAGGACGCGGGAAGCATACGACAAGACATGTTGAATTAATTAAAATGTATGATGGATATATTGGGGATACACCAGGTTTTTCTTCATTAGATTTAAATATAAAACCTGAAGAATTAGCTATTGCATATCATGATTTTCAAGAGTATAGTCATAAATGTAAATTTAGAGGTTGTTTGCATGATAGTGAGCCTGATTGTGGTGTAAAACAGGCAGTAGCTGATGGCATGATTTCTAAAGAGCGTTATGAGCATTATCTAATGAATTTACAAGATACGAAAAAGAAAGAGGAAAAAAAGTATGGTTAAAATAGCACCTTCATTATTGTCAGCAGATTTTACTTGTTTAAAAGATGAAATTAACAAAATAGAAACAGCTCAATGGATTCATTATGATGTGATGGATGGACATTTTGTTCCTAATATCTCATTTGGTCACAGTATTTTAAATGATGTAAGTAAAATTACAGATATGTATTTGGATGTTCATTTGATGATCAGTGAACCAGCAAAATATATTGATAATTTTATTGCTAGTAAAGCATCTTTGATTGTTTTTCATTATGAGGCAGTCGTTAAGGAAGAAGTAGATAACTTAATAGATTATATTAAAAATCAACATGTTGATGTAGGAATTTCAATCAAACCGAATACGCCAGTAGAAGAGATACTGCCTTTTTTATCAAAATTAGATTTAGTGCTGGTAATGTCGGTTGAACCAGGCTTTGGCGGACAGGAATTTAATCCTATAGCCCTTGATAAAATATCCACTCTAGCAAAATTAAAAAAGGATCATCAGTATCATTATTTAATTGAAGTAGATGGCGGAATAAATGAGATTACTGCAAAACAATGCCGTCAGGCTGGAGCTGATGTTCTTGTTGCTGGCAGCTATATTTTTAATAGTGATGATTATGCAAAGGCAATTGAGTCATTAAAATGAAAATAGGAATTTGTAGTGCTTTAGCTAAAGAGCTTGATCATTCGTTAAATTATATAGGTGTTGATCGTGGTGTTGAGATTTTAATTGAACAAGGAATAAGACCGATTTATGCAATTGGTGATTTTGATTCAATGGAAAATCAGAATTTATTAACGAAATTAAAAATAGAGCGGCTGCCAACTAGAAAAGATGTTACCGATAGTCATGCGGCAGTGGAATATGCTCTTTTACAAGGCTATGATGAAATTGATATTTATGGTGTAACCGGTGGGCGCTTAGATCATTTTTTGAGTGCGATGTGTTTATTGGAAAAATATCAAAACGTAAAAATTAGAATTGTTGATAGTCAAAATATAATTGAACTTTTAAAACCGGGTAAACATAAAATTATGAATGAAGGTTATAAATATTTTTCTTTGTTTGCATTAAAAGATAGTTACATTGATATTAGTCATGCCCAATATCCTTTACATAATTATTATTTAAAACATGATGACCCACTATGTGTATCGAATCAAACGATTGAAGATTTTGCATATGTTATTAATAGTAATATTATTATTTTGATTAGATCTAGAGATGAGCAAAAGTATTAATAAAATAGTAAACGAAAAAATGGTAGTTTTGGAATCTTTTTAAAGCTGTCAAATTGGATGAAAATGTAGATTAAATAATATTTTTTGTATCTTTTATAATAAAAAAGAATAAGATTATATCAATGGATATAATCCTATTCTTTTTTTGTTAACGGTAAGTATAAATGGTTTTACCAGCTTTAATTGATGAAGCAGTCGTCATTGCTTTGATAGGATGATTATAATGATTGCATATTACGATAGGAGTAATAATTTTATAATTATATTTTTTTAATAATTCTTCACTTAATGTAACAATAGGAGTTCCAACTTTTACATGATCGCCAACTTTGATTTGATATTTGTAGTTAGCAGCATTAGGTTTTAATAACTGGATACCAATATGAACTAATATTTCTACACCATCAGGTGTTAAAATTCCAAAAGCATGTTTTGTTGGAGCAATTACGCTTATTATTCCTTGACAGGGTGCGCAAATACAGTTTGAAGATACTTCAATTGCTAAACCATCGCCAATTAATTTATTGGCGAATGCTTTATCAGGAACATTTTGTAAGTGAACGATTTTACCGCTAACAGGTGCACATATATGATTTTTTTTATTTAAAGTTATTATTTTTTGGATAAAAAGCATTCTATTTCGTTCCTCCTTATAAATATATTAAAAGGCATTAGCTGTCAAAAAATAACTGCTAATGCCTAATTTAATAGTAACATCACAATTAGATTCTACCTTGTAATCTTAATAATGTCAACTTAATTTTGGATTACTAAAAAAATAAAGTTGGAGAGATGTTATCAATTGCTTACCTTATTTTGGATTATTATTTTGGTTGACAGATTTTGATATTAAAGGTTATAATTTTACAAAGATGCAGAGATGATCAATCTGCAATATTTTATTTTGGGACGATTAATTTATAATAAGGTAGGGAAATGATGAACTATATTCAACGTTTAGGAAAATCTTTGATGTTACCAGTATCAATAATGCCGATAGCAGCATTATTAAAAGGAATTGGATATTGGATCGATCCAGTCGGTTGGGGGAGCAATAACTGGATATCAGCGTTTTTGATAGAATCTGGTACAGCAATAATTGATAATTTACCATTATTGTTTGCAGTTGGGATTGCAATTGGTATGACTCGTGAAAAAGATATGACAGTGGCGATTTGTGCAGTTGTTTGTTATTTGGTTGTCGTAAAGATTTTATCGCCTGAGGCTGTTTCTTTAATTAGAAATATCCCAATAGATGAAGTGCCATTAGCTTTTCAAAACACAGCAAATACTTTAGTTGGAATAATTGTTGGTTTACTTGTAGCTTTTAATTATCAGCATTTTTCAAAAACTAAATTGCCATTAGCTTTATCTTTTTTTAGTGGGAAGCGTTTTGTACCCATTGTACTAAAACGCTACGCGTTAGCTCAATTCTTTCTTTATGTTTTCTATATTTTTTTGTTTGCCATCTTTCTTATGATGGCTTTTTTTATTTATAATTTAGTTGTCATTTTATACAGAAAGGACTGATTAACTATGAATACTAAATCTATAAATGACAAAATCAAACAATTTCCTATCCTTAATGATGTTAGGATCGCTCTCGATTTAAAAAACCTTGCCGATAAAACTATTATCAATTATATGGACGGTATCGCTCG
>NZ_JMLH01000082.1 GCF_000686665.1 Thomasclavelia saccharogumia DSM 17460 | reverse complement strand
AATTTTATATTATGAAAATAATGGTTTCTGGCTTTTTTTAAAACGGCTTGAACATGGTAGATTCAGGATACATGAAGATAATAATTCAGATACCAGACTGATCGATCAGCGTCAGCTAAGATGGCTTCTTGACGGTCTTGAAATAGAACAAAAATTTGCTCATAAAAGTGTAAAAAATCGGCTTATAATATAGAGTTTAAGCCGATTTTTTAGTATAATAGTTATATGAAGAAAGATGTTGATTTAAAGAAAATGTCTCGAGCAGAACTCGAACAGAAATATATTGAGCTGGCTACTAAAAACGAGGCTCTTGGTACAGTTTTTATTCTAGCACCATATGATCTTTTGGTGCCTAAATAATAAAACCATAAGTATTATAAAAAAGTACTTATGGTTCTTTTATGTGTAAAATATTTGACGCTTACCCTTGTTCCTTGACCTCACTGGTTTTTCGCATATTATTAAAATTATGACAAACTGGGATTTATCTGTGAACAGAATACAGAAAATGGAGCATATCGCCATTGTAGTATTGTGTGACAAATTCATCTTCTTTTTTCATACCAATACTTTCTGCTACTTTCATAGAAGAATGGTTATCTGATTTAATTATAGAATATACTTTATCCTTGTTTAATTGTTCAAAAGCATATCTTTTACAACCACTCGACGCTTCACTTGCATATCCATTATGCCAAAAACTTTCTTTTAGTAAATAACCGATTTCTAACACGTCTTTGTCCTTATAGGGTTGTATCGTCAAACCAGCTTGTCCTATCATTTCACCAGTATTCTTTAATATCACCGCCCATAACCCAAAGCCATATTTTTTGTATCTTTCTATTTGTCTATCAAGCCACTCCTGCACATCATTATCTGAAAAGTCATGTTCATAAGCATACATAACTTTAGGATTTTGTAAAATCTCAGCTAAATCTGCATAATCATTCTGGTTCATTTTTCTCAAATATAAACGTTCTGTTTCTAATATCATTATCTATTCTACCTCCTCAAATTTCATTAGTTCTATAAACTGGTATTTTATCTGCACCCCCTACAAATACGAATCAATTTTAATATATCCTGATAAACGGAATCATTGTTTTTCAAACGAACCATAGCCACCTTTGTTCATTTCCTTCTTTTGTACTATGATATACTCCTTTTGCAATATACCCTCAACACTCACTCTATTCCTTTATTGCAAAAAATGATGCAAATAATGTTTCCATTACCTACGCCATCTCTCATTACACTTTGAAATATTTACTCCATTTTCTTTCGGCTTTTACTCCAAATTTACTCCATTTTAAAAATCTGTTACGATATTTTGCGGTATTCTACGATACCTTTTCTCTGAAGAAAAATGTCTGTAAACCTTGATTTCAAGCAAACTTTTCAATATTTCCAAGCATTTTATTCTGTTGTGAGATTTTCTCTCAAATTATTTTAGTACGATAATTATCATAATATATTTTTAAAAACCCCTCAGCAAATCATTTGTTAAAGCAATGCTTAATATTAATTCTATTTTATATCTAGCTGTAATTGTCTATCCTTATTTGAAGCAACTATCCGTTCAGTAACTTTATCATCATTTTTTAAATTCCCTATCAGCATTAAACTATTTTCATCATGCTGTTTTATATTTTGATCGACTATCGGATGATTACAGGCATAACAATATGTACAGCCATGGCTACAGCAGCTATATGCTCCTATATCAATACTCGCTAAACAAGAACAATTAGCTCTATTTTGATTTGGTTTAATTTTTAAAGAATATCCAATTAATTTTTCAATATAGGCCTTATCTATACAGCTGCCCTTAGCTATTCCATATTGTTCTAAATGATATTTTTCACTGCAGGTTTGGATACGTAAACCATATTTAGCTGCAATCATACCTAAATGTTTGGCTAAAAAATAAACTTCATCATCACTTAATTCATTAAATTTACCTATAATATTTTTATAAATATCTAAAAAACTAATAATAACGATATTAGTATATTGATGTAATAACTGACACATCTTTTCAAACATTGTTAAATGGAATTCTTTATTATAGCGCTCGTTCAATAAAATTGGATCATAGCGCCAAATTATTTTATCTTTGCCTATTTTATTACTTAAACTAATAAAAGTTTTGATAATTTCTAATTTAGGACGTAATCCTGGTTCAATATCATAATCATAAGGCGTAATTGTAATCATAAAATAATATTTATATCCTAATTGATCGATTATTTTAAGGTATGGCATAATATTTTGGGGATCTTTAGTACAAAAAGCAATACAATCAACTACATCTTTACTAATTTTTATTTGACTTACCTGCTGATGATGATAAGGATTCCTAACTAATACATACCCTGCTTTTAAACGGTTAACAAACCACTGAGGATATAAGGCACAGATATCAGTTCTTCCGGAAACTTGTAGAATCATTATCTCTCTCCAATGATAATAACATTTCTTTCATTTTAAGCCCCCCAGCATACCCAACCAGCTTATTATTGCATCCAATTACACGATGACATGGTATTATGATCATGATTCGATTATGATTATTAGCATTACCTACAGCACGATATGCCTTAGGATTATTGATTACTTTAGCTATTTCTTTATAACTTCTTGTTTGTCCATAGGGAATCTTCTGTAATTCCTGCCATACTTTTATTTGAAATGGTGTTCCTTCATAATCTAATGGTAAAGCAAACACTGTTCGTTTGCCTTGAAAATATTCATTTAGCTGTGTTGCAGCTTTTTTTATTAGTACTGTTTCTTCTTCAATATAATCATAAATTTTATTTGTTGTAACTGCATATATCTTATTATTTCTTTCAATAATATAGATATTTAATAACATTTTATATTGATATCCTTTTAACATTTATATCACCTATTCCATTCTAACATAATATTTTTTAAATATTAACTACTAACTTATATCATTTAAAAAATATTCATGATATACTTTAAATTCGAGGTGGTTTTATGAATGAACAAAAACTTATTAATTTAATTGGAGAAATTGGAAGACTTTTATTAAAACATGGAGCAGAAATTTATCGAGTTGAAGAATCATTACTTAGAATGTGTAAAAGTTATGGTTATGAAAATGTTGAAGTATTTGCTTTACCATCTTATTTTACATTAACAATCGAAATGCATGATAATCATACTTATACATTATCTAAACGAACGCAACAAAATCGTGTTAATTTAGATATGATCTATGAACTCAATAATCTTGTTCGTTATGTTTGTGATAAACATCCTGATTATGATTGTCTTAAAAATAAATTTGATGCTATTAAAAATACACCTTTAAACATGCCTTTGATATTTTTAGGGTACGGTTTAGGAACGGGATTTTTCACCACTTTTTTTGGTGGTCATGTAAGAGAAACGATCGTTGCAATATTTATTGGTTTTATTTTATACTTTTTTATTTGGTTAATGGAAATATTGGAAATTAATAATCTTGTATCTACACTTTTATCTAGTATTGTTTTATCTTCTATAGCCATTTTTAGTTATAAACTAAACTTAATCAATAATTTGCAGTCTACGATCATTGGCTGTCTAATGATCTTGACACCTGGAGTAGCAATTACAAACAGTTTACGTGATATTATGAGCGGTGATTATATTTCAGGAACAGCACGTATGCTTGAAGCGTTATTAACAGCAACCTTTATTGCCGTTGGGGTTGGTATTATGATGCTCGTTTTAGGAGGTTAGTATGCAAGGATTGATTGAATGTTTAAGTGCTTTTATTGCCAGTATTGGATTTTCCTTTATTTTTAGAATTCATCATAATTTTCGTTTTGCTATTATTAGTTCCTTAGGCGGTGCTTTAGGATGGTTTGTTTATCTAAATACTGGTGCTTTACATAATGAAATAATGAGTTACTTTATTGCTATGGTAGTAGTTAGTTTGTATGCTGAAATGGCAGCGAGAATATATAAGGCGCCAGCCACGATTTTTTTAATTATTGGCTGTTTCCCCTTAGTCCCTGGAAAAGGTATTTATCAAACAATGCTTTATTGTACTCAAGGTGAAAATATTCTTTTTTTAGACAGCTTTATTCATACGATTGCTATTTCTGCTAGTTTAGCGCTCGCAATTATGATCGTATCGACAATCTTTAAAGTTATTAAAAAATTATCTGTTTCTAAAAAATAATAATTGTTATTATAATTTGTAAAAGTAGGTGAATTTATGAAAATTTTGGGATTAATAGTTGAATATAATCCTTTCCATCATGGTCATCTTTATCACTTAAATAAAGCTAAAGAAATGATAGACCCTGATTTTACTATTGTTGTAATGTCAGGACATTTTGTCCAGCGCGGTGAACCAGCTATTAGTGATAAATGGACTAGAGCTAATGTTGCAATTAAAAATGGTGTTGACCTTGTAATTGAATTGCCTTTTGTCTACAGTGTTCAAAGTGCTGATTATTTTGCTCATGGAGCAATTGAATTACTTGCTAAAATGAATGTTACAGATATTGTTTTTGGCAGTGAAAATGGTGATATAAATATTTTTACAAATATTGCTTATACTATTAAAAGAAACAAAAGCCAATATGATCATTTAGTTAAACAACAGATGGATCTTGGTTTGCGTTATCCTGATGCTTGTAATCAGGCTTTATCAATATTAATGAATAAAACGATAACTACACCTAATGATTTATTAGGTTTAGCATATGTAAAAGAAGTTATTGATCATGATTATCCAATTGCATTACATTGTATTAAAAGAACTAATGATTTTCATAGTTTAGAAATTGAAACAATAAGTTCTGCAAGTGCTATCCGTTATGCTTTAAAAAACAAAATTGATATTGTTGATCAATTTTGTAATTATAATGATTATCAAGAATTTTATTTCTTTGAAGATTTTTTTCCATTTTTACGTTATAAACTTTTAACAACAAATAGTAATCAACTTAAAAAAATTCATTTAGTTGATGAAGGAATCGAAAATTTGCTTAAAGATAAAATATTAGCTTGTAAAAACATGGAAGAATTGGTTTTAAGCTTAACTTCTAAACGCTATACCCGTTCTAGAATTCAACGGATGTTGATTCATATTTTAATGAATAATACTAAAGATGAAATCATAAAAGCTATGAATTTAGATTATGTTAGAATCTTAAAGATGAGTAATAACGGTCAAGCTTATTTAAATAAAATAAAAAAGAGCAGTAAATATAAAATAGTGACTAATTTTTCTAGTCATTATCATCCTGCTCTTGAGATTGAATTTAAAGCTACTAAATTATTATCATGTTTATCTAAAGATCCTCATAATTTAATTATGCTTGAATATAAAAGTATTCCAAAGGCCTAAACGGTCTTTTTATTTACGAAAAGATGCAAAAAGACCTTTCTTTTCATAAGGAACTTTTTCTATCGAAACAACTTTATATCCAGTAGCATCAATAACTTTCCTTAGTTCATTTTCATCAATATCGTCTACAGTAATAATTTCAGTTTTATTTTTGCTATGTGAGGAAGTAACCTTTTTTATGGTAAAAGACTTTCTTATTGCATCGTTAATATGACTCTCACACATTCCGCACATCATGCCGTCAATCTTTAATATAATTTTTTGCACTATAATCACCCTTTCAAAATAATTTTAAACATCTCATTTATCCTTGTCAAATATTATATATCTTTTGATTTCAGAAAATCGAAATACTGTTTATTTTTAGTAATTATTCTGTGTCGTTTTTTTATATAACACCAAACAAAAACAGACATAATTTGTCTGTTTTTTATGAGTATTTAAAACTCTATATAGAATATGAACTTTACATTTCACAAGTTAGAAAATCCAAATTATTTTAATTTATCAAATCATCATAACTATTTATTCGTAATCAATTTGATTTTCGTATTTTTTTTGAATCTCTTTATGTAACTTTTCAACTATTTCATTATCTTCAGCATTTTTCATTTTCAATTTAGTACCATTGATTTCAGAATTTGTTAATGGAACTTTACCAATTGTAACGGCAAGAGGTATGTAATAACCTTCATCTGCTAATCTAAGATATAATATATATTTATTTCCTTTTAACATATTAGTATATCCTGCAATATGTAATATTTGATTATATTTTTTATCATATGCCTGATTTTCAAATATCGTGATTTCTTTTCTTGATTCATTTACTTTATTACTTATGATTTCATCAATTTGAAAAGATGAATATGTATAAGCAATTTGATAAACATCATTTTCATCATATATAACATCTGATTCTAATTCCTTGACTTTTGTCCCAATAACTATTAAGTCGCTAGCATTTTCAAGCTCTTCAACTGATTCGTATGAATCAGTTTTAGCACTAACAAACACATCTTCTACTTCTTTTGAATCAGCTGTATTTTTTTCATTGTTATTGCAGCCAGAAAGCGGTAATAAAATCATTAGTGCTAGAGTACTAAGTAAAATTTTAGTTTTCATCATAACTATCCCACCTTTTTATAATTTATATTTAGCCCTAATTCCTAAAATATCATCATTTAATGGATAAGCTTTATTATTAAAACCAATATCTCTCGATATTGATTCATTTATTGTTTGAGTATGATCTAAACCTAAAGCATGTCCCATACGACAGTTTCTCTTTGCCAAGCAAGGCTGGTTTTAATAAATGCACTGTAATATACAATATTAAATTTACCAGTACTTTTAAAAGTCGTAACACCATATGTTCCATTATCTTGATCAACGACACTGCTAACTATATCAGAAGACAAACCATTATTAAAGCTAGCAAACTTTATTCCTGTACTAGTCCATTTAGAATAATAACTTATTGTAGAATATCCAGATGTACTATATGTATTATAAAGCATTTTCTATTTTTCATATCTATATCCTTTCTCGATATTATAAAATAAATACTTTCCGTATCTACCTTATTTCTTTGCTTAATTCTAATAAATATTATAATATCATTAAACTGATTAACGAAATTTTTATCTTTTATATACTTTATCAATTAAATTGTATCAATGAAATCAACTATTTTAAAATGTTATTATAAATAATTAATCCTATGTCTAATAATATAATGAAATATTAGTTTTAAATATAGAAGGGCAATGACATACTATAACTCCATCATATAGTCGTTTTATCTATTTTGATAAAATATAAAAAGAACTATCATGATCGACAGTTCTTAAAATGAATATTTAAAATAACAGAGGGTTTAAAGTCGATACAAAATATGAAGTCTACACTCCACAAGTTATTGTAGAGTACCGTTTTAACTAAATATTTCTTGATAAATCTTCTAACCTCTTAATACTGCTCCAAATTCTTTTTTTACAGCCTCAAGAATTTTTTCCATTACAGCATTAACCGTTGCTTCTTCCAATGTTCCTTTTGGATCTTGGAAAATTAAGTTGATTGCTACAGATTTTTTACCAGCCTCAACATGTTCTCCAGCATAAACATCAAAAATCTTTGTTTCTTTAACTAACTGTTTACTAGCTTGAACGATCTTACGACAAACATCATAAGTTAAAATATCTTCATCCATAACTAATGCAATATCACGACTTACTGATGGATACATTGGAATATCTGTAAATTTAACTTTACTTGTTTTTAAATTTAAGATACTAGTTAAATTTAATTCAGCAACATATACATCTTTTACATCATATTTCTTTTCCATCAAAGGATGAATATTTCCAACAACACCTACTACTTCTTTTCCTATCATGATATAAGCAGTTCTACCAGGATGATAGCATTTATCATCTTGATTTGCACGAACTAATTTATAACGTGATTCTTCAATCCCTAAGTTTTTAAAGATAGTTTCAACAAAACCTTTTACTAGATAATAGTCTGCTTTATATGAAATTTGTTTAAATGGTAAACCATTATATTCACCACAGCAGGCAATCGCTAGATTTTGTAACTCAGTATCTTTAGAATATGTCGTTGATAATTCAAAGATATTTACATCTTTAATATTATGAGACTGATTATAATTAATTACTTGTAATAGTGAACCAATTACTGATTTTCTTGTTACACTTCTTTCTTCTCCTAGTGGCATTGCCAATTTAACGGTCTCATTTGTATGGAAAATATTAAAATCATCTACCATTGTTGGTGAAGTTAATGAATAAGTAAGAGTTTCGTGTAATCCTTGATCCTTTAATAAATTACGAATCATGTATTTTTTTGCCTGCACATCAGTTCTTTTACCAACTGTCATTGACATTTCTGGTAAAGTTGATGGAATCTTATCATATCCATATATTCGGGCAACTTCTTCAATCAAATCAGCAGCCATCGTAATATCATTACGATAAGTTGGAACTTTGACATTAAATTCTTCATCATCAAGGGTAAATTCAAAATTTAGTGAACTAAAGATATCTTTGATTTCATCTGTTGTTATCTTAGTTCCTAATAATCCATTAACTTTTGCTGTTGTTACTTTTACATAACGTGTTGCAATTTGAAGATCAGTTGTAACACTTTTATAAACTTCTTTTGCATCAGCTAATTCTACTAATAGATTAGCACATCTCTCTAAAATATTTAATGAATTGGCTGTGTTTAAAGCACCTTTAATATAATGCTGTGATGCATCTGTCAATAAATTTAAACGTCGTGCTGTTTCTCTTAAAGCGGCACCATCAAATGTAGCAACTTCGATAACTATATTAGTTGTATTTTCGTCTATTTTGGTACTATTTGAACCCATGACTCCGGCAACACATCCAATACCATCATCTGTAGAAACAATGACATCGGTTGGTTCAATTTTATACTCTTCACCATCTAGCATCGTTTCTTTACAGTCAAACCCAGTTTTAATTACAAATTCTTTTTTATTCAATTTATCGTAATCATACATATGAATCGGTTGTCCCGTTTCTAACATTACATAGTTAGAAATATCAACAATGTTATTGATTGGTTTGATACCACTTGCCATCAATGCATTCTTTAACCATTTTGGTGATTCTTTCGTAGTTACTCCTTTAACTAATTTAGCCCCAAAGAATGAACATAATTCTGTCTCGATTTTAACACTGATCCCACTACCTTCAATACCTGAAGACGTAACTACTGGTAAATTAACTTCACGTCCTAATAAAGCTGCAACTTCATAAGCAAAAGATGTTAATGCCATACAATCTGAACGATTTGGTGTTAAACCAACTTCTAAAATCGTATCTTTTAAACCAAGATATTCTAATGGATCTTCACCTATTGGCGCATCATCATCTAATACATGAATTCCTTCTTTATCCTCTGGTTTAAGTAATCGCTGATCTAAACCAAGTTCAGCAATTGAACAAATCATTCCATTAGATTCTTGACCTCTAATTTTACTTTCTTTAATGACAAAACCGCCACCCAAGTCACAACCCGGATTAGCAACTATAACTTTTTGATTAGCTGCAACATTTGGAGCACCACAAACAATTTGTTTCACTTCACCTGGTCTTACTTCTACTTGACAAATATTGAGATGATCACTATCTGGATGTGGTATGCACTCTAATACAAGACCAATTGTCATATTATTACCATTAGCTAAATTATGCATTCCTTCAACTTCTAAACCAATTGAAGTAATCTTATCAGCTAATTCTTTAGGATCTTGATCATCAACTTTTACATATTTATTTAAAACATTTAAACTAATATCCATTCTTCTACTCCTTTCTACCAAATTGACTTAAAAATCTAATATCGTCATTATAGAAATTACGGATATTATCAATTCCATATTTAAGCATTGCTACACGTTCAATTCCAATTCCAAATGCAAACCCTTGATATACTTTTGAATCAAAACCACACATTTCAAGTACCTTAGGATTAACCATTCCCGCACCTAGAATTTCAATCCAACCTGTATGTTTACACATTGAACAACCTTTACCATTACAATTATGGCATGAAATATCAACTTCTACTGATGGTTCAGTAAACGGAAAATATGAAGGACGCAAACGAACTTCGCGTTTTTCCCCAAAAAACTTACGAGCAAATACTTCTAATGTTCCTTTTAAATCAGCCATAGTAATATTTTTATCTACAACTAAACCTTCACATTGCATAAATTGGTGAGAATGAGTAGCATCATCATCATCACGGCGATAAGTCTTACCTGGACAAATAACTTTAATTGGCCCTTTACCTTTAGCTGCCAACATAGTATGTGCCTGAACTGGTGATGTATGTGTACGCATTAAAATACTTTCATCAATATAAAAAGTATCTTGCATATCACGTGCAGGGTGTCCCTTTGGTAAATTCATTAATTCAAAATTGAAGTAATCACTTTCTACTTCAGGTCCTTCTGCAATTTGATAACCCATACCTAAAAATAAATCTTCTAACTCGGCAACTATTGCTGATAAAGGATGTAAAGATCCTTGATCTAATTTATAACTAGGTAAAGTGATATCGATTTTTTCTTTATTGATCTTATCTAAAATTGCCTGTTGCTCTAAGATATCTTTTTTATCTTCAACAGCCTTCGATAATTCCTGTTTAACTAAATTTGAAGTTTGACCAAATAATTTTCTTTCTTCAGGGGCCATATCTTTCATCGATTTCATCGCTTCTTGAATCGGTCCTTTTTTTCCAAGGTATAAGACACGGATCTCATTTAATTCTTTTAAAGATGAACAGTTATCCAATTTAGCCAACGCTTCTTCTTTAATTTTTAATAATTTTGTTTCCATATTTCCTCCTAAAAATATAAAAAATCGTTCCAATAGGAACGATTATCTCGCGGTACCATCCTAATTCATAATCCTAAGATTATGCCCTTAATTAACTGTAACGTAGTTTAAACGGCGAGGATTAGTCGCACTCCAAGGTGAATTCAATAGTTCTATTGTTAGAAGAATTTCACCAAATATCTTCCTCTCTAAAACAACTTTCCTACCTACTAGTCCTTATCATCGTGTTATCATACCTAGATATTATAACGTGTTTAATGCCTTTTGACAATAGAATTTATTTATATATTTAAACAAAAAAAGAACCGGCAGCTTGCTATTTTCGCACCGCAGTACTATCTTCGCCGTTATGATGCTTAACTTCTGTGTTCGGTATGGGTACAGGTGTGTCCATCATGCTATCGCTACCAGATCTCTTCTCTTTAAGCAATTCCTTTCGAGAATCACTCAAAACCGGATAATAGTTCCTTCCATTTGCTCGTCTCCAACCTTCTCTTTAGGTTAAGTCCTCGACCTATTAGTATCAGTCCGCTTAACATGTCACCATGCTTACACTCCTGACCTATCTACCTTATCGTCTTTAAGGGGTCTTACTCTCTTGCGTTTT
>NZ_JMLH01000081.1 GCF_000686665.1 Thomasclavelia saccharogumia DSM 17460 | reverse complement strand
TGAATACAGATAAGTTTCAAAATGATATGACGACATTCAAATCAAAAGATGATGTTTTAACATTACTGATCCATTTAGGATATCTAGGATATAATAGAGAGAATCAAAAATGTTATATTCCCAATAAAGAAGTAACGAGTGCTTTTATTAATTCAATCGAGGATTCCAACTGGAAAGAGACGACAAGAGCCTTATTAAACAGCAGAGCCTTATTAGAAGCAACATGGAATAAAGATGAAGAATTAGTAGCCAAGTATATCGAAGAAGCGCATCTGGATACAGCGATACTAACATATAATAATGAAAATGCCCTGTCATATACAATTTCGATTGCGTATATATATGCAAGGAATCATTATACGATAATAAGAGAGATGCCAAGCGGTAAAGGGTATGCAGATATGGTTTTTATTCCTAAAGGTGATAAACCGGCGCTGATCGTTGAATTGAAATGGAATCAGGAAGTAGAAACAGCAATAGATCAAATCAAAGAGAAGAAATATTATTATGGATTAGAAAAGTATTTAGATAACTTATTATTGATTGGTATTACTTATGATAAAAAGAGTAAAAAACATATATGTAAGATAGAAAAATATGTGTGTTGATCTTTCATGTATTTTATAGAGCTAAAATTTTATATATAAAATCAACCAAAAATAAAAGATAATAAATTTATTATTGGACAACTTTATTTTGGTTGGTTTTTTTTATATTCAGTGATATAATTGTTGAGAAACTTTTGATACAAATTTGAGACGAAAAAGTGATTAATCTGTAGTATAATAATAATGTAAAGGAGTCTACCATGTATAGTTATTTAATTGGGACTGTTGTAGAAATAAATATAGATCATCTTGTTGTAGAGAATAATGGGATAGGTTATTTGATTTATGTAAGTAATCCTTATGAGTTTACTAAAGGTAAAGAAGTTAAAATATATTTATACCAGCATGTTAAAGAAGATGATTTGCTTTTATTTGGTTTTAAAACTAGTGAAGAAAAAGAAATGTTTTTAAAATTGATTCTTGTTAAAGGAATTGGCTGTAAAACGGCAATTGGTATTTTAGCTACTGGTGATGTTACAAGTATTATTAGTGCGATTGAAACTGGTAATGTTGCTTATTTAAAGAAGATACCGGGGATTGGACCAAAAGCAGCGCAACAGATTATTTTAGATTTACAAGGTAAATTTAAAAATACAACGACAACAATTATTAATAATAATGATTTAGACGAAGCTGCTGAAGTATTAGTAGCGTTAGGTTATAAAAAAGCTGAAGTTGATAAAGCTTTAGCTGTATTATTAAATGAAAAATTAGATACGAATGGATATGTAAAAAGAGCACTTAGCTTATTGGTAAAATAAGGAGGAGCATATGGCAAGAAATGAAATTCTTGATGCCAATGTATGTGAGGATGAAGAAAGTAATCTTAGACCTTCATCTTTTGATGAGTATGTTGGGCAAACAAATCTAAAAGAAAATTTAAAAGTATTTGTAGGTGCCGCTAAATTGCGTGATGAGTCCCTTGATCATGTATTATTATATGGGCCACCAGGTTTAGGAAAAACAACGATGTCAATGATCATTGCCAATGAAATGGGAACAAACATTAAAATTACGACGGGACCAAGTATTGAAAAAACCGGTGATCTAGTAGCTATTTTAACAGCACTTGAGCCGGGTGATGTTTTATTTATCGATGAAATTCATCGTTTGAATAAAGTGGTTGAAGAAATCCTCTATCCCGCCATGGAAGATTTTTGTGTTGATGTTGTAATTGGTAAGGAAGCTTCAACAAGATCAGTACGAATTGATTTACCACCTTTTACATTAGTAGGGGCAACAACTAGAGCTGGTGATTTATCTGCTCCGTTAAGAGATCGCTTTGGAATTGTCTCTAAATTGGAATATTATGATGAAGCTGATTTAAAAACGATTATTGATCGTACTAGTCGAGTTTATCAAATGCCAATGGATGATGATGCTAAGACTGCTCTAGCGATGCGTTCTAGGGGAACGCCACGAATTGCGAATAGATTATTTAGACGAGTACGAGATTTTGCTCAATTTAATGGTGAAAATGTGATTACTAAAGAAAGAACGATTGAAGCTCTTGATCGTTTAAAAGTTGATCAGTTAGGTTTAGATGATGTAGATCATAAATATTTATTAGGAATTATTCATCGTTTTAAAGGCGGTCCAGTTGGTTTAGAATCGTTAGCAGCTTCAATTGGTGAAGAACCTCAAACGCTTGAGGATGTATATGAACCATATTTATTACAAATTGGTTTAATTAAAAGAACGCCAAGAGGGAGAGTTGCTACTTATGAAGCATATAAACATTTAAATATTGAAAAAGAAGACTAATTAACTTAATGACATTGCTAATTAACTAGTCTTTTTTATGTAAAATCATGAAGAATTTGACTTGACATTTATTTTAGGGGCGATATTATAAATTATAGTAATGTGGGGATGGCGAAAAAATGAATAGCAAAATAATTATTATGTTTACTTTGTATAATGGTTTTATATATCGCTTTAAAAAAAGTCAGAACTAGTAGCTTTTACGCTTGAAAACGATTCTGATGTGATGAGTCTAGATGAGGCAGCAAAATTAATCAATGAACGTGTAAATTCAAAAACAGATAAGTCAAAAGCAGTAAATGAACCATATGTATATCCTATAATTCCTGGAACCCCAGAATGGAAGCAATTGGATTCAAAGGATAAAATGATGATGGCTTGTCAGATTCCTTCTTCACTGGTTGACTCGATGTCGATGGAAGCTTTGATACGTTCATTTATAAATCATCCTTTATTAAGTACAAATGTTATTTCTTATGATGATTATAAACAGGAATTTGATACTTTTATAGCTGATTTTGATGCTGCTAAAGAATTGTTAAAAAGAAAAGATTTTGCAATTAATTTAGCGAAAATTTATTTAGATACACCAGTTTTGAGTATAGAAGAGTATTAAGATCAGTCTTTTGAATCTAATACTATAATTGATTTTATCGTATTAGAAACTGTTTTAGCTCTTTTTCAAATATTTGATTTGTTTGAAGAAGATGAGGCTCAGGCATTGATAATCGTTGCAAGGAATAAAAGTGAAGAAAAACAAAAAAATGAAAAAATTTATGGTGGATCATATGTTTGGTTTTTTACAGTAAGGCAAGCTGTTTCTGGAAGAATTAGTAGAAATGGGGTTGCAGCAGTTTTTACTCCCAGAGGTTCTTTTATTGTTATTACTATTTCTGCTAAAGAATTTACAACTGAGGAAAGAAATCAAATAAATGCTGATTATAAAAGAAGGTATTCAGAAGCGACTATTGTATCCCCAGCAAGCAGAAAATATAATTGCCATTCTTATGCATGATATCTTTCTTCAACAAATAATAAATATTGGATGGATGATCTAGGTAAATATGTGTCAGATAGAAGTTATTTAAAACTTAATTATGCAAATGCAAAAAGTGGTGCGAAAATGTATTGGGCAGGAAAAGAATATTCAGGCAATATAGTGTTTGTTAATTCGAGTGCTGCAAATGGTTCAAAATGTACGATTGAGTCAAAATGGAGAAGTGGTCCAGTAATGAGGCATAAAGAAAATTATTCACCATACAATTATGCTAGAACTATATGGGGAAGGTAAGGAATATAATTGTCAGCTAAGCTATAAATGAATAAATCTATTTAAAATAGTTATTATGATATAGATTAAAGAATCAACATAATTATGCTGATTCTTTTTATTTTTGAATTGGAGGCGATAAAATGAAAAAGTATGAACTTATTATTTTATTACTACTGCTAATTATTTCTACAGTTTATTCATTTGCTTTACCAGAAACTGAAGTTAAACAAATTAAAAGTGATCCTAAAATTAAAATAGTGGTTGAAGGAAAATATAATCAAACGCTTATTTTTGATCAAGCACCGACTATTGAAGCTGTTTTTAAACAGCTTAATGTAGAAAATATTTATGGCTTTGATGAAAAAACTGTACTTATGACAAGGACAGTTTTTTATATACCTGAAGGAACAAATTTAATTTCTTTAAATAATGCAACTAAAGAACAATTGATGACGATTAAAGGAATTGGAGCTAAAACGGCTGATAAAATAATTGCGTATCGCCAAAAAACACCATTTTGTACAATTGAAGATATTACTAATATATCAGGAATTGGTGAAAAGACGTATTTAAGAATTAGGAGTTTATTATGTTTATAAGATATCATTTTGTTTTTTATGGAATCAGCTGTTTATTATTGATTATATGCTTGCTGGTGCATCCAATATTTTGGGTATTGATGATAGGTTATGGGGTTTTTGTTATATATCGTTTGAAAATGATTAATTTTATTAGTATTTTTATTTTTACGATTATTTTTTCTTTCTTTATTAATTGGCCTAAACCAATTAATGATACAGTTATAAAAGGTAAAATTGTCAATCTTGATGAAAAAAGTGTCGTTGTTAAGACAGATGAGACAAAAGTAAAAGTATATGGGAATTTTATTGGTTATCATCTTGATGATGAATTAGAGATGGAGGTTGAGTATTTTGAGATAAACGAGCCGACTAACGATAATGCTTTTAATTATAAAAATTATTTATATAGTCAAGGTATTACTAATAATGCTTCGATTAAACGTTTATTAGATGTAAACACTAAAGAAACATTATTCCAAAAATTGCAGGAGAGAATATCTAGTAATGATCTTGTTGACAGCTATGCTTCGATGTTTGTTTTAGGCATAAAAGATGAGGTTATTGAAGATTATTATCAACAGTTAACGGATCTATCAGTAGTTCATTTATTTGCTTTATCAGGTTTGCATATTCATTTATTAAAAGATATGTTAAAGAAGGTATTGCGGTTTTTTATGCCAGATAAATATATTGATTATTTTGGAATTGTCTTGATTGGAATATATATTTATCTTATTCCTTTTAATATTTCTTTTATGCGAGCTTATTTGGTCATGGTATTAGCGGTTTTATTTAAAAGATATTTGAATAAATTAGATTGTTTATCAATTGTAACGATCATAATGTTATGTACTAATCCGTATATTATTTTTAGTTTATCTTTTATTTTTTCTTATTTCATTTATTTTGTTATTTTATTGATCAATAAAAACAAATATTTTAATTTGTTAGTGTATTTTGGCAGTTTACCAATTATTTTAATGATTCAGTATCGAATCAATATATTATCATTGCTGCTGGGAATTATATTGGTTCCTTTAGTAAGTTTATTATATCAAATAATTTGGTTATATATGATCTTTGGAAATGTTGTTAGGAGCTTGGTGATGGTAATTATTTATTTTTTAAATAATATTATTACTTTTTGTAATGATTTTTCAGTATTTCTTAATTTTTCGAAGCCATCATTGTTTTTTATTTTAGCTTATTATTTTATTTATTTTAAAATAATTTTAAAAATTAATATTAAACGAAATATAACTAGAGAGGTCCTGCTGCTGTTTAGTTTATTACTAATGTTTTATTTAAAACCATATTATTGTATTGAAGGAAAGGTCGTAATGATAGATGTTGGTCAGGGGGATTGCTTTTTGATTCAACAACCATTTAATCAGGGAAATATTTTAATTGATACAGGGGGATCAAGAAATAAAGATCTGGCTTCACTTACATTAGTGCCATATCTAAGATCACAGGGGATTTTTGAATTGGACTATGTCTTTATTTCTCATGATGATTTTGATCATTGTGGGGCCTATGAGTCGTTATCTAATCAAATAGAAATAAAGCACACTGTAAAAAAATATCAAGAGAAAATGAAAATAGGAAATATTGAAATCGAAATGCTTAAAAGCGATGTTAGCAGTAACGACAATAATGATACATCATTAGTTATTAAAGCGACGATCAATGATCTTGTTTACTTATTTACTGGTGATGCTTCTAATTTAGTTGAAAAGGATCTGATAAAAAAATATCCTAATTTAAAAGTAGATGTTTTAAAGGTCTCCCATCATGGCAGTACTACGGGGACATGTAGTGAGTTTCTAGAAGTTGTTAGACCAAAGATTGCGTTGATCAGTTGTGGAAAAGATAATCGTTATGGTCATCCTAGTGATGCTGTTTTAAGGAGATTAGAAGACTATGATATTAAGATTTATCGCAGTGATTTAATGGGAATGGTGAAAATCGTGTATTATGGTAATGATAATTATATTTATCCATGACTTTATGATAAAAGTAGTTTATAATACAGATGGAGTGATACGTGATGATATTTGTAATTTATGGTGAAGAAAGTTTTTTAATGGAACAAAAACTTCAAGTATTAAAAAAAGAATATAATTGTAGTGAAGAAATGATGAATCTTTCTATTTATCGTGGTGATGAAGACAGTATGGAGTCAGTATACGAAGACTTGATTACACCGCCTTTTTTTACGGATAAAAAGATGATCGTGTTGAAAAATCTGTACTTTTTAACGACAAAAAAGCTAAAAAAAGATAATAGTGAGATCGAATATTTTGAAAAGTGTTTAGATAATGATAGTAAAGAGGTAATTTTTGTTATTTATCATGTAGGGAAAGATTTTGATGAACGTAAAAAAATTGTTAAAAGATTACGTAAAGAAGCAAAGTTTTTTGAAATCGATAAAGTCAATCATTATAAATTATCAGATAGTACACGTCAGGCTGTAAAACGGAGAAATGCTGTTATCGATGATGATGCATTAGAGTTATTATTGAGTCGTTTAGGTGATAGTTTAAATAATGTCGTTATGGAAGTAGAGAAACTGTGTTTATATGATAAACATATTACTTATGAGACAGTTGATAAATTAGTAAGTAAACCACTGGATGAAAATGTTTTTGCTTTGACTAGTGCAATTCTTCAAAGAAATCGTCAAAAAATGTTTTCTATTTATAAAGATTTAATGATTTTAAATGAAGAACCAATTAAATTAATTGTCTTGATTGCAGGGCAGATGCGGCTTATTTATCAAGTGAAATTATTAGATCGAAAAGGGTATACTAATAAAGAAATTGGAAAAATTTTAGGAGTTAATCCTTATCGTTTAAAATATCTTAGACAAGAAGGAAAAGACTTTGATTTAAATGAATTGTTGAAGTGTTTAGATGCTTTATCTAAATTAGATGTTGAGATAAAGACAGGTAAGATTGATAAAAAAATGGGATTAGAATTATTTATGATAAGAATATAGGAGATTATATGGAATCGTTAAAAGAATTATATAAAATTGGGGTGGGGCCTTCTTCATCACATACGATGGGGCCACAAAGAGCAGCATTAAAAATTAAAGAGACGTATAAAGATGCTGATCGTTTTATTGTTTATTTGCATGGTTCATTAGCTTTGACAGGGAAGGGGCATTTAACTGATTATATTATCGAAGAAACTTTGGGAAAAGAAAATGTTGAAGTTCATTTTGTTAGTGAAGCTTTACCTAAACATCCTAATGGGATGGTTTTTGAAATCTACCAAAAAGATAAACTGCTTGATAAAGTAACAGTTTATTCAGTTGGTGGGGGTGCTTTAATGTATGAAAACAGCGAATTACAGCCGCCCAAACAAATCTATCCTCATCATAATTTAAATGAAATACTTGATTATTGTGATAAAAAGGGAATTAATCTTTATGATTATACCTTAAAGTTTGAAAGCAATGATTTTAAAGCATATTTATATGAGATTCTTAATGCTATGTTTAAATGTGTAGAGTCAGGTCTTTCAACAACGGGAATCATTCCTGGAAAATTACAATTAAAAAGAGTTGCTAAATCGATTTATCAGCAGGCAATTAACACTCATCGAAGCGGTGAACGGGATCGGCTTTTGATAAGCAGTTATGCTTATGCTGTTAGTGAAGAAAATGCTTGTGGTCATCAAATTGTTACAGCCCCAACTTGTGGATCTAGTGGGGTAGTACCGGCAGTGATGTATTATTGTTATAAACAGTTGAATATTCCGCGTAAAGAATTGATCAAGGCTTTAGCAGTAGCTGGGATTTTTGGTAATGTGATCAAGACTAATGCAACGATTTCTGGAGCTGATGGCGGTTGTCAGGCGGAAATTGGCAGTGCTTGTGCTATGGCTGCAGCAGCTTATGGCTGGACCTTGGAATTAAACAATAATTTAATTCAGTATGCTGCGGAAATGGGCTTAGAACATAATTTAGGATTGACTTGTGATCCAGTAGGTGGATATGTCCAGATTCCTTGTATTGAACGAAATGGTTTTGGCGCTTTAAGAGCGATTGATGCTGCGATGTATGCAAAGCAATTGGGGTATTTAAGAACAAACAAAGTTTCATTTGATGCTGTAGTAAGGGTAATGAAGCAAACGGGTAAAGATTTAAATAGTGCGTATAAGGAAACGTCTTTAGGTGGTTTAGCTAAAGAGTTTGGATTTGAAGATGAAAACTAGTTCTTTGTATATTCATATCCCTTTTTGCCAGGATATTTGTGCGTACTGTGATTTTTGTAAAGTTTTTTATCAGGAAAAACAAGTTGATGATTATTTAGCAGTTTTAAAAAAAGAGTTAACAAGTTTAAATATTACAGAACCATTAAAAACAATCTATCTAGGTGGTGGAACTCCCACTAGTTTAAATGATGAACAGCTGGAATGGCTGATGGATATTATTAAACCTTATATAAGTGAAAAAACTTTAGAAGTAACGATCGAGGCTAATCCTGAAACGCTTGATTATTATAAATTGGGTATTTTAAAAAGAGGCGGGGTTACACGATTAAGTATTGGTGTGGAAACTTTTAATGATCAGCTTTTAAAAGGAATCAATCGTAAACATAATAGTGAGCAGGTAAAAAGAATTGTTCGCTATGGTCATCAGTTAGGCTTTGATAATATTTCAATTGATTTAATGTATGGTTTGCCTGATCAAACGCTTGATGATGTTGAAAATGATTTGAAAATTATTGAATCTTTAAAAATTCAGCACGTATCGTACTATTCATTGATTCTAGAAGATCATACTGTTTTAAAAAATCAAAATTATCAACCATTAGATGAAGAAGCTGAGGCCGATATTAATAAACTGATTGATCGTCGATTAAAAAATATGGGCTTTATTAAATATGAAATTAGTAATTACGCTAAACCAGGTTTTGAATCATTACATAATTTAGCGTATTGGCAATATGATAATTATTATGGTGTTGGGTTGGGTTCGAGTGGTAAAGTTGATGATTGTTTAATTGAACATAGTCGTAACTTAAATGCATATTTAAGATTTCAGGATATTACTAATAAAATAACCAATTCTAAAGAAGAGACAATGTTTAATCATTTGATGATGTCATTGCGTTTAGTGAAAGGTCTTGATTTAAATGAATTTAAAAATCGTTATGGATCGAAAGTTACTGATGTTTATCAAGAGGCAATAAATAAGCATCTTGAGTTAAAGACATTAGTAATAGAAGATGGGTATTTGCGTTGTACTAATGATTCAATAAAGTTATTGAATACTATTTTGCTTGATTTTATTAAATGATGTTAATTCGAGGGAATTAGCATCTTTTTTTATGATTTAAGTTTGTCAAAAAGAAATAATAGCTAATAAATTTATGAAAATTATAAAAGATTGGCTGTATATAAAATAAAAATAAGATATTTATATTATGTATGATTTATAAAATTAGTTGTTTATCTTTACCTTGAATGAAAGCGCTGTAAATGTTACTTTTTATCATAAAGGAGCTAACTATATAAAAATCAAAGCGGAGGAAAAGAAAAATGAAAAAGAAGAAAATATTTTATGGCTTTTTAAGTATGATGATGCTTTTATCGGTAACATCTTTACCAGCTTTTGCCAAAGAATCAACTACTGCTAATGGGATTCAAAAAGCTTATATTGTACCTGAAGATTGGGGACCAGTTGTAAAAAAATCAGTTATTAATTTAAATGAAAAAGTAGCTAGCAATTCAATTGGTGATGAAAATGATGAATTTACTGTGATAGAAACTAAGCCAACTCTTACCCCTTCATGGACGGTTGTTACTAGTAGTAGTCAAAGGACAGTTTTAGATGCTTATACATCAGATGAAATGGGAAATAAGATATTTGAAGATTCAAATTATATTACGATTGAAATGTATGTAAGTCCAACTACAGATGGTGAAGGAGCAGCTTTTATTTATAGCGGGTATAATAATTGGTGTGATCCTTATCAATTGGATATTCAATTGAATGGTGAATTACAAACCATAGATGGACAAATTATTAATGAGTTAACTATTGATAAAAATATTGATTTAGAAGGTGACGGAAAAATTTGTCCAGAAGTAGATGAGTTTGAAAATAGTACATTTAATGCTTCTGACAGTAGAGTGCTGCCTTATGCAGTATATAAACCAGCTGAAGATAACAAAAAAATGCTTTAGTTATCTGGTTGCATGGTTCAGGAGAAGGAGGAACAAATCCTGAGGTTGCTTATTTAGGAAATAAAGTTACTTCTCTTATTAGTGATGAATTTCAAAACAGTTTTGGTGGTGCTTATGTATTGGTTCCACAGTGTCCAGAAGGATATGGTTGGCCAATTGATGAAAATGGAAATTACACAACAGGAGCAACACCTTCAAGATGGCGTACGAGTTTGTTTGAGTTGATTGATACATATGTAAATGAACATCCAGATATTGATTCTAATCGTATTATTATTGGTGGATGCTCAAATGGTGGAAATATGGTTTATGATCTAGTATTAAGTCATATGGGATATTTTGCAGCAGCATTTCCTATGTGTCATGAATATAATATTGATAATGCAACAGAAGAGCAGCTTGAATATTTAAAAAATTTTCCAGTATGGTCTACATATACTTTAGGAGATAGTTCTAGTTATCGTGGATCGATTCCAATTGTAAGAAAAATGCAAGAAATTGGTGCTACAGCTTTTCATTATTCAGAGTTTACTAGTGCAAGTGATGTGACGGGAAGATTTTTTGGAGATCCAAGTGATCCTACAGTTTTAGATATGACGGGAACTAGTACGATTCCTTTACAATATGATGGACATTGGGCATGGACTTTATTTTTTGAAAATCAGTGTCATGATGGTGATTTAACAGCATGGCAGTGGTTAGCCGAACAATCCAAAATAAGTAATCATATTGATAAAACAGCATTATCAATTGCAGTAGAAGTTGCAAATAATGTAAGTGAAGAAGAATTAGCACAAGTAGTACCAGCAGTAGCAAATGAATTCAATGCAGCATTAGCAGAAGCAGAAGCATTATTAGCAGATGCTACAGCAACACAAGAAGCAGTAGATGCATCATTTGATCGATTGGCAACAGCAATTCAAATGTTAAGTTTCATCAAGGGAGATAAAGCAGACTTACGCTCATTAGTAAGTATGGTTGAAGGAAAAGATGAAACATTGTATACAGAAGCAACATGGGCAGTATTTGCAGAAAAATT
>NZ_JMLH01000080.1 GCF_000686665.1 Thomasclavelia saccharogumia DSM 17460 | reverse complement strand
TAGATAAAGGAGTAGAATGAAGATAGAGGAGATAATCTCTGAAGTGGTCTTCGTTAATATCAAAAAGATTGTCATAATTAATGAAATCAAGAAAACGAGCGATACCGTCCATATAATTGATAATAGTTTTATCGGCAAGGTTTTTTAAATCGAGAGCGATCCTAACATCATTAAGGATAGGAAATTGTTTGATTTTGTCATTTATAGATTTAGTATTCATAATTAATCAGTCCTTTCTGTTATAAAATGACAACTAAATTATAAATAAAAAAAGCCATCATAAGAAAGATGGCAAACAAAAAAATATAGAAAACATAAAGAAAGAATTGAGCTAACGCGTAGCGTTTTAGTACAATAGTAAAAAAAGGGGAATAAAAATGGAATTAGAAAGTGTTATTGAACAACGTCGTAGTATTAGAAAATATAAAAATGAAATGGTTGATTTAGAAAAAATCAAACAAATCATTCAAGCTGGAATCGAAGCGCCATCATGGAAAAACAGTCAGACAGCACGATATCATGTAATTAGCTCAAAAGAATTATTAGAAACCTTTAAAAGCACATGTTTACCAGAATTTAATCAAGAAAACTGTAAAGATGCACCTGTTTTGATCGTTAGTACTTTTATTAAAGATCGTTCTGGTTTTGAACGAGATGGTAGTCCTAGCAATGAGCTGGCCAATGGCTGGGGCTGCTATGATTTAGGACTTCATAATCAAAATATGATTTTAAAAGCAACAGAATTAGGACTGGCAACTTTGATCATGGGAATACGTGATGAGAAAAAAATCAGAGAAATGCTAAATATTCCTACAGAAGAAATAATTGTTGCTGTTATTGCATTAGGCATTGGTGATATTGAACCTGATCGTCCGAAACGTAAATCAGTTGCGGAGGTTGCAACATTTTATTAACTATTACTTTTTGTAATAGTTTTTTTATGCATTTCTTTTGCAATTTATAAAATTATCATTTATACTATAGTCATACCCCCTAGGGAGGGGTAAGGAGGGAAATATGAAACAGAAATATAGTGTTAAAGGTATGACATGTTCGGCTTGTGAAAACCATGTTTATAATAGTGTTTGTAAATTACCAGGGGTCAATAATGTAGAAGTAAATTTATTGACTAATTCGATGAATGTTGATTATGATGAAAGTAAAGTTAGTGATACCCTAATTATTAAGGCAGTAAATGATGGTGGTTATCAAGCAAGTTTGTTTGATGAGAGTTTAGTAGATAATGATGATTTAAGTGATTTAAAGAAACGTCTTATTTATTGTTTTATTGCTTTAGCTTTATTGATGTACGTTTCGATGTCATCGATGTTTAATTATCCAATACCGGCTTTTATTAGGAAAAATAGTTATATTAATTTTGCTTTACAGACTATTTTTCTAATCCCGATTTTAATTTTGAAAAAAGATTATTTTATTAATGGCTTTAAGAATTTGATTCATTTAGATCCAACGATGGACTCATTGATTGCTTTAGGCTCAGGTGCGGCAATTATATATAGTTTTTATTCTTTAGTTTTGAGTCTAACTGGTTCAATGATGGAAGAGCATTTGGTTCATAATATATATTTAGAATCGGCAGGAATGATCGTTACTTTAATTAGTTTTGGTAAATATTTAGAAGCAAAATCAAAAAAGAAAACAACAGATGCCATAAGTCGATTATTAGAGCTAGCACCTGATGTGGCGTGTCGAGTAAATGATGGAAATGAGGAAATTGTTAAGATTTCTGAGCTTAAAATTAATGACCGGGTTTTAGTCAAAGCTAATGAAACGATTCCCGTTGATGGAAAAATAATTCAAGGATTTAGTTCGGTTGATGAATCAATGATCACTGGAGAAAGTTTACCGGTTGAAAAAGATGTTGCTAGTTTAGTAATTGGCGGAACAAATAATCTTCAGGGAAGTTTTATATATGAGGTAACGAAAACAGTTGAAGATAGCACTTTAGCTAAAATAATCGAGTTAGTTGAAGAAGCCTCTAGTTCCAAAGCACCAATGACAAGAATGATCGATAGAGTAGTAAAATATTTTGTTCCTACAGTAATTATCATTGCAATCATAACTTTAGTTTATTGGCTGATTGCAGGAATGGGATTGAATTTTGCAATTACTAATGCCATTGCTGTATTAGTGATTTCTTGTCCATGTGCATTAGGTTTAGCGACTCCAGTAGCAATTATGGTTTCTACCGGGGTTGGAGCTACAAATGGGATCTTGATCAAAAGTGCTAGTGTCTTAGAAAATGAAAATAATATTGATGTTGTTGTTTTTGATAAAACGGGGACTTTGACCCAAGGAAAAGTACAGGTTAGAGATGTTTATAGTAATAGTTTAGCTAATGAAGAAGTAATTAAGATCATCGCATCTTTGGAAAAAGGTTCTAGTCATATTTTAGCTGATGCTTTTATTCAAAAAGCTGAGGAATTAAATATTGAATTGATTGAAACTGATAAGTTTGAATCATTAAGTGGATTAGGAATCAAGGGAACGGTTTTGAATCAAGAATATTTAGTTGGTAATCTTAGAATGATCAAAGAAAATAAGATTGATTTTAGTGATTACCAAGATAAGATAGATAGTTTTGTAGCTCAAGGTAAAACATTAGTTTTTCTAGCTAGTGAAAATAAATTAATTGGTTTAGTGAGTATTTTTGATGAAATCAAACAAACTAGTAAACAGGCAATTGAGCGTTTAAAAGAGATGAAGATCAAAACAGTAATGCTTACTGGTGATTTAAAAACATCAGCTAATGCTATTAATCAACAATTAGGATTAGATGAAGTTATTGCTGAAGTATTACCACAGGATAAAGAAAATGTAATTAAAAAGTTACAAAGCCAGGGTAATAGTGTTATGATGGTAGGTGATGGAATAAATGATGCCCCAGCTTTAGTTCGCAGTGATGTTGGTGTTGCTATTGGTAAAGGTAATGATATTGCTATTGATGCTGCTGATGTTATTTTAATGAAAGATGATATGCGGGATATTGTTTCTTCGATCGAATTATCAAAAAAGACAATTTTAAATATCAAAGAAAATCTATTTTGGGCTTTTATATATAATATAATTGGAATTCCTATTGCCGCTGGAGTTTTCTATCATTTATTAGGATTACGTTTAGATGCGATGATTGGTTCATTGTGTATGTCACTTTCATCAGTTTGTGTTGTAAGTAATGCCCTTAGATTAAAACGTTTTAAACCATATTATAAAAAGGAGAATAAAAAGATGAAAAAAGAACTTAAAATTGAAGGTATGATGTGTCAAATGTGTAAAAAACATGTTGAAGAAGCTTTAAATAATTTAGCTGATACGAGTGCAGTTGTTGATTTGGAAGCTAATAATGCAATCGTTGAGACAACTTTAGATGATTCTGTTTTAAAAGCAGCAGTGGAAAAAGCCGGATATAAGGTAGTGGAAATCAATAATGTCTAATGAAAAAGTATTATTGCGTTTAAAAACAGCACGAGGACAAATTGATGCTGTTATTAAAATGATTGAAGATGATCGATATTGTATTGATATTTCTAATCAGTTACTTGCGATACAGTCATTAATTAAAAATGCTAATAACGAAGTTTTATCAAATCATTTAAATCATTGTGTAAAAAATGCTATTAATGAACATGATGCAGATAAAAAAATTGATGAAGTAATCAAATTATTAACTAAATTATAAAAATAGTCTCGTTTTAAACGAGGCTAGTAATTAAAATCAAGGATTTTTTGATAAAGATCATTTTCTAATAAATCAAAAGATGTTTGGATGATGATCAACTGCTTATCTTGAACAAAAATAATGTTATTATAAAAAGAATCGTTGGAAAGTAAATAGCCATTAGCTATTTGCTTTTTCTTTTCATAATTATAAACATTTAAATAATTATTTAAATATTTATTAGCTTTATCATTAGAAGAAAAACAATAATAATTAACTTTTAAAATTTCATCATCATTACTTTCAAGATAACTAGTTGCTTCTTTGATCATTAAACTAGAACTTTTAGTATATGTATCATTAGGTACACTAGAATAGCCTAAATCATTTAAAGTTAAAATATTATCTGTTATAGGAATGTTTTTTCTTTCGATAACATCTAATAAAAAACCGCTAATAATCATCAAAATAGAAATAATAAAAAGCCAGTTTGATAAGATGAAACGATAGGGCTGTATTTTATCTGGCTCAAAAGCGGCTGCTTGAGCAAGATTATTTTTGATTTTTTCAGTTTGAAGATAATTACTGATGGAACGGACTATTAAAGAAATACATAATATTAGCGGGGTATAATGAAGCAAAATAGCACCATTAGTAATAAATTCATTTGGATCATTGTTTATAAAAACATTAGGAATTAATAAAAAAGATAAAAATAAGCTAATAAAAACAAATAAGATATTATATAATGTTTTATTTTTTTTAAAATAATCGAGTAATAGTTCTTTATTAGTTTCTTTGATAGTTATATCTTTTTTATTTTTAAAAACATATATTTTATGCGTTTTACCAATAAATTTATAACCATGATTAAGATAATTTAATAGCCACTTATCACGTTGCTCATGATTTTTTTGATGACTATTTTTATCAGGAATAAAAATATCAGTTTTGTAATAAAAACGCTTATTATCATGTTTAAAAAAAGTAAAGAAATCAGCATTATCACAATTATAACCCTGTTTAGATAAGTTATTGAGCTTAGTTTCTAATAGTTTATATTCACTTGTATCATAATTTGTTAATTTTATTTTCATAGATAACTCCTTTTCTATAGTAATAGAGTATCATTTTTTGGTGAAATAATAAAGTAAAACCATGTTTAACATGGTTTTACTTAGAAAAAGCTGATTCTGGCTCTTCACTTATATAAGCAGTTTCTTCAAGCACATAAGCTTCGGCGATATTTTGGCAATGATCACCCATCCGTTCTAAATTAGCTAAAATATCAACATAAGTAGAATTAACTAAAGTCGATTTTTCAATTTTATTACTAACACGTTTTATATGGCGCTGTTTAGCTTTTTTGTTAAAGTAATCAAGATCAGATTCTTTTTCATCTACATATTCAATATCTTCTAGTTTATGATCATTAAATGCCAATATGGTATGATTTAACATATCAATTACCATATCCATCATTGTTTCAAGATCTTTTCGAGCTTCAGGTGAAAAGTCCTCCTTTTCATCATAGACTGCCTCATAATATTTGACAATATTAATACAAAGATCACCGATTCTTTCAAAATCTTTTATTGTTTTCATATTAGCTAAATAATCAATAGAATCATGATCATTCAATGTTTCATGAGAAATCAAAACTAAATAATCAGTTATTTTTGCATCCAGTGTATTGATAGCATTTTCCATTTCATATACGCTATCTTTAGCACTGCTATTTTTGGTATTGAAATAAGCTCGAATGCCTTCAACAGCTTCCATTGTAATATGTCCCATTTCAATGATTTTATTTTTAGCAATTTCTAAGGCATGGCTAGGAAATAATTGAACAACGTTTTGATCAAGCTCACTTAGATCCATATTAATTTCTTTTTTACTGTTTGGTAGAATTTTTTTGATTAGCTTAACAATTGAAGGAATTAAAGGAAAGAAGATTATTGTTGTTACAAGATTAAAAATACCATGAGCTAATGATAACTGCAGTTCTGGTAAAATATGCAATGAACTTGCTAACCACTGAATCAGCATTGAAAAAGGCGTTAAAACCAGCATAAATATAATTGAACCAACAACATTGAATAAGACATGGAAAAAAGCAGCTCTTTTAGCTGGAACAGTTCCTCCAAATGAAGCTAGCACCGCGGTTATAGTAGTACCGATGTTACTACCAAATAAAAAAGGTAAAGCAATCGATAATCCAATTGCTCCTGAACCATACATTTGCTGGGCAATTGCAATGACTGCAGCTGAAGATTGAACCGCTGTAGTTAAAAGGGTTCCACCTAATAAACCTAGCCATGGATTTTGTGACAAGTAGTTGGCAACTTGACTAAACTCAGGTACTTTAGAAATATTAGCTAAATTATCGCCCATTAATTCTAAACCATAAAATAAACAGCCAAAACCAAATATAACCTGGCCCATATATTTAGTCTTTTTATTTTTTGAAAACATCAAGCAAAAAGCTCCAATAATTATAAAGTAGACAGCATATTGAGATATTTTCAAACCTACAAAAACAGAAGTTATAACAGTTCCGATATTGGCTCCCATGATTATTCCAATTGACTGTTCAAGTGTCATCAAGCCTGAACGAATCAAACCAATTGCTAATGCAGTAGTACCTGAACTTGATTGAATCAAACAAGTTACAAAGGCTCCAATCAAAATTCCTTTAAATGGACTAGAAGTATATTTATCGATAATATTCTTTAATTTATCACCAGAATAGCCTTTTAATCCATCACCCATATATTCAATTCCAAATAAAAACAGTCCTAGTCCCGCCAATATTAGCGGCCAGTCTATATCTGCTAAAGTCATAAAATCATCCTCCTAGAAACAATAATAATAAAATGTTAAGATTCTGTAAATTATTTGTAAAATAAATTAACAAAATCTTAACAAAACTATTTTACTTAAAATCTTTGACAAATTATGATATGATAGATAACTATGAAAGGGGATGCACTAATGAGTAGTAGAGGAAGAAAATTTTTATCATATTATCGTCCATATTTACGATTGTTTTTAGCGGATTTATTTTGTGCGATGATAGCAGCGGGAATAACTCTTGTTTTTCCAATGATTATCCGATACTTAACAGGAACTGTTTTAGTTGATCATAATTTTGAAATCAGCGTTATTTATAAATTAGGAATATTTATGATCATATTAGTTATTATCGAATATCTATGTAATTATTTTGTTGCTTATCAAGGTCATGTAATGGGTGTTTATATGGAACGTGATCTTAGAAATGAACTTTTTACACATTATCAAAAGCTGTCTTTTAGTTTTTATGATGAACAAAAAACGGGGCAGTTGATGTCGCGCTTAACTAATGATTTGTTTTCTTTGACAGAACTGTATCATCATGGACCTGAAGATATCGTTATTTCTCTTATTAAGTTTTTTGGTGCTTTTATTATTTTAGCGAATATTAATCTTCAACTAACTTTGATTGTTTTTGCTTTTATTCCCATAATGGGTGGTTTTATTTATTACTATAATCGAAAAATGAAAAAAGCATTTAAAATAAATAAGCAAAGAGTAGGCGACATAAATGCCCGAATTGAGGATAACTTATCAGGAATCAGAGTTGTAAAAAGCTTTGGAAATGAAGACTATGAGATAAATAAATTTCATGATGAAAATAGTAACTATGTAAATAGTAAAAGAAATAGTTATTTTTATATGGGAAAATTTCACTCTGGTTTAGGTGCTTTTACAAGTATGATTACGGTTGCAGCAGCGATCTTTGGTTCAATTTTTATTTCAAAAGATATTATTAATGTTGCTGATTTGGTAGCATTTTTGTTGTATATCAACAATTTAATTGATCCTGTTAAGAAGTTTATTAACTTTACGGAACAGTTTCAAGAAGGAATTACTGGTTTTGAGAGATTTATGGAAGTCTTAGAAATAGAACCAGATATAAAAGATAAAAAGGATGCTCGTAATTTAGAAAATGTAAAAGGAGCAATAGAATATTGTAATGTAGCTTTTAGATACAATCAAAAGAGTGATTATGTTTTAAAAAACATAAATTTGAAAATTAGTCCAGGAGAATATATTGCTTTAGTTGGATCATCAGGTGCTGGTAAAACTACGATTTGTTCTTTGTTACCAAGATTTTATGAGGTCAGTGAAGGAAAAATATTGATCGATGGTCAAAATATTAAAGATATAAAATTAAATTCATTGCGTCAGAACATTGGAATCGTGCAGCAGGATGTTTATTTATTTGCCGGAACAATATTAGATAATATTCGTTATGGCTGCTTTGAAGCTAGTGATGAAGAAGTTATCGAGGCTGCTAAAAAAGCTAACGCTCATGATTTTATTATGGAACTTCCTGATGGTTATAATACAGATTGTGGACAGCGAGGCGTTAAGTTATCTGGTGGTCAAAAACAGCGATTAAGCATTGCTCGAGTATTTTTGAAAAATCCGCCAATTTTGATTTTTGATGAGGCAACAAGTGCTTTAGATAATGAAAGTGAGCATGTTGTTCAAGAATCGTTAGAAGCTTTGGCAAAGAATCGAACTACTTTAGTAATTGCTCATCGTCTTTCAACGATTAAAAATGCTAAAAGAATCTGTGTTTTATCTCATGAGGGAATTGTGGAAGAGGGAACTCATGATGAGCTATTAAAGAAAAATGGTCAGTATGCAAGTTTTTATTATTTAGGAAAAAATATATAATGATTATTTGAGCAACAGTAAGAAATATACTTACTGTTTTTTTATTGTGATAATAGATTATTCTTAAAATTTATCAAAAGTATAAATTAATGTGTAAAAAGGATAAAGAAAAATTGTATTTAAAATGATATAATTTCAATTGTTGGGATTTTTAAACCATTTTTAGCGTATTACATCATTCTATTATAAAGGGAGATTAAATAGATGAGTGTTATGCTGTAAGGAGGGGATAATTTAAGATTGTTTGTAAATTAATGAACTATTAAGACAAGGAGGGAAAGGAAAATGTTTTATAGTTTAAAAAATATCAAGAAAATCGGATTAAGCTTGGTGTTAGCTACTAGTATGGTAGCATCTAATCTAACTGTTTTTCATGCTCAAGAACAAGTTTCCAGAAGTGGACAGTTAACAAATGCTAGATATGAAAGAACTGATGGAAATGACGTCTATCTATCATTTGGTGGTGGTGAACAAGCTAAAATCACATTTTTGAAAGATGAGGTATTCCGTTTTAATATGGAACCAAAAGGTGATTTCAAAGATGCACCTGAGCCAATGGCACCTACGCATACTACAAAGATCGTTGCTAAAGATGAGCAGGAATATATAGATGAATATCAAGAAATTGAACCGGTTGTAAGCCAGGAAGATGACAAAATCATCATTTCTACAGATAAGATTCAATTATTGATTGATAAAGATCTTGCTAAGATGGAATTAAAAAAAGCTAACGGGGAAACGGTTTGGAAAGAAAAAGAATCGTTAAAATATGACGGTACTAAAACAATTCAAACTTTAGAAACTGAAGAAGACGAATACTTTTTTGGTGGAGGAATGCAAAATGGTTATTTCTCTCATAAAAACAGAAAAATAGAAATCGTTAATAAAAGTACTTGGGTAAGTGGTGGTGTTGCTTCACCAAATCCTTTTTATTTTTCAACTAATGGTTATGGTGTGTTAAGACATACTTTCCAGCCTGGAGAATATGATTTTAGCGCTACAGCTACAATGGAACACGAAGAAGATCGCTTCGATGCTTATTATTTTGTAGAAGATAGTTCAAAGGATATTCTTTCTGATTTTGTAGAATTAACTGGTAATCCAATGTTTATGCCTAAATATGCATTCTATCAGGGGAATGCGGATTGCTATAATTTAAACGGGGAAAGTTTATTAAATGAAGGGATTAATCGTGCTGATAAATACAATGAAATGGACATGCCAGTAGGGTGGTTTTTACCAAATGATGGTTATGGCTGCGGCTATGGTGGACTTGATAATTTAGAGTCTTTTGTAGGTGAAGCTGCTAAAAGAGGTTTTAAAACAGGTCTATGGACAGAACAAGATTTAGATAAATTAGATAAAGAAGTACAATCAGGAACTCAAATGATCAAGACCGATGTTGCCTGGGTTGGAGAAGGTTATTCATTTGGTCTAAACGCTGTTCGTCAAGCTTTTGAAGGAATTGAAAATAACTCTGATAACCGTGCTTTTGTCTTTACTGTAGATGGCTGGGCAGGAACTCAACGTTATGCTGGACTTTGGTCAGGTGATCAAACTGGTGGTAACTGGGAATATATTCGTTTCCACATTCCTACATACATTGGTTCTGGATTGAGTGGTAATCCAAATGTGGGATCTGATTTAGATGGGATTTATGGATCAAATAATATAATTTCGACTCGTGATTTCCAATGGAAAGCATTTACTCCGATCATGATCAATATGGATGGCTGGACAACTGGCGGTGAAAAAAACCCTTGGTTCCATGGTGAACCATATACATCAATCAACCGGATGTATTTAAAAATGAAAACGGGATTAATGCCATATTATTATACATATGCTAAAGAAGCTCATGATGATGGGGTGCCAATGGTGCGAGCAATGATGCTGGAATTTCCTGATGATCCAAATACATGGACAAATTTAACCCAATATCAATATATGTGGGGTGAAAATTTATTAGTAGCTCCAGTATATAATGAAGCTGATAATAGTGCTGAAGTAAGAAATAATATTTATCTTCCAGGTGGTGAAGATCAAGTATGGATCGATTATTTTACAGGTGAACAATATACTGGTGGTAAAGTAATCAATAATTTCAGTGCCCCATTATGGAAATTACCATTATTTGTAAAAAATGGTGCCATCATACCAAAGACACCAGAAAACAACTCACAACTTGAAGTAACTGGTGATGAAGATCGTATTTTTGAAGTTTATCCATCAGGAAATACTGATTTTACAATGTATGATGATGATGGTGAAAGCCAAGAATATAAAGAAGGTAAAGGAGCAACTACGCTAATTACTTCTGAGGCACCAAAAACAGGAACGGGAACAGCTACAATTACTGTTAATCCAGCTAGGGGTTCATTTACAGGAATGAAAACAGCTCGGGGAACACAATTTATTGTTAATGTACTTAAAGAGCCAGCTTCATTATCAGCTACTATCAACAATCAAGAAGTAGCTTTAAGAAAAGTAACTACTCAAGAAGAATTTGATAATGCTACAGATAATGTATATTTCTACAATGAAAGACCTAATTTAAATCATTATGCTACTGAAGGCTCTGATTTTGAATCAGTAGAAATTATTACAAATCCAAAAGTACAAGTAAAAATTGCTAAAGATGATCGTGATATTACTAAAGATACTGTAAAACTAACAATTGAAGGTTTCAATAATACGCAAGAAGATGTAATTAATGAAGCTGATCCTGATTTATCAACTGCTGAAGTACCAGTATTATCAGCAGAAGCTGATGATAATTCAATCACTTTAGATTGGGCTAGTGAGGAAGGTCAACAATTTGATTTAGAAATTGATGGTACAATCTATCATAACGTTTCAGCACCATTTGTTCATGAATCATTAAATGCTGATGAAGAACATATTTATCGTTTACGTTTATATAATAAGTTATAAACTTAAACAAATTTTTTTGGAAACAAAAAAAGGATTTCTAATTATATCCAAAATACTGAATAGTAAGTAATCCATAATAAAAATTTGAATTAAGTTTCATTGTACTAAAACGTATGTAATTCTTATGATGGCTTTTTTCTCCAAGAATGACTGTTTTGGTATCAATAATCAAAATATTTTAAATAAATACTGTTATTCTTAAGTTGTTTAGTGGTAAAATAGGCATAGTGGCCCCCTCCCCAAATGAAGAGGTATTCTATTGTGGAGTTGATTAGGATGAATCCAATAAAGGGAATATAGAATTTTTGTGAGGAATTCTATAGTTC